>NZ_JBMDIO010000001.1:0-346405 GCF_057808725.1 Novosphingobium sp. FG90
TCATCCCAGCGAAGGCTGGGACCGCTGGCCTGTTACGGCCAACTATCGTCAGGGCGCCCTGCCGAGGGTTGGGTTTTACGCGGCCAGCGGTCCCAGCCTTCGCTGGGATGACGGGTTTTGTGGGATGACGGGGGTAAAGGGATCACGCACGCACATCCTCCCCGGCACGGGGAGGGGGACCACCCACAGGGTGGTGGAGGGGCACCCTCGTGCAGGGCGCTTCCTCTCGACCTTACATAAACCGCCTGTGCCCCTCCACCATGCTGCGCATGGTCCCCCTCCCCCAAGGGGGAGGATTTACTCCCGACCCTTCGCCCAGCTTTCGTACCGTTTCAGCGCCTGACCCGGCCCGCCGCCGAACCAGCTGTAGCCATTGCGCCGTTCCAGGCTGATCTCGTTCACATCGTCATGGACCGACTTGTCGCGGTCGCCGAATACGGGTCGCCCCGTGGCCATGTCGTAGAACCGCGCCCAGATCGGCCCGGCGCCTGCCTTGTCGAACAGGTGCTTGCCCGCGATGCCATCGTCGGCCAGTCCCCACGCCTTGTCCCGCACCGCGACCGAGCGCAGCCACGCGGCCCCGCCATGCACAGCCGCGACGACCTGCGGCGAGGGCGAAGGTTGCTCCATCAGCAGAACCAGCAACCGCGCGCTCTCGTTGCTGGACAGCGTGGCAGGCTCGAAGTTGCGCGCGCCGACCGGGGCCAGGGTCAGCGCATCGTGCTGCTGCGACCAGCCGGTCAGCCTGCCGTCCACCCGCACTTGCGTGGCCAGGATCACCCCGATGCCGCGATCGTATGCTGCCCTGGCCTTTCCAGCCTCCGCCGTCGTCACGAACGCGAAGTCGCCCTTGCGCCCCGCTACGTCCTCCAGCAGCGCGAGCACTTGCGCCATGGCGTCGTCGTTGTAGGTCACCGCGTCGTGATAGCCGCCCTGCAGCGGATAGACCTGCGGCCAGCCCCCGTTCGGGAACTGCGCTTCGAGCAGATAAGCCAGCCCCTTGCGGAACGAAGCGCGCGCCGCGTCTCCCTCGCGCCCCTGCGCATGCGCCTGAACGCGGGCGAGGAAGCGCATCTCGTCGAGCGTGGCGTTGTTGTCGATCGTGCCGACGTAGCGCCATTCCTCGCTGGCGCTGACGATGTCCTCGCGCGCGTTGGCGGGCAGGTTCTCGTGCGGGACCCAGCTCTGGCCGGGCAGCCGCGCCGGGCCGGAGCGGTCCATGTTCTTGCCCCAGCCGCCCGCCGGGGTCTGGAAGCTGACCACGGTGGCGGCGATGCGCCGCGCCTCCGCCCCGGCGTACCACGCGGCAGGCTTGTCCATCGGCATCCCGCCGCCGCCCGAGGGGCCGGAGGGCGGGTTGCTCGCCGGATGGGTCTTGCGCTCGGCGGCCAGCGCCGCCTTGTCCGCCGCCATCAGCGCCTGCGAGCGGGCGAGGTAACGATCCCACGCCTGCTGCTGCGCTGCGGGCAGGGCGGCGATCCGCGCGGTGGTGACCGGCTCGGCCGGGGTCATGGTGCCGATCGTCGCGGCCTGCAGCGGCGCGGCCGCGAGTGCGGTTGCGAGGAGCAGGGCTTTCAGGTTGCGCATGGTTCTCTCTCCCTAGGACGTCGTTATTTTGGAAGCGGCACGGCCTTGCCGGTCATGCGGACTTTCGCCCAGCCGCCGGGCGCGCCGGTATCGGGCTGGCCGCCGCCGACCCAGATCTCGACCTCGCCCGGCATCACGCGGCGCATCCCCGCCGCATCGACGGTGCTGAGCGCGCGCGGATCGAGGATGAAGCGCACCTCGCGGCTTTCGCCGGGCCTCAGGTGGATACGGGTGAAGCCCTGCAGCGCATGGCGCGCGGGGCCGCCGGGATGGCGCAGGTAAAGCTGCACGACCTCGTCGCCGTCCCGCTTTCCGCTGTTGGTCACCGTCGCCGAGACTTCCAGCGCCTTGCCCGCAACGACCTGCTTCGCGGTCCTGGGCGCGGCGTAGGCGAAGCTGGTGTAGCTGCGGCCATGGCCGAAGGGGTAGAGAGGCTTGTCCGCGAAGTAGCGGTAGGTCCGCCCCTGCATCGCATAGTCGCCGAAGGCGGGAAGCTGCTCGGCGGAGGCGTAGAAGGTCACCGGCAGGCGGCCCGCCGGGCTGAAGTCGCCCGCGATCATGTCCGCCACCGCGCGCCCGCCAACCCCGCCGGGATACCACGCCTCGACGATGGCGGGCAGGTGCCCTTGCGCCCAGTTCACGCTCATCGCGCTGCCGTTCATGAGCACGAGGATCACCGGCTTGCCGGTCGCGTGAAGCGCTTCGAGCAGCCCCTCCTGCGGGGCGGGAAGGTCGAGGCTGGTACGGTCTCCGCCCGCGAAGCCCGGCGCGTTGACGCGCATTTCCTCGCCCTCCAGCTTCGAATTGAGGCCCGCCGCGAAGACGACGAGATCGGCCTTGCGCGCGGCCTCGACGGCGGCGCCTTCCTGTTCGCGCATGTCGGTCCAGAGCAGCGACTGGTCGCCGCGATCGCCCTCCTGCCGAGCTTCGATGACGATGCTATACGCCTTGCCTGCGGTGAGGGTGACGCCGTCGTTGTGGATCGATGGCGGGTCGCCGAGGTCCCAGGCATCGGCGATCTCGCGCCCGTCCACGGTGATGCGGTAGCCGTCGTCGAGGTTCATGCGGAAGTGATATTCGCTGGTCGCCTCGGGCACGATCCAGCCGCTCCAGCGCATCGCGGTGCTGCGCTGCGCGCGGGCAGGGCGGCCCCAGTCGAAGCGGATGTCGGCGTTCGTGCGGCGGGACAGGGGCTTGCCTTCGATCACCGTCCCGGCAAATTCCTCGACGGTGACGCCCTTGGCGCTGCACCGCGCATCGACGCAGAGCACCGCGCCGGGCACGGGCTTCAGCGGCGGGCCGACGTGGCCGGTGCCCTGCACGTAGTCGATCCGCGCCTCGGGGAAGCGCTGGCGCAGGCCCTCCAGCAGCGTGACGGGCTTCGACGGCGTGCCGTTGTAGTTACCCACCAGCGCATCGACGCTGTCCGCATTCGGCCCGATCACCGCGATCGAGCGCGGCGCCTTCGCCAGCGGCAGCAGCCCGTCGTTCTTGAGCAGCACCAGCGATTCCCGCGCGACCTTGCGGTTGAGGTCGGCGTTGGCGGCGGTATCGTTCTGCGCGGGCGTGATGGCGGAATAGGGCGTCGTCTCTCCCGGCAGGCCGAGGCGCAGGCGGTCGGTAAGGGTACGCTCCACCGCGCGGTCGAGCAGGTCCTCGGGCAGCAGGTTCCGGCGCACGGCATCGACGATGATCGCCGGGTCGGAGGACTTGTCGCGCCCGAACTCGACGCAGATGAGGTCGGTTCCCGCGCGCACCGCGCTCGCCGCCGCGTCCACTGGATCGCGGCTGTAGGCGTGGGCCTCGGGGTTGAAGAAATCGACCATCGCGGCGCAGTCGGTCACCACATGCCCGGCAAAGCCCCAGTCCCCGCGCAGCCGCTGCGCGATGAGCGGCGAGCCGCAGGCGGGCACGCCGTCGATGGCGTTGTAGGCGCACATGATCCCGGCGGGCTTCGCCTCGGTCACCGTAGCGCGGAAGGCGGGGAGGTAGGTGTCCTCCAGATCGTAGGGAGAGGGGTGGACGTCCTCGCGGTGGCGGTTGCCCTCGGGGCCGGAATGGACGGCGAAGTGCTTGGCGACGGCGGCGGTCTTGTAGAACGTGGGGTCATCGCCCTGCAGCCCGCGCACGAAGGATACGCCCATGCGGCCGGTGAGGTAGGGGTCCTCGCCGAAGGTCTCCTGTCCGCGCCCCCAGCGCGGATCGCGGAAGATGTTGATGTTGGGCGACCAGACGGTGAGCCCGCGATAGCGCTTCGAACTGCCGTCGGCGCCGAGCGTCTCGCGGTACTTGGCGCGAAATTCGGTGGCGATGGTGTCGGCGGCCTGCTCGATCAGCGGCGCATCGAATGTGGCGGCCATGGCGACGGCCTGCGGGAAGACGGTCGCCTCCCCGGCACGGGCGACGCCGTGCAGGCCCTCGCTCCACCAGTCGTAGGCCGGGATGCCGAGACGCGGGATCGCCGGAGCCTCCGACTTGAGCTGCGCGGCTTTCTCCTCCAGCGTCATCGCGCGCACCATGTCAGTGGCGCGGCTCTGGAGCATAGCGGGGCTGGGTGGTTCGGCAGTGCCTTGTGCGCTGGCGATGGTCGGCAGGACGATGGTCGCCGCACATAGCAGCAGCCCGATTCGGTGCGTCACGATGCTCTCCCTATTATTTCTGATAGCGCTATCAATCAGCCGCTCACATTGCAAGCGGCTTGCGGGCGCGTTAGCAGCGAGGGTTCAGGCAGGGAGTTGAGGCACGCATGGCAGACGATATCGACGGATCGCCCATGCGGCCGCGTACCTCCCGCCGGTCGCGCGCGGGCAATACCATCTCGGACGTGGCGCGCGAGGCAGGCGTCTCGTTGATGACGGTGTCGCGCGTGATGAACGGCAAGGCCAACGTGCGCGAGGAAACGCGCGAGCGGGTCGAGGCGGCGATCAAGGCGCTGAACTATTCGCCCAGCGCCGCCGCCCGGAACCTCGCGGCGGCCAGCGAGATCCGCATCGGCCTGCTCTACAGCAACCCGAGCGCCGGATACCTCAACGAATTCCTCGTCGGCAGCCTCGACCAGGCGAGCCGGGCGAACGTGCAACTGGTGGTCCAGCTGTGCGAGACGAAGGAGGAGCGCTCGGGGATCGTGCAGCGGCTCATCGACAGCGGAGTGGACGGCCTGATCCTGCCGCCGCCGCTGTGCGATGCCGACGACATCCACCGGCTGCTTCAGGACGCCGAGGTGCCCGGCGTCGCGGTGGCTTCGGGGCGGCCGCCGATCTTCCTGTCCTCTGTCAACATCGACGATCGCGGGGCGGCGGCGGCCATGACGCGGCATCTTGTCGAGCAGGGGCACAAGCGGATCGGGTTCGTCTGCGGAAACCCGGACCAGACGGCTTCGGCGCTGCGGCTTTACGGTTATCTCGATGCGCTGGGAGAGGCGGGGCTGGTTTCCGACCCGGCGCTGGTGGTCGAGGGCCTGTTCACCTACCGCTCCGGCCTTGACGCTGCCAAACAGCTGCTGGCTCTGGCCGAGCGGCCGACCGCGATCTTCGCCAGCAACGACGACATGGCGGCGGCGGTGGTCTCGGTGGCGCACCGCATGGGGCTGGACGTGCCGCGCGACCTTACCGTGGTCGGCTTCGACGATGCCCCGCAGGCGACGACGACCTGGCCGGAACTCACGACGATCCGCCAGCCCATCGCCGACATGTCACGCGCGGCGGTGTTGCAGCTGGTCGAGGATATCCGCACCCGCCGCGAAGGTCGCCGCTTCGCGCCCCGCCATGCGCAGATGACCTTCGAGCTGATCCACCGCGAGTCCGACGCCGCGCCTTCGACCTGATCGGGCAATTCTCGTTCATCATCATCGCGAGCGCGGGATCTCTATCCCGGCCGTCTTTTAGCGAAGGCTCTTGCACATCTGGCTTGATCAATGATAGCGCTATCTCAATTCGGGTGAACGTGCAGCAAGCCGGCGCCGCGAACGGGGGAAGGGATGGCATGGAACAGCATCAATCCGCACGCCTGACGGAAACGGGTCGATGACCGCGCTCGATCGTCGGGGCTTTATCGGCGTCGCGGGCGCTTCGGGTGCGGCGGCAATGCTGCCTTCGACGGCGCTGGCGGTAGAGCACGGCAACCGCATTTCGCTGCCTGACGAGGGCTGGCGGCTCTGGCTCGATCGCGAGGCGCGGTTCGAGGACGATCGCATCGTGCTGCCTTCGCAGGTCGATCTTCCCAGCCTGCCGGTCAATCCGCCGACGGGTGGGTGGGGCATCCTCGACAGCGCGCCGTCAGTCGCCGTTACCCTCCCGACCACGGTGGAGGAGCACGTCTGGGGCAAGTTGGGCGAGCGGCCCTATACCGACGACGAGTACCGCTACGCCAACGACGATCCCGTGCCGCAGAACGGCGCCTATCGCGGCGTTTCGTGGTGGACGAAGGACTTCGATGTGCCCGCCTCATTCGCGAAGCGGCGCACGCTGCTGCACATTCGCGGCGCGCGGCTGCGGGCGGAGGTGTTCCTCAACGAGAAGCTGGTCGGTTACTCGATCATGGCCGAACTGCCGATCGTCTGCGATCTGACCGAGGCGCTGCGGCCCGGCGCGCGCAACCGGCTGGCGATCCGCATCACCAACCCCGGCGGCCGCTATGACTGGCGCGATTCGACCACGATGACCTGGGGCGCGGTGAAGCTGTTCCGCTCGCACGGGTTCGGCGGGATCGACCGGGATGTGTATCTCACCAGCCACCCGCTCGATGCGCATGTGGCCGACGCCTGGGTGCTCAATACGCCCGATCCGCATGTGGTGACCGCGCATATGGAGGTTGCCTGCCGCGACGCCGCGCTGGCGGCAAGGGCCGGAAAGCTCGCCAAGGCTGTGCTGCTCGATGACAAAGGCGCGAGGCTTCCGGCGAAGGTGGCGCTGGAGGACGTGCGCGTCGAGGGGACCACCGCGCATGTCCGCTTCCGCGTCGAGGCACGGGACGCGCAGTTGTGGGATCTCGACGCCCCGGTGCTGCACACGCTGCGCCTCTCGTTCGGCAAGGATGCGCGCGATGTGCGCTTCGGCTTCCGCTGGTTCGCGCCGGAGGGGCTGGGCAGCGACGCGATGCTGCGGCTCAACGGGCGGCGCATCAAGCTCTACTCGGCGATCTCGTGGGGCTATTGGGGTTTCAACGGGCTCTGGCCGCGCCCTGACCTTGCGACAAAGGAAGTCGAGGCGGCCAAGGCGCTCGGCCTAAACTGCCTGCACTTCCACCGCAACGTCGGCAAGCGCGAGGTGCTCGACCGGCAGGACGAGATGGGCCTGCTGCGCGTGATGGAGCCCGGAGGCGGCCGCTTTGCCATCGCGGGTTATGGCAAGAACGGTGAACTCTCCGACGCCGATCGCTTCGCGCGCGACTATCAGGTGGAGAAGTGCGTGGCGATGGTCCGGGCGTTCCGCTCGCACCCCTCGCTGGTGCAGTACACGCTGCAGAACGAGCTGGGCGCGGACCTCGCGAACCCCGATGTGCAGGCGGTGCTGCTGGCGATGCACCGCGCCGATCCGAGCCGCACGGTGATCCTCAACGACGGCTTCGTCCAGCGCGGCGCCTCCCAGGCGATGTACGTGCCTTACAGCGACCGATACTACCGCTCGGACGAGGTCGAGTGGGGTGGCTGGTGGGACAACCATCAGGGCGCGGGCGATCAGTGGTACGACGCCTTCTACAAGAGCCCCGACGACTACATCCACCGCCAGACCGGCAAGCCCTTCATCGTCGAGTTCGGCGAGATGGAAGGCTGCGCGGTCGCCGACGATCACGCCGCCATGGTCGAGACGATCCGCAAGGGCGGCGGCCGCTCCTACGACCTTGCCGACCATGCGGTGATCCTCGCCAATACCGAGGCGTTCCTGGAGCGCTGGGGGTTCCGCAAGGCATTCCCCACCGCGCAGGACCTGTTCCTGTCGATCGGCGCCAAGAGCTACGACGCCTGGGCCAACTACATGGAGAACATCCGCATCGGCGACGAGGTGGACGTGGCGGCGATCAGCGGGTGGGAGACCACCGCGATCGAGAACCACTCCGGCATCGTCGACAACCTGCGCGGCTTTAAGGCCGACCCGGCGCTGGTGCGGGCCAGCCTGCTGCCGGTGCGCCCCGTCGCCAAGCAGCGCAAGCTGGCTTACGCGGCCGGGGAGAGCGCGGTGCTCGACCTGTTCCTGTTCAACGATACCGGCAAGGCGGTGAGCGGCGAACTGGCGCTGTCCCTGCGCGATCCGCAGGGCGCCGTCGTGGAACTGGGGCGCTATCCGGTAGTCGCCACGGTGCCGGACCGGTTCAGTCAGCTGGTCGCCCACGAAGTCACGACGCCTGCTTTGGTTCGAGAGGGGGAGTGGCAGGTGCGCCTGTCCTTCTCCGGCGCTCCGGGCGCGAGCTTCACGCGCAGTCTGTGGGTGGCGGGGCTGCCCGCTCAGGTGGCATCCGGGCGGCGCGTCGCCGTCTCCGGGATCGCGCGTAGTCTTCGGGCGCAACTGGAGGCTTTGCCCGGCCTCAGGCTGGAGGAATTCCGGCCGGGGCAGCGGTACGATCTGGTCATCGCCTCGGGTCTCAAGGCGGACGAGATCGCCCGTCGCCAGATCGGCGAGCAGACCGGCCTTGAAGCGCAGCCGAAAAAGGGCGAGAAGCCCAAGCTGGTGCTCGGCGAACTGTCGCCGCAAGTGTTGGCTGCCGTGCGCTCGGGCGTGCCGCTGCTGGCGCTGGTGCCGGAGGATGGCTTGTCCGAAGGCGTCGCGCGGCAACTCGCGGATCTCGGCCTGCTGGAGTTCAAGGGCACCGTGGGCGACATTCGCGCGCCGTGGATGGGCAACTGGAACTACCTGCGCGCGCACCCGTTGTTCGCCGGTATCCCGGCGGACCGGGCGGCGGGGATCTTCCATCAGGTCGACGGTCGGCTTTCCAACGGACTGCTGGTGGACGGGCCGGGCGTCGAGATCGTCGCCGGCTACAGCCGCGACCACGATCGCCACAACGGCGCGGCAACGCTGGTGGCCGCGAACAAGGGGATGCACGCGGTGGTCCACCGCATGCCGGACATGGTGGCGCCGCTGCAGCGCCGTTTCCTCGCCAATGCCATCGAATGGCTGGCAAGACAGGGGAGGACTTCGTGAACCATAAACTGATCTGCGCGGCGCTTGTCGCACCTGCCATGCTGAGCGCGCCTGCCATGGCCCGCACCGTCCACGTCGACCCGGCGAAGGCAGAGGCATTCCATACCGTCCAGTCCGCCATCGATTCGGTAGCGGCCGAGGGCGGCAAAGTGCTCATCGCGCCGGGAACCTACCGCGAGAAGCTGACCGTCAGCGCCGCGAACGTCACGTTGGCAGGCACCGGCAGGCGGCCGGACGACGTCGTCCTCGTCTACGGCGATTCCGCCATGACGGCAGGCGGCACCTTCAAGTCCGCGACCCTGAGCGTGACCGGTGCTTCGTTCACGCTACGCAACCTGACGGTGTCGAACGACTGGTGGCTCGATCCCGCGCACGCGCCCTCGCAGGCGGTGGCGGTATCGCTGACGGGCGACGCGGCGGTGGTGTCGAACGTGCGGATGCTCGGCCATCAGGACACGCTGTTCGTCAACGACGGGCAGGGCGGCAAGGAAACCCGCGCCTACTTCGAGAACTGCTACATCGCCGGCCACGTCGATTTCGTGTTCGGCAATGCCAAGGCCTTCTTCCGCAAGTGCCAGCTTCACGGCGAGGCGCACGAGTCCGTCATGTACACCGCACAAAGCCGCAACGCGCCGGGCGAGGACAGCGCCTTCGTGTTCGAGGACTGCCGCCTCACCGCCGATCCGGCGGCGCGCAACGTCTCGCTCGGGCGACCGTGGCGCGATTATGCCTCGGTCGTGTTCCTGCAGCCGGTGCTCGATACGCCGCTGGCGCCGGGCGCCTTCACCGAATGGACGCCGGGCAAGACCAGCAAGCTGCCGACCACCCGCTATGCTCTCTACGCGCCGAGCGGGCCGGGTACCTCGGGGTTGACGCTGGCGAAGGAAGCGACCTGGCTCGATGCCGAGGGGGCGAATGCGTGGCGGCTGGAGCGATTCTTCGGTAACGACACCGCCTGGATCGCACGCGGCCTGAAGCGCTGAAGGGACCTCAGGCCGCGCGGGATGCCGTGTCTGCGGGAGCGAAGGTCTCGATTGGAGCGGGCCGCGCGAAGAGGTAGCCCTGGCCCAGCTGGCAGCCCATCTCCGCCAGCTTAAGGCGCTGCTCTTCGGTCTCGACACCTTCGGCCACGACCTGCTTGCCGAGGCCCTGCCCGAGCCCGATGATGGCGCGGATGATCGCCTCGCTCTGCCCGTCGTCCTCGAACAGGCCGAGGGTGAAGGAGCGGTCGATCTTGAGCACGTCGAAAGGCAGGTGCTTGAGGTGGATCAGCGAGGCATAGCCGGTGCCGAAGTCGTCGAGCGCCACGGTGACGCCCGCTTCGTGGAGGAGGTCGAGCGCCTTTGCGGTTTCGTCGACGGCGCGACCAAGCACGAAGTCCTCGGTAACCTCGATGCACAGGCGTTCCGGAGCGACGCCGTAGTCACGCATCCGCGCCAGCAGGCGGGCGGCGGCATGGGGGCTGTCCAGCTGCGCGGCGATGAGATTGACCGACAGCCTGGGCATCCGCTCGGGGTGATCGCGCAGGGCGGCGAGGCCCATGTCGAGCACGTGCTGCTGGATCGCAAGGCCCAGCTTGCGCTCGTTCAGCATGTCGCCGAAGACCGCCGGGGTCATCAGTCCGTGCACCGGGTGCTGCCAGCGCAGCAGCGCCTCGTAGGAGCCTATCGCGCCGGTCGCCATGTCGACGATGGGCTGGTAGTGGAGCGAGAACTCGTCGCGCTCGATGCCCTGGCGGGCCTCCTGTCCGAACAGCTGCCGGCTGTCGAGTTGCTCGCGCAGGTGCGGTGCATAGTCGAGCAGGCGGCGGCGCCCTTCCTGCTTGGCCTGGTACAGCGCGAGGTCCGCATTCTTTACGAGCACGTCCGGTTCGAAGGCATCCTGCGGGAAACAGGCCAGGCCGATGCTGAGCGACAGCGCCCATGTCCGACCGCCATGCGTCAGCGTCGCGCCCTGCAGTTCGTCGAGCGCGCGGCGGATGCGCAGTTCGGCGGCGGGGTCCCAGGGCAGCAGGATCGCGAACTCGTCGCCGCCGATGCGCGAGACGTGCGAGCCCAGGCCGCCCGCCGCCGCAAGGCCTCGGCCGACCTTGCCGAGCAGCAGATCGCCGCCGTCATGACCGAGGCGATCGTTGATGTGCTTGAGGTGGTCGACGTCGACCAGCAGCAGCATGAACGGCGCGCGGCTGGCGCTTTCGCACATCGTGCGCAGCACGGACTGGAACGCGGCGCGGTTGCCGAGGCCGGTCAGGTAGTCGGTCTGGGCGGCGCGGCGGAACGTCTCGCTCTCGACTTGCGCGACCTTGCGGGCCTGTTCCGCGGCATCGCGCTCCTTGCCGAGCAGGCGGAAACGGTCGGCGATGGCGAGCGAAAGGGCGATCGATTCAAAGGCGAGCGTCGCGAAGGTCGCCATGTCGATCATGTCGTCCTGCACGGTCAGTCCGAAATTGCGACTGACGCGCAGCGCGAAGACCGAAAGCACCGGCGTCCAGCCCGCGAGGTAGAACCAGACGACGCGGCTGCGTGCCCGTAGCGCGATGACGCTCCCCGTCCCGACGCTGGCGACGCTGAGGACGAACACCACGTTGAGCCAGCGGTCGAGCACGACCGGCGTGGTGACGGGCACGAAGGCGGCCATCAGTCCCACCGCCACGTTGAGGCAGGCGCAGACCTTGCCCCATCGCACCAGCCAGCGGGGCAGCACGCCTTCCTCGATGACGGCAAGGAAGAACATGTTGCCGGCTGCGATCAGTCCGGCGACTAGGAGATAGTCGGTCGTCACGGCCACTGGACCAACGTATTCGGGGAAAGCGAAGGCCAGCACGTTCGTCCATGTCAGGCCATAGGCGAGGACCAGCATCGACCAGACGAGATACCAGCGCTGGAATACCAGGCGCTGCCCGGTGTAGATCAGCAGGTTGTAGGCGAAGGCCGAGAATATGGCGCCCGCGAAAATGCCCATCAGACCCAGCCACATGCCCTCGAGGTGCAGGAGATCGCGCGGGCTCGCCGCCGTCAGCTTGCGCATCAGGGAGAGGTCGTCGAGGTCGCGGTAGCCGATGTAGACGTCGCGAACCTGCGCACCGGGTCGGTCCATGGCGAAGCGCAACATGCCGCCCAGTGCCCAGTGGTCGCGGATGGTTCCGGGTGTGATCGTGGTGGTGCGCACGCGCCCTTCGGTGTCGACCACCAGGGTGGTCATGCGCGCGAACCGGGTCTGGTCGGTCATCAACAGCCAGCCGGAGGGCAGGCTGGCCAGGGCGCCGGGATCGCGCAGCTTCAGCCAGACCCAGCCTTTGCCATAGGAGGAATAAGCCGGAGTGCGGGCGCAGTCGAATTGGAGCCGCGCGACGGAAGACGCGGTGGCTGGATGGTCGGCCGGTGCGGTCGCATAGCAGACGTTCGAGCGCATCCGCACCATCTCCGCCCGCGCGGGAGAGGTCCAGAACAGCGCCGCCACAAGCAGCCAAACGAAAACGAGATGCGATCGAACCGCCATGCCCTAACCTTGATCAGGAGCATCGGTATAAACCGAAGGTCACTAGTAATGGTTAACGACTGGTGGCCCCTCGGTGCGGTTCGTCGCAATCTATGAGGACAAAAAATATCCCGTAGCGGGAATTTCCTGTTAGCGAGCCTCATCAGCCGGATGGGAAACCTTCTTTTCATGATCAGTCACAACGTCGCCCGTGACCTTCCCATCGCGATCGTCGGAGGAGGGTTCAGCGGAACGCTCCTGGCGATCAACCTGCTGCGCTACGGGGTCAGGGTCGCGCTGATCGAGCGCAATTCCGCGCAGCTTGCCAAGGGCGTGGCGTTCGGTACGCGGCGGCCCGAGCACCTGCTCAACGTGCGCGCGTCCAACATGAGCGCATTCCCGGACGACGCGAAGCACTTCGCGCGCTGGATGGATTTCGCCGATGCCGACGAGGCGAACCGCTTCGTACCGCGCCTGACTTACGGCACATACTTGCGTGAACTGCTGGTGCAGGCGCTGGCGAAGGCCGGGCCGGACGCGCAGATCATCGACGGCGAGGCATGTTCGGTCGATTTCGACGACCGGTCGGCGCACGTGAGGCTGGCCGACGGCGATGTCGTCGATTGCCGCGGCGTGGTGCTGGCCCTCGGCAATTTCCCGCCCGCGCCGCACCGTGTCCTGGAGGCGCTGCCGGGGCATCTCTACAGTCCCGATCCGTGGGCGCGGTCGGCGATCGAGGGGCTTGCCGCGCTGGATCACGTTCTGGTCGTCGGCAGCGGGCTGACGGCCGCCGACGTGGTTCTGTCGCTGGAAAGCTCGGGGTTCGGCGGCAAGGTCACGGTTTTGTCGCGGCGGGGGCTCAAGCCGCTGGCTCACGCGGAAAGCGGGCCGGTGGTTACCCCGGTGCCCGATCCGGACCTGCGCGGCGCGGATCTCGTGCGCGGCGTGCGGCAAAGGGCAGGGGAGATCGGTTGGCGCGGTGCGGTGGACGCCCTGCGCCCGCATACCCAGAACATCTGGCGTCGCCACTCGACCGCAGCCCAGGCGCGGTTCCTGCGGCATTTGCGCCCGTACTGGGACATTCACCGCCACCGTCTCGCCCCTTCCGTCGCGCAGCGGCTGGAGGTTATGGAGGCGGCCGGGCGCCTAGAGTACGTGGCGGGCAAGCTGCGCGGCGCCGATGCAGTCGGCGCGCGGGCGGTAGTGCACTATCGCCCGCGCGGCAGTGAGGTCGCAGAGACGATCGAAGTCGACCGCGTATTCAACTGTGCCGGACCGGACGGCGACTTGCACCGGATTGACGCACCGATCCTGGCGCAACTGCTGAAGGCGGGCCTAGTCCGGAGCGACGCGCACGGCCTGGGCGTGGACGTCGACCACCTGGGCCGGGTGCGCGATGCCGAGGGCAATGCGCAGGACCGGCTGCTCGCCGTCGGCCCGATCACCAAGGGCGAGGCGTGGGAGATCGTCGCCGTGCCCGACATCCGGCGGCAGGTGTGGGGCCTCGCGCGCTTCCTCGCCGACGAACACTGGGTCGGCGGCGAGGGGCTCTGATCGCGGTCAGGCGCCGGTGGTCGCGGTCTGGCGCGCGGGCAGGGCGGCGAGGATCGTCTCGCTCTCGGTGCGCTTGAGCCAGTCGGGGCTGGCCTCGAAGAACAGCACGCTCGCGTCCGATGCCAGCGCCAATACGGCGGGCTGGTCGATCTCGTAGCTGTCGGTGCCCAGCGTCGCGCCGATCCACGGCTGGCCGGGGGCGACCGGGGGCTGCTCTTCGGGCAGGAACGTGATGCCGAGCTGGCGCCCGAGCGCGTAGCCGGGGTCCGACGCCACGGTGAAGTCGAGGCCGTGGCGCGCGATCAGGTCCCGATCGACCGGAATCTGTGCGCTGACCGCGATCAGGCGGATGCCCCGCGCGCGCAGTTCGGGCAGCAGGGTCTTGTTGTACCACGGCAGCGCGATATTGCAGGCCGGACAGCCTCCGAAGCGGAAGAACACCAGAACCGCCGGGCCATTCGCGAGGATCGCGTCGCGGGTCAGTTCGCGTCCGTCCTGATCGATGAGCGTGAAGGGCGCGACCGTGTCGCCTGCTTTCGGCTGCCGGGACGGATCGTGCCGCAGGGCGAGCACCCGGCGCTGCGACGCATTGCGTTCCAGCTGCTCGGCGCTCCAGGTGCGCTCGCGCTCGGCCTGCAGCGCGGCGAAGCGGTCGTTCAGGGTTTCGGTCATCGGTATGCCTCATCGTTGATCGCACCCAAGGCTATGGAAAGCCCGGCGATGCGACCAACGAGAAGCCCTGAGAACCGCTTGAGATTATCGAATAAGCAGCGTCAGTTCGGCAGCCCGGCGATGACCTCGCGGGCCAGTGTCGCCAGTTGGTGCGTCGGGCCGTCCAGCCCCGGCGCGGTGTGCAGCACGCAGGCGACCTGCGGCAGCGAGGGCAGGCCGATGTCTCCAAGCGGCGCATCGCGCAGGAACATCCCGGTGCGGCAGGTAAGGCCAAGCCCTGCGTCCACCGCCGCGCGCAAGGTGGTGAGATTGGGTGTCTCCACCGTGATGCGGAATGGCCGCCCGGCGTCCTCCAGTGCGCGGATCGCCGCTTCGCGAAAGCGGCAGGGCGTTTCCAGCACGGCGAGGGGGATGGTTTCATGAGCGGCCAGTTCTTCCTTGCCAAACCATGACATCGGCGCCGTGGTCACCGCGTTCCCATCGTTGGGCGCAGCAAAGCCCAGCACGATGTCGAGTTGCCTTCGCTCCAGCAGGTCGAGCAGTTCGGCAGTTCCCGCAACCCTTGAGTAAAGTTCAGCCTCCGGATGAAGGTCGGCGAATTGCGCTAGCAGGCCGGTCAGAAGCAGTTCCGCGAAGTCCTGCACCATGCCGATCCTTGCGGGTCCGGCGAAGTGCCCGGCGGTGACCGCCGCGACCGCCTCGTCATGCAGGGCGAGCACCTTGCGCGCATAGTCAAGCATCAGGTCGCCGTGCGCCGTCAGGGCAAGGCGCCGGCCTTCGCGATGGAAGAGCGACTGCTGCAGCAGCTCCTCGAGTCGCTTGATCTGCAGGCTGAGCGCGGACTGGCTCACGAACACGCGCTCCGAAGCATGGAGCATCGAGCCGGTATCGACGATCGCGACGAAGCTGCGCAGGAGATTGGTCGGGAGATTCACGGGCATCGGCGGGCTTTCGGGACTGGAGTGAATGCTTGCATGCATCCATGCGTTATGACTTATTCTCAATCAAAATAGTAGAGATTTAGGTGAGGCAAGCAATTCTGTCCCGTTTCGCGATGTGCCGCTTCCGGCCCGGTTTTCCGCACGTCCCGACGTCGGATGAGCGTTTCGCGGCGTCAGTATGAGCGTTGCTGATAGGTCACCAAGACTTTCTCCATTGAATTGGTAGACATCTAGGTGCCAGCTTGAGGTCATGGCAATACGAGGCACTTCGTCCATGTCCGCTTTCACTCGCTTGGCCCGATCGCTGGGTTCGGCCCGCTGGCTGTCGCCGCTGCTGCTGCTGGCGGTGCTTGAGGCAGGCTCCAGGACCGGCCTGATACCCGAGCGCACTCTCGCCGCGCCTTCTCAGGTGCTGGTGACCCTGTGGTCGATGACCGTGTCGGGCGAACTGACCGATAACCTTTTCGTCTCGTTCCTGCGGATCATCGCCGGTCTCGCAATCGGCGTGAGCACCGGCATCGTCCTTGCGTTGGTCGCGGGGCTTTCGCGGCAGGGCGAGGTGGCTGTCGATCCGCTGATGCAGATCAAGCGCACGATCCCGACGCTGGCACTGACCCCGCTGTTCATCGTCTGGTTTGGCATCGGCGAGACGCCCAAGATCGCGCTGATCGCTTTCGCCTCGATCTTTCCCGTCTACCTCAACCTCTACGGCGGCATTCGCGGGATCGACGTGCGCCTGCTCGAAGGCGCGCGCAGTCTGGGCCTGAGCCGCGCGGCGCAAGTCTGGCACGTGATCCTGCCGGGCGCGCTGCCCTCGCTGCTGGTGGGCCTGCGCTATTCGCTGTCAGTTGCCGTACTGGTGCTGGTCGTGGCCGAGCAGATCAACGCTACGGCGGGGTTGGGCTACCTCATCAATAACGCCCGCGATTTCATGCGCACCGACATTATCCTGGTGTGCCTTATGGTCTACGCCGTGCTCGGCCTTGCCGCCGACGGGCTGGTCCGCGCGATCGAGAGCCGTGCGCTCGTCTGGCGCCCTTCCGTCGTCTCCCAGTGAATTCGCATCGTGAACTTGCTCCCCGAAAGGACCCTGCCGTGGATGCTCGCCTGAACCACTTTACGCTGCCCGCAGCAACCGTCGCGACCCCCGATCCGGTCGTCAGCCTGCGCGACTTCACCCGCCGCTTCGGCGACAACACCATCATTTCGGGGCTGAACCTGCAGATCGCGGCGGGCGAGTTCGTCATCCTTCTCGGCCGCTCCGGCTCGGGCAAGACGACCCTGCTGCGCACGCTGGCGGGCCTCGATCCCGTCGAGGGGCAGGACGTGACCATCCCCGGCTCGCGTGCCGTCGTGTTCCAGGACGCGCGACTGCTGCCGTGGAAGAAGGTGTGGCGCAACGTCGCCCTCGGGCTGAAGCGCGGTAATGCGCGCCAACTGGCGGAAGAGGCGCTGCAGGAAGTGGGCCTCGGCCACCGTCTCGAAGCCTGGCCGCTGACGCTTTCGGGCGGCGAGGCGCAGCGCGTGGCGCTCGCCCGTGCGCTGGTGCGCGAGCCGCAACTGCTGCTGCTTGACGAGCCTTTCGCAGCGCTCGACGCCCTGACGCGCCTCAGGATGCACGAACTGGTGCTTTCGCTGTGGCGTCGTCATCGTCCGGCGGTGCTCATGGTGACACATGATGTGGACGAAGCCATTGCGCTGGCCGATCGCATCGTGCTGCTCGACGGCGGAAAAATCGTTGCGCAGGAGCGGATTAGCGCGCCACGCGGTCCCGAACGGGCTGCCGTGGCGGCGCCGTTGCGCAAGCGCCTGCTCGATGCCTTGGGCGGTCTGGTCGAGGAACGGCCTGCCGGGGAAATCGTCGCGCTGCATGCCGGAGCGCGCCCGTGAACGCCTTTGCCCCGATAGCGATCGCCACGGATTTGTCGCCGCTGCGCCGGTTCGTCACGGACTTCGCCGGGTTGCTTGACGATACGGACGATCTTGACCGGATTCTGAGCGATGGCGCGGATTTGCTGGCAGATCTGGTCGAGCAGGATGGTTGGCTGCCTGAGGAATACGCCCGGCCTCACCCGGAACGTTACCAGCAGTACCTCCTCCATTGCGACAGCGCCGAGCGTTTCAGCGTGGTCTCCTTCGTCTGGGGGCCGGGGCAGGCGACGCCGATCCACGACCATCGCGTATGGGGCCTCGTAGGGGTACTGGGCGGCACCGAAAGGGTCCAAAGCTTCCTCCACCGCGACCATGACGGTGCGCTGGTGCAGCACGGCGCGACCCGCACGCTCCACCCCGGCGAAGTCGAGGCGATCGACCCGCGCGAGGGGGATATCCACCGCGTCGAGAACGGCCACGCCGACCGCACATCGATCTCGATCCATGTCTACGGCGCCAACATCGGCGCGGTCGAGCGCGCTACCTACCGCGCCAGCGGCGAGGAGCGCCCGTTCATCTCCGGCTACGCCAACACCACGCTTCCCAATCTCTGGGATCTTTCGAGGAAAGCATGACCGTCACTCCCCATCAGGTCCGCAGCGCGCTTCTGGCGCGCAGCGAAATCGCGCTGATCGACGTGCGCGACGAGCATCCCTTCGCCAGTGGCCACCCGCTGTTCGCCGCGCAGATCCCGCTGGCGCGCATCGCCGCCGAGGCCGAGTGGCGCCTGCCGCGCAAGGACGTGCAGGTCGTCGTCTACGATGACGGCGAAGGGCTTGCCCCCTTTGCCGTCGAGGAACTGCGCGGATTGGGGTTCACCCGCGTCGATCTTCTGGACGGCGGCCTGCAGAGCTGGCGTGAGGCGGGCTACGAGCTGTTCGAGGACGTCAATTCCTACTCCAAGGCCTTCGGCGAACTCGTCGAGCACCGGCGCGGCACGCCTTCGCTCCCGGCCGAGGACGTGCAGGCGCTGATCGACGAGAAGGCCGACATCGCCATCCTCGACGCGCGCCGTTTCGACGAATACGCGACGATGAGCATCCCCGGCGGCCGCAGCGTGCCGGGCGCCGAACTGGTGCTGCGCGCGCCTGTCGCCGCGCCCGATCCGGACACCGCGATCATCGTCAACTGCGCGGGCCGCACCCGCAGCCTGATCGGTGCGCAGTCGCTCATCAATGCGGGCCTGCCCAACCGCGTCTTCGCGCTGCGCAACGGGACCATCGGCTGGACCCTCGCAGGGCAGCAGCTGGAGCACGGGCGGCAGGAGAGTGTCGAAGTCGGCGGCGACGTCGACGAGGCGCGCACTCGTGCCCGCGAAGTCGCCTATCGCGCCGGAGTGCGCCGGATCGACGTCGCGCAGCTTGCCGCGATCGAGGCCGAGACGCACCGCACCCTCTACCGCTTCGATGTGCGCCAGCCGGACGTCTACGCGGCCGGGCATCTGCCGGGGTTCCGCAATGCCCCCGGCGGCCAGCTCGTGCAGGAGACCGACCACTTCGCCCCCGTGCGCGGCGCGCGCATCGTCGTTGCCGACGACCTCGGCCCGCGCGCGGATATGACCGCGTCGTGGCTCGCGCAGCTGGGCTGGGAAGTGCTGGTGCTGGAAGCCGACTTCACCGGCCCGCTCGAAACCGGCCCCGACGGCGCGCCGCCACCGCGCGGGCCCGAGGGCCGCTACAAACGCCCTTACGAGGGCACCGACAATCCCCGCGCCGCCATGCAGGCCTACCTCGACTGGGAATACGGCCTTGTCGCGCAGCTTCAGCGCGATGGCACCCACGGCTTCTTCGTCATCTGAAATCATAACCGGAGTTCACCGCAATGACCGTCAAGTTCATCGGCTACATCGGCTTCAACGACACCTCGGAAATCCACAACGCCACCCGCTCGCGCGTGCTCGACCGTGAGTACGTGGACGCCGCCGCAATCGAGCAGGAGCGGGGCGGCTTCGACCGCGTGCTGATCCCGTTCGGTTCGGCCTCGCCCGAGAGCCAGATCGTCGCGGCGCACGCGGCGGCGATCACCAGCAAGCTGGGCTTCCTTGTCGCGCACCGCCCGGGGTTCACCCAGCCGACGCTGGCGGCGCGCCAGCTGGCGACGCTCGACCAGCTTTCAGGCGGGCGCGTTGCGGTGCACATCATTACCGGCGGCGCCGATGAGGAAATGGCGCGCGACGGCGATGTCGGCACCACCAAGGCCGAACGCTACGCCCGCACCGACGAATACCTCGATATCCTGCAGCGCGAATGGAATTCGGCGCAGCCGTTCGACCATTCGGGCCGCTTCTATCAGGCGCGCGGCGCCTTCGCGGCGATCAAGCCGGACAACCTGCCGGTGTTCTTCGGTGGCTCCTCGCCCGAGGCGATCGAAGTCGCGGGGCGTCATGCCGACGTCTACGCGCTCTGGGGCGAGACGCTGGAGCAGGTCGGCGAGGCGGTGCGCACCGTGCGCCACGCCGCCGCGCAGCATAACCGCTCGCCGGGGTTCTCGCTCTCGCTGCGCCCGGTGATCGCCGATACCGAGGAAGCCGCCTGGAAGAAGGCCGACGCCATCGTCGAGCAGGTCCGCGCCAACCGCGAGGCGGCGGGTCTGCCCATTTCGGGCCACCGTCCGCCCAATGCCGGATCGCTACGCCTGCTGGAAACGGCCGCTTCGGGGCGCCGTGACTCGCGCCTGTGGACCGGCGTTGCGGCGCTGACCGGCGCTGCGGGCAATTCCACTGGCCTCGTCGGCACGCCCGAGCAGGTCGCCGATGCGCTGCTGGAATACTACGACATCGGCATCGACCACTTCCTGATCCGCGGCTTCGAGCCGCTGGCCGATGCGATCGACTACGGCCGCGAACTGATCCCGCTGGTGCGCGAGAAGGTGGCCGAGCGGGATCAGCGCGAGGTCGCGCTGGCGGGGTGATCGGCAACCTACCTCCCGTCCCGCACCCCGTCACCCTGAACTTGTTTCAGGGTCCATCGGGCAGCCGGGGCCGGAGGGTCGGTTCGCCATTCGCCCCCTCGGTTGGCTGCGTCACAGCACCGGGCTGGGCGGCGAAATGGACCCTGAAACAAGTTCAGGGTGACGATGAGTATTGGGCGAAACGAGCCCCCCGAACCCATTGGCACAACTCACTTTCACATCAGCCAATCGCGTTGGTCCGCCCGCCTTCCGCCGCATAGCCTGACCTCACGACATAGGAGGAATTGACATGGCAGACAGACAGCTCAAGCTCGGCCTCATCCTGCACGGCGTCGGCCCCGGCTGGGACGACTGGCGCCATCCCGACGCGCAAGTGGACGCCAGCACCAGCCTGCCGTTCTATGTGCGGCAGGCGCAGGCGGCGGAGCGCGGCAAGTTCGACTATCTGTTCGTGGCGGACAGCGTATCGATCAACGCGCGCTCCTCGCCGCATTACCTCAACCGCTTCGAGCCGCTGACGATCCTTTCCGCCGTCGCGGCGCTGACGGAGCGGATCGGCCTCGTCGCCACTTCCACCGTCAGCTACAACGAGCCGTTCAACCTTGCCCGCCAGTTCGCCTCGCTCGATCACCTGAGCGGCGGGCGTGCGGGGTGGAACGTCGTCACCTCATGGCTGGCGGGCAGCGCGGACAATTACGGCAAGGCCGAACACCTCGGCCATGCCGAGCGCTACCGCCTTGCCGACGAATACCTCGACGTCGTCAAGGGCCTGTGGGACAGCTGGGAAGACGACGCGCTGGTGCGCGACAAGGCCAGCGGCCAGTTCCTCGACGCCGACAAGCTGCACGAACTGGGTCACAAGGGCGAGTTCCTGTCGGTGAAGGGGCCGCTCAACATCTCGCGCTCGCCGCAGGGGCAGCCGGTGATCTTCCAGGCGGGCTCGTCCGAGGACGGCCGCACGTTCGCCGCGCGCCATGCCGAGGCGATCTTCACCCATCAGGAGGATCTGGTCGAGGGTCAGGCGTTCTACGCGGACCTCAAGGCGCGGGCGCGCGGTTTCGGGCGCGATCCGGAGAAGCTGTTCATCCTGCCCGGCGCGCGGCCGGTGGTCGGCTCGACCGAGGAGGAGGCCGAGCGCCTGCACGGCGAACTGGCGGGCCTTGTCAGTCTGGAAAACGCGCTGCGGGCGCTTGGCCGCTCGTTCAACGACCACAACTTCAGCCAGTACGATCCCGATGGCGCCTTCCCTGCGCATGTCGCCGAGGAAGGTTTCAAGAGCAACCAGAGCGCATCGGAAAAGGTGCTCGCCGCTGCGGCGCAGGGCCTGACGCTCGGCCAGATCGCGCTTCGGGTGGCGACGCCCAAGGGCGGCTTCGTGGGTACGCCCGAACAGCTCGCCGCTCGCTTCCAGCTGTGGCTGGAGAAGCGGGGCTCGGACGGCTTCAACCTGTTCGAATCGCTGCCCGGCCAGTTGGAGGTCTTCGTCGATCAGGTTGTGCCGATCCTGCAGCAGCGCGGGATCTACAAGCAGGACTACGCAGGGAAAACCTTCCGCGAGAATCTGGGCCTCGACGTGCCCGTGAACCGCAATACCGCCGCGCGCCTGACCCGCTCGGCCGCCTGAAACGAGAAGAGAGGAGATACGACAATGGCTACTTCCGCTTCCACGTTCGATACCGCCAACGCGGGCCTCGTCATCCGTCCCGTGCAGCCGACGATCGGCGCCGAGATCGAGGGCGTCGATCTTTCCAAGCCGCTGACAGACGATCTGCGCGCGGCGATCCGTGCTGCGGTGTTGAAATGGAAGGTCGTGTTCTTCCGCGACCAGTCCATCGACGACGCGCAGCAGGCGGCCTTCGCGGCGAACTTCGGCCCGCTCTACACGCACCCCACCACCCGACACGACGCGGCGAACAAGGAAGTCCACGCGATCGCCGCGAAGCATGACCGCGAGTACGAGAAGAAGCTCGGCTACAAGGTCAAGCCGGGCGAGGCCTATCACTCGGACACCAGCTGGCGGCTGGTGCCGACCTGGGGCGCCGTGCTGCGCGACGTGAACCTGCCCGAAGTGGGCGGCGACACGATCTGGGTGGACGCCGCGCTTGCCTATGAAACGCTGCCCGAGGAGCTGAAGCAGCGCCTCGAAGGCAAGCATGTGACGCACAACTTCGTGCCCGCGCTGGAACTCTCAGGCCACGAATACCCCATCGTGGCGCACAAGATCGTGCGCACGCACCGCGAGACGGGGCAGAAGATCCTGTGGGTCAATTTCTCGCAGCAGCCGCAGATTCTGGGCGTGGAACTGTCCGAGAGCCGCGAACTGCTGGAGGAAGTGCTGCGCCAGTACAAGCGGCCCGACGTGCAGGCGCGCTTCTCGTGGCGGCCCGGCACCGTGGCGTTCTGGGACAACCGCGCCAGCGTGCACTTCGCGGTGCGCAATTACGGCGATTTCCCGCGCGAACTGCACCGTATCCTGATTGCCGACGAACCCTTGTGGACGGATCTCTGATTGATGCTCGACAGACGTAACCTGCTTGCAGCACTGACCACTAGCCTCGCTTTGGCCGCATGCGGCCGGGGCGGGGCTTCCGACACCGGCCTGCTGCGCGTGGGCAGCCAGAAGGGCGGCACCAAGGCGCTGATGCTGGCCTCCGGCGCGCTCGACGGGGCGCCGTACAAGGTCGAGTGGTCGGAATTTCCCGCCGCGCAGAACCTGCTCGAAGCGCTCGGCAGCGGAGCGGTGGACGTGGGGCTGGTGGGCGATGCGCCGTTCCAGTTCGCCTATCAGGCGGGCAGTCCGATCAAGGCGATCGGCGCGCAGACCACGCAGGAACGCACCGAGGGCGCGCTGGCGCTGATCGTGCCCAAGGCCTCGACCATCCACGGTCCGAAAGACCTCAAGGGCAAGCGCATCGCCACCGGGCGCGGCAGTGTAGGGCACTATCTGGTGCTGCGGGCGATGGCGGCGGCGGGCCTTGGCGCGAAGGACGTGACGGTCACCTTCCTCTCCCCCAGCGACGCGCGCGCCGCGCTGCAGACCGGCGCGGTGGACGGCTGGTCTACCTGGCAGCCCTACGTCGCGGCGGCGCTGGCCGAGGGCAACCGCATCGCCATCGACGGGCGCGGCTTCTCGCAAGGCTACGGCTTCGACATCGCCCCCGAAAGCGCGATCAAGGCCAAGCGCCCGCTGCTCGACGACTTCCTCAAGCGCGAGGGCAAGGCGCTGCAGTGGGCCAGCACGCACATCGACGAGTTCGCCAAAGTCCTTGCGGCCGAGACAGGTCTGCCGCTGCCGATCGCGAAGGAATTCGCCGGACGGGGCGCCCGGTGGCCGGTGCCGATCGATCAGGGTGTAATCGACAAACAGCAGGTGGTGCTCGATACCTTCCGCCAGTTCGGCGAGGTCAAGGGCGATCGCTCGCTGGCGGCTGCCTTCGCACCGGTGGGGTAGGCTCCAAGGTCCGTCATTGCGAGCGTAGCGAAGCAATGCAGGGCAGTCTTGAGCCGCACTGGATTGCTTCGCTACGCTCGCAATGACGAACGGCGGATGGCTTCGACGACCTCCGAAAACGGCCTATCCTGCATCAAGAAAAACTTGAGAACGAATAAGAGATCGCAATTTCTACTAAATAAGTAGACATGTCATGACGCTCCGGACAGATCACAAGTTCAGGGCCATTTCCGGTGAAAATTCTCAAGTCCGCCGCGCTTGCCGCCAGCGTTTCCTTCGTTCCCTTCGGCGTGGCGCATGCTGACGAGGCGCCCTCGGTGGCTAACCCTGTGGCGACGGCAGACGCCGCCGCCGATGCAGAGGGCGCGGCCATCATCGTCACCGGCGCGCGTGGGCATAGCCAGCGCTCGGTAGCCGACAGCCCCGTTCCTGTGGACGTGATCGGCCCGGCCGAGTTGAAGTCCACCGGCCGCACCGGCCTCAAGGAAATCCTCGGCAACATCATCCCTTCGCTGACGATGCCGGCGCTCGGCGGAGGCGGCACGTCCGCCAGTGTGCGTCCGATCGCGATCCGGGGGCTTTCGGGCGACTACGTCCTCGTCCTCGTCAATGGCAAGCGGCGGCACACCACGTCGCTGATCAACAACCTCTCGCGCGTTTCGGGCGGCTCAACGCCGGTGGATATCGACCTGATCCCGACCAGCGCCGTCGGCCATATCGAGGTGCTTCGTGACGGTGCTGCCGCCCAGTACGGTTCGGACGCGATTTCGGGCGTGATCAACATCATCCTCGACGATACGAAGCAGGGCGGCGACCTTTCGATCACCGGCGGGCAGCAGTACGAGGGCGGCGGCGATCTCTATCAGGTCGCGGGTTCCTACGGCGCCGGGATCGGCGATGGCGGTTTCGTCCGTATCGCGGTGGAGGCCAAATACCACGACCGGGCCAAGTCCGTCGCCGAGGCGATCCCCTACGTCTACCCGCTCGTGGATGGCCAGCCCGACCCGCGCGAGGCTGATGCGGATCACGTCATCGCGGGCGGCTATGGCCGCTCGAACCGGGACAAGATCGTCAACACCAGCTACAATGCGGAACTGCCGCTGGGCGACGACACGACGCTCTACTCGTTCTCGACGCTGAGCTATCGCAACATCAAGGACGCGCGCGGCGCATACGTGGCGTCGCCGACGGGCTACGGCGGGCAGGCGAATGCGCAGGGCTCGTCAGTGCTGCCGGACCTCTATCCAGCGGGCTTCCAGGCCTATCGGCGCATCTGGGAGTGGGACTGGCAGGCGGCTCTCGGCCTGCGCACGCAGCTGGCGGGCTGGGCGGTCGACCTGTCCACCAGCTACGGCCGTGATGCGGTGAAGCTGGGGGCGGAGAACACGCTCAACCCCTCGCTCGGGCCGGACAGCAAGGCCGACTTCTTCATGGGCCGCCAGAAGCAGGACCTGTGGGTCAACAACATCGACGTCAGCCGCGAGTTCGAGGTCGGTTTCGCCAAGCCGCTCAACGTCGCCTTCGGCGTCGAGCACCGCTGGGAGCGCTTCCAGAACGTCGCGGGCGAGCCCGACAGCTACCGCGACGGCGGCTACGTGATCCCCGACGATGGCTCCGCGTTCGGAGACCTCTATGCGGGCCGCTCGCCGTCGCCGGGCCTCGTCTCGTTTACCGGAACCTCGCCCGCCGACGCGACGAGCCTTTCGCGCAACAATCTCGCCGCCTATCTCGATCTTGCGACTGACGTGACGCCGGGCTGGTTCGTGGGTCTCGCCGGGCGGTTCGAGCACTATTCGGACAGCGCCGGGAACACCTTCAGCGCCAAGGCCAGCACCCGCATCGAACTGGCGCCGGGGCTGGCGGTGCGCGGCGGCGTCAACACCGGCTTCCGCGCGCCGTCGCTGGCGCAGACCGGGTTTTCGACGACGCAGAACACCGTCACCGTCATCGGCGATGAGCGTGTCTCGACCACCTCCAAGTTCCTTCCGGTCAACTCCGTCGCGGCACAGGCGCTGGGTGCCAAGCCGCTCAAGCCGGAGAAGTCGCTGAACTTCACCGCCGGTCTGACTTACGAGAACGGCCCGCTGCGCCTGACGGTGGACGCCTACCAGATCCGCATCGACGATCGGATCGTGAAGACCGAGTTCCTCGGCACGGCCTCCAACGGCGGCTCGGCGGTGAAGGCGATTCTCGAGGCGAACGGCGTGGACGACGTCGACAGCGCGCAGTTCTTCACCAACGCGATCGACACGCGCACGCGCGGCATCGACGTGGTCGGCGAGTATACGCTGGACACGGCCGCGCTCGGCACGTTCCGCCTGAGTGCCGCCTACAGCTACAACCGCACCAAGATCCTGCACGTCATCGACAATCCGGCTGAACTGAGCAGCCTCAACGTCACGCTGTTCGGGCGGCAGGCACAGCGCGACCTCGTCGTGGCGCTGCCGCGCAGCAAGGTGGTGCTGACTAGCAACTGGTCCTCCGGCCCGGTCAGGGCGCTGCTGCGCGCGACCCGCTTCGGACAGTACACCGAGTCCAGCAATGTCGCCGCATCGGACCGCACGTTCGGTGCGAAGTGGGTCACCGATGCCGAGATCGGCTATCAGTTCACCCAGGCGCTGGACCTTGCGGTGGGTGCGAACAACCTGTTCAACGTGCGCCCCGACAAGAACGGCGCGATCGCCTGGGACGGCTCGGGCCAATACGGCGGCTTCGCGCCCTTTGGCCTCAACGGCGGGTTCTGGTACGCGCGGATCGGCCTGAAGTTCTGACGGTTAGAGGCGTGCGCCTTGCAGCCGGTTCGCACTCGAAGGGGTGCGAACCGGCTCGCCGCGCAGCGCGAGCAGGGCCTCGGCGGCGGCATGCGTGTGATCGTCATCGACGTCGAGCGCCTGCGAGCCGTCAAGCATGACCACCGGCTTCAGGCGCTGCCCGATGCGGCGCGATACGCGCTCGGTGGCGTCGATCAGGCTGTTGGCCCGAAGGCGCAGCATGACGAGGTTGACGAAGCCGAACGCCCGCAGCACGCCGAGCGCATTGCCCGCGAAACGCCCGCCGCCGCGAAACACTTCGACGGCGCGCAGGGCCTCCGGATCGGCGGCGGCGTAGAGGTTGCAGCTGGCATATGCGCCGTCCGCAAAATCGAGGAAGGGGTGCACATGCTGCGGGTGGGCGGTGAGCACCGCGTCACGCGGCGCCATCGCGAAAGCGGCGTCGGAAGTGTCGAGCGCGGCGATCATCGCGTCGATCGACGCGGGCGTCAGCAGCGCATGGTCAGCCGTCGTCACCAGCAGCGGGCCGTCCCATCCGTGTGCGGCGGCGAGCACGCTATCGACGAGGTTCTCCCGCGCCTCGACCAGCTTGGCGATGCCGCGGCCGGGAAGCTGGGACAGCACGTCGAACAGGCCCTCGAACGCCTCGCGCTCGACGGATATGGCCAGGCTCTCGACAGCGGGATGGATCGCGGCGGTCTGCAGGACATGGGCGACCAGCGGGCGACCGGCCAGAGGCACGAGACACTTGTGGCTCATGCCGAAACGCTGGGCCAGTGCGTCCGTCTCGCGTGGGTGGCGACCGGCGAGCACGATCATGCGCACCGGCGGTCCAGCGTATTTCTGCCCTGCCACATATGCGGAGGACGCGGCGTGCGTCAGAGTATCCATGGCCGGCCGTTATCGAGGAGCGATGTGACGTACTGGTGAAACCCGACAGCTTTATGATGGATCCATCGGGCGTGATTTACTCTGTCTTCCATACGCCCGCCGTGCCAAGAGGCATGGCTTGCAAGGACAGACTTACAGGAACGCGATGTCGAAAGAGACGGTGGGGATGCAGCAGGCGGAAGGGCGCACCTCGGCGAAGGAGCTGACGCTGCGCGGCATCCTGCTGGGCGGGGCGATCACGCTGCTGTTCACGGCGGCGAACGTCTACCTCGGCCTGAAGGTCGGCCTGACGTTCGCGACCTCGATCCCGGCGGCGGTGATCTCGATGGCGATCCTGCGCGGGTTCAAGGACTCGACGATCTGGGAGAACAACATAGTCCAGACGGTCGCTAGCGCGGCGGGCACTCTGGCGGCGATCATTTTCGTGCTGCCGGGCCTCGTCATGATCGGCTGGTGGCAGGGCTTCCCCTACTGGACGACCGCCGCGATCACCGGCACCGGCGGTATCCTCGGCGTGTTGTTCTCGGTCCCGCTGCGCCGTGCGCTGGTGGTCGATACGCCGCTGCCCTATCCCGAAGGCCATGCCGCCGCCGAAGTGCTGCGCGTGGGTTCGGGATCGCGTGAAGGCGCGGAGGAAAGCGCCAAGGGCCTCACCGTGCTGCTGTGGAACGCGCTTGCCTCGGCGGGTTTCGCGGTCCTGACGCAGACGCGGCTGATCGTCGGCGAGGCTGCGGTGTGGTTCCGCACCGGCTCGGGCGCGACGGGGATTTCCGGCGGCCTGTCGTTCGCACTGCTGGGCGTGGGGCACCTCGTCGGGCTGTCGGTCGGCATGGCGATGTTCCTCGGCCTCGTCATCGGCTGGTGGGTGCTGCTGCCGATCCTGACCGCGCAGAGCCCCATGGCAGGCGACGTCGGTGCATGGGCGGGGGCGATCTTCTCGCGCGATGTGCGCTTCTTCGGCGCGGGCGTGATCGGCGTGGCGGCGGTTTGGACCTTGCTGCGGATCGCCGGCCCGGTGATCGGCGGCGTGCGCTCGGCCATGGCCGCGAGCCGTGCGCGCCATGCCGGTGAGGCGCTCGCGATCGAGGAGCAAGACCTTCCCATCAGCGCCGTCGCGCTCGGTGCGCTGGCGATGATGGTGCCGATCGCGGTGCTGTTGTGGAGCGTCATCGCCGCTGGCCCGTTGGCCGGGAGCGAACTTGTGCTGATCGCAGGCGCGGTCGTCTTCGTGGTTGTCTTCGGTCTGCTGATCGCGGCGGTGTGCGGCTACATGGCGGGCCTCATCGGTGCGTCGAATTCGCCGGTGTCGGGCATCGGTATACTCTCCGTCGTTGCTGCATCGCTGATGCTGGTCGGATTGTTCGGGCGCGATTCCGGCGCAGAGACGTCGTCGGCGCTGGTCGCCTATGCGCTGATCGTCACAGGCATCGTCTTCGGCGTGGCGACGATCTCCAACGACAACCTGCAGGACCTCAAGACCGGCCAGCTCGTCGGCGCGACGCCGTGGAAGCAGCAGGTCGCGCTGGTGATCGGCGTGGTGTTCGGATCGCTCGTGATCCCGCCGGTGCTGGACCTGCTCAACACCGCGTTCGGGTTCGCCGGGATGCCGGGCGCGGGGGCGAATGCCTTGCCCGCGCCGCAGGCGGCGCTGATCTCGGCGCTGGCCAAGGGCGTGCTGGGCGGCAACCTCAACTGGACGATGATCGGCTGGGGCGCCGCTGCGGGCGTGGCCTTCATCGTGCTCGACGAAGTGCTCGGCAAGGCCGGACTCCTGCGTCTGCCGCCGCTCGCGGTGGGCATCGGCATCTATCTGCCGATGAGCGCGATCCTGCCGGTCGTGATCGGATCGGTCATCGGCAAGGTCTACGACGGCTGGGCGGAGAAGCGCGCCGATCCCGAATTCGCGCTGCGCATGGGCGTGCTGACCGCCACCGGCATGATCGTGGGCGAGAGTCTGTGGGGCGTTGCCTTTGCAGGCATCGTCGCCGCATCGGGCAGCGATGCGCCGCTGGCGCTCGTCGGCGACGGCTTCGAGATACCGGCACTGATAGGCGGCACCGCGCTGTTCTTCGCACTGGTGGCGTTCCTCTATGGGCGCACGCGCAAGCTGGTGGGGTGATCGTCGTCCCGGGCTTGACCCGGGACCGCTGGGTGTCTTTAGCTATGCGCTATGGCGCAGGGGGCTGCGACAAGCTCAGCCTGAGCGGGATTTGAAGCCCTGCTCTCAATCCCGCTCAGGCTGAGCTTGTCGAAGCCCCATCGGTCCAAGCCGCCAGCGGCCGAACGGAGAGGCAGACTTGAAGCATATCCCCTGGATCATCCTCGCGACCGTCGGCGCGGTCTGTCTTGCCGTGCTGGCGGTGTCGCGCGGAGAGGCGGTCAACGCGCTGTGGATCGTCGTTGCGGCGGTGAGCTGCTTCCTCGTGGCCTATCGCTATTACGCTCTCTATATCGCACGGCATGTGATGCGGCTCGACCCGAACCGCGCGACGCCTGCGATCTATCGCGCCGACGGGCTGGACTACGTCGCCACCGACCGGCGCGTGCTGTTCGGTCATCACTTCGCCGCGATCGCAGGCGCAGGCCCGCTGGTGGGGCCGGTGCTGGCGGCGCAGATGGGCTATCTGCCGGGCACACTCTGGATCATCTTCGGCGTCGTGCTGGCAGGCGCGGTGCAGGACTTCATGGTCCTGTTCATCTCCATGCGGCGCGACGGCAAGTCGCTGGGCGAACTGGTGCGCATGGAGATGGGCGCGGTCGCGGGCACGATCGCCCTTGCAGGCGCGTTCCTCATCATGGTGATCATCCTGGCGGTGCTGGCGCTGATCGTGGTGCGCGCGCTGGCCGAGAGCCCCTGGGGCATGTTCACCGTCGCGGCGACGATCCCGCTGGCGCTGGCGATGGGCGTCTATACCCGCTGGATGAGGCCGGGGCGCATCGGCGAGGTGTCGGTGCTGGGCTTCGTCGGTCTCATCGCGGCGATCGTTTTTGGCCAGAACATCGCCGCTTCCGCGTTCTGGGGACCACTGTTCACCTTCACTCCGCAGACGCTGTGCTGGATCCTGATCGGTTACGGCGCGCTGGCCTCGCTGCTGCCGGTGTGGCTGCTGCTGGCGCCGCGCGATTACCTCTCCACCTTCCTCAAGATCGGCGCGATCACCGCGCTGGCCGTCGGCATCGTCGTGATGGCGCCGCCGCTTCGGATGCCCGCGCTGACCCAGTTCGTCGGCGGAGGTGGCCCCGCCTGGTCGGGCGCGCTGTTCCCGTTCCTGTTCATTACCATCGCCTGCGGTGCCGTTTCCGGCTTCCACGCACTGATCGCCAGCGGCACCACGCCCAAGCTGATCGGCACCGAGACGGACGCGCCGTTCATCGGCTACGGCGCGATGCTGATGGAGGCCTTCGTGGCGATCATGGCGCTCGTCGGCGCCTCGATCCTCGATCCGGGCATCTACTTCGCGATGAACAGCCCCGCCGCCGTGCTGGGCACCGATCCCGCCAGCGCCGCCCATGCGGTGACCGCGATGGGCTTCCCGGTGAGCGCCGACCTGCTGGTCCAGACCGCGCGCGACGTGGGCGAGCACACCATCGTCTCACGCACCGGCGGCGCGCCGACGCTGGCGGTGGCGATGGCCGAAATCTTCAGCCACGTCGCAGGCGGCACCGCGATGAAGGCGTTCTGGTATCACTTCGCGATCCTGTTCGAGGCGCTGTTCATTCTCACCGCCGTGGATGCGGGCACGCGCGCCGGGCGCTTCATGCTGCAGGACCTGATCGGCCTTGCGGTGCCCTCGTTCCGCGCGGGCACCTCGTGGGTGCCGGGCGTGGTGGCGACGGCGCTGTGCGTGCTGAGCTGGGGGTTCTTCCTCTATCAGGGCGTCACCGATCCGCTCGGCGGGGTGAACACGTTGTGGCCGGTGTTCGGTATCTCCAACCAGATGCTCGCCGCCGTGGCGCTGATGCTGGCGACGACGGTGCTGTTCCGCATGAAGCAGCAGCGCTATGCGTGGGTGACGGTGATCCCGACTGTGTGGCTGCTCATCTGCACGCTTAGCGCCGGTTCGCTCAAGCTGCTCTCCAGTGATCCGGCAGTCGGTTTCCTCGCCCACGCGGCGAAGTTCGGCGCGGCTGTAGAGGCTGGCACGGTGCTCGCCCCGGCCAAGTCGATGGAGCAGATGCAGGCCATCGTCTTCAACGACCGCGTCGATGCCGGGCTCTGCGTGATCTTCCTCGCGGTGGTGATCTCGCTGCTGTTCTTCACCGTGCGCACCTGCATGGCGGCGCTGCGTGAAGACCGCCCGACCGTCAACGAGAGCCCCGTGCAGTTGGTCCCGGCCGAATGAGAATGTTGCGCCAGATGCTGCGGCTCATGGTCGGGCAGCCGCCGTATGAGGTCTACCTCGCCCACATGGCGCGCGCCCATCCTGACGCCACGCCGATGACCCGCGTGGAGTTCTTCCGCAACCGCGAGCAGGCACGCTTCGGCGGCGCGGGCGGGGGCAAGTGCTGCTAGCCAGGTTCGTCATTGCGAGCGAAGCAATGACGGGGGGTGTTCACGGCCTGAGCACCCAGCCTCCATCGACGTGAATCGTCTGCCCGGTGATCCACCGCCCGGCTTCCGAGCACAGCAGCAGTGCGGTGCCGACCAGTTCGTCCGGCTCACCGCGCGAGCGCAGCGCGCAGGTCATGTCGAGGAACTGGATGAACGGGGAATCGTCGGGCACCAGCAGTTTGCCCGCGTCCGACTTGACGTTGCCCGGCGCGATGGCGTTGCAGGTGATGCCGTCCTTGCCCAGCTGCTTCGCCAGCGTCGTCGTCAGCCCCACCAGCGCCAGCTTGGAGATGCCGTAGAGCCCCGTCGCCGGGAACGCCCCGCCGCTGGTCTGGTTGACGATCCGCCCGCCACCACGTGCCCGCATCGAGGGGATCACCGCCCGGGCACAGAGCAATGCACCGTTGAGGTTCACCGCGAAGGCCCGGTTCCACGCCTCCAGACTGACGGTTTCGCAATTGTCGTAGCTGACGTCCACCATCAGCGCGGCGTTGTTGATGAGGATGTCGACGCCCCCGAAGGTCGCGGTCGCCCCCGCGCCCATCGCCAGCGTCGAGGCTTCGTCCGCCACGTCCACCTGCACGCCGAGGGCCTTGCCGCCGCTCGCGATGATTTCCTCGGCGACGGCCTGAGCGCCTGCACCGTTGAGGTCGGCCACGACCACCGCCGCGCCCGCTTCGGCCAGCCCGAGCGCATAGGCGCGCCCGATGGAATTGCCGCGCCCGCCCGCGCCGGTGACCACCGCCACCTTGCCGTCGAGGCGGAATTGATCGAGGGAAAATGTCATCGTCTGGTCCTTCAGCCTGCAGTGATGCCAGCGTCGATCGAGAGGCACGCGCCATGGAAGCCGCGCCCGGCGTCCGAAGCGAGGAGGACGATCATGTCCGCCACGTCCTGCACCTCGACCAGTCCGCGCATTCCGGAGAAGCGCTTGAGCAGGTCGATGTCGCAGCCTTCCGGGGGAACGTAGTTCGCCGCGATGTTCGTCATCATGCCGCCCGGCGCGACGGCGTTGATGCGGATGGGCTTCTTCTGGAATTCCATCGCCAGCGCTTTGGTCATGCCAACGAGGCCCCACTTGCTCGCGCAATAGGCGGCGGCATAGGCCTCGCCGATGTAGGAGGCGCAGGACGCCACGTTGACGATCGCGCCATGGGTTTCCAGCAAGTGCGGGATCGCCGCCTGCGACAGGAAGAACGGCGCGTTGAGGTTGACGTCGATGGTGCGCTCATAGCGTTCGCGCGGCATCTCGGGCGTGTTGGCGAGATAGATCAGCCCGGCGACGTTGCAGAGCGCATCGAGCCGCCCGAAAGCCGCGACAGCCCCGGCGATGGCGTTCTGGCAGGCGGCCGGGTCGGAAAGGTCGGCGGCTTCGCTGCGCACCTCGGCCGAGCCGAGCAGCCCGACCGTTTCGGCAAGCCCGGCGGCGTCGAGGTCTACCAGCCACAGCTGCGCGCCTTCCGCAGCCAGCTTCAGCGCCGTGGCGCGGCCGAGGCCCGATGCGGCGCCGGTGACCAGCGCGACCTTGCCGGTGAGATTGAGGTTCTCGAAGATCATGGTTTCTCCGTGGTCACGCCGGTGGCGTGGAGGAAGGGCATTGCGGCGGCGGCGAGGGCGTTGCCGGGCTGCGCGATCGTGCCGAGCAGGTTGACGTCCTTGAACAACAGGCCCGCGCCGTGCGCGAAGGCGGGCGGGGAGGGCAGGCGGGCATAGACCTCGAAGCCGAAGCTGCGTCCGCTCGAATGATTGATGAGGTCGGCCAGTGCGGCGCGGTCCACACCGATGCCTTCGGCGATCTCCAGCGCGGCATGGGCGAGGCCCATGTTGGCGGCGAGCAAGGCGTTGTTGACGATCTTGGCCCGCTGTCCGGCGCCGGGCGGGCCGAGCAGCACGATTTTGGCGCCGAAGGTCTGCAATACGGGGAGCGCCTTGGCGAAGGCTTCCTCGCTGCCGCCGCACATGACGGTGAGCGTACCGGCCTCGGCTGCCGGGCTGCCGCCGCTGACCGGGGCATCGAGCAGCAACACGCCGCGCTCCGCTGCCTTCGCGGCAAGCGCCTCGCAGGTCTGCGGGAGGATCGTCGAATGGATCGCCAGCAGCGTTCCGGGGCGCATGGTGGGCAGCAGCCGGTCGCAGACTTCCATCACGCCCGCATCGTTGACCACGCAGACGCCGACATGATCGCAGGCCGCCCCGAGTTCCGCCACCGAGGCCGCCGCCTTCGCGCCCTTTTCGACGAAGGGCGCCAGAGCCTCCGCGCGCCGCGCCCAGACGGTCAGCGCATTGCCTGCCATCATCCGCGCCGCGATCGGCGCGCCTTGTGAGCCGAGGCCGATGAAACCTACCTCAGCCATGCCCATCTCAGCCATGCCAGGGGAGCCCTTTCTCCACCTTGCCGATCATCTCGATCACCACGCCGTTGATGCGCGAGGCCTTGGGCCAGCCCGCGTGCGTGCCGTACTGGAGCACGAACTCCAGCATTTCCTGCGGCTGGCAGTTGCCGCTCGCCATGGCGGCGTGGATGTGGCTGCGGATCGGGATGTCGGCGCCGGATTCGCACACGCCGACAAGGGTGATCCAGCGGCGCGAAGGCTCGTCTAGCCCGCGACGGCACCACATCTCGCCGAAGACGAAGTTGTTGATACCGACCAGATAGGGCGAATTGGGCGGGCCGGGCGGAAAGGTCATGACCTTGGCGAATTCCGCGTGGCCCTGGTCGTTACGCTCCTGCGCGTTCCAGGGAGCGCTGCGGATCGGCGGGACTTCGGCGGGCGGCAGGCCGAGCGCCTCGGCTGCCTGCGTGACGGCGCGGTCGAGCTTGCCGCCGTTGCCCCACCCCGCATAGACCGCAAGGTGCAGCGCCGCTTCGCGCAGTTCGGCAAAGGTCAGCGCGCCGGTGGTGAGCGCGCCGCGCACGAAGTCCTCGATCTGCCCGTCCGCCAGCCCGCATGTCGCGGCGGAGGCCATGGCGACGAGGAAGCGCGCGCGGCGCGGCAGGCCGGGCCGCGTCCAGACTTCGGCGAAGACGAAGTCGCGCCAGGATTCCTCCAGCAACGTCGTCGGGGCGGGGGCGTCGTGTCCCGTGGCTTCGGTCTGGGCGGCAAGCCCGGCGGCGCTGCGCGTCTGCGGATCGAGCAGGCTCATTGCAGGTTGATCCACACGTTGCGCACCTGCTGGAATTCGCGCAGGCCCTCGATCCCGCCGAGGCGGCCGTGGCCCGAATGCTTCATGCCGCCGAACGGCACGCAGGGCGTCATCGCCTCTCCGGAGCCGTTGACCTGCACCTGCCCCGCCATCATCTGCCCCGCCACGCGATGCGCGCGGGTGAGGTTGGTGGTGTGGATATAGGCGCCGAGGCCGTAGTCGCTGTCGTTGGCCAGCATGACCGCCTCCTCCTCGCTGTCGAAGGGCGTGACGACGAGGACAGGGCCGAACACTTCGTTGCGGGCGATCTCGCTGCCATGGCCGACGTCGGCGAGCACGGTGATCGGATAGAACGCGCCGCCCGCGTGATCGCCGGCCATGCGCTCGCCCCCGCATACGATACGTCCGCCCTCCGCCGCCCCGCGCGTGACAATGCCGTGAATGCGATCCAGCGCGGTCTCGGAGATGACCGGCCCCATGATCGTGTCCATGGCGAAGGGATCGCCGACTTTCACGTGCGCCGCCATGGCCTTGAGCATCTCTACGTAAGGCTCATAGATCGCGCGTTCGACCAGCAGGCGGGTGCCGTTGACGCAGCCCTGTCCATTGGCGCTGACGGCGCCGGACAGTCCTCGCTTGGCGGCTTCTTGTAGATTTGTGTCGGCGAAAACCAGCACCGCCGACTTGCCGCCCAGTTCAAGCCCCACGGGTTTCAGCGACTGTGCTGCGCTGGCGAGGATTTTCTTCGCGGTGGTGCCGCTGCCGATGAACTCGATCTTGTCGATGCCGGGATGCTCGACCATCGCCGCACCGACATCCGGGCCGCCGGTGACGAGGTTGACGACCCCCGGCGGGAAGCCCGCAAGCCGTATCAGTTCGAGCAGCTTCATGATCGACCACGGCGCATTTTCGGGGGCCTTCAGCACCACGCAGTTCCCGGCCGCAAGCGCCGGCGCCATTACCATGGTGGCCGCGAAGAACGGACCGTTCCACGGGACGATGATGCCGATGGTTCCGAACGGTTCATAGCTCACGTAGTCGTGCGCGGGTCCGCCCCAGGTCGGCACGGTGCGGCCTTCCAGCTTGTCTGCCCAGCCGCCGAAGTAGCGGAATTTCTGCGCCGCATCCGCGCTCATGTGCGGTCCGGCGAGGAGGATGGAGCCGTTCTCCGCGCTCAACAGCGGGGACATTTCGGCCGCGCGCTCCTCGATCACCGAGGCGAGGCGCAGCATCAGGTCACGGCGCTTGTCGCCGGGCATGGCGCGCCAGGCGGGGTGTGCGGCGCGGGCAGCTGCGACGGCGCGGTCGACGTCGTCGGCGCCTGCCAGCCTGATCTCGCGGGTGACTTCGCCGCTGGCGGGATAGACGTGGGCAAAAGTCTCGCCAGTGCCGGCGGTTTCGGCGCTTTCGCCGATGACATGCGCGAATTCAGGCAGGGAAACGGCGGGCATGCGGAAGCCCATGGCACTGCTCTCCTCTCCTGCGGCAACTGCTGCGCCGCTTCGATGGGAGAGAGGCTATCGACCTATAAATAGGCGGTCAATTGACTTGAATTGTGTGTTATGGCGCCGATAATCGATGTGAATTGCATATAATATGCATATTATTGGGAATGCGATGAGCGGAAAGAAGGCCAGTCTGATCATCCGCACCACCGAGGCCCTGCGCGAGCGGATCTACGCGGTGCCTGAGGGAGAACGGATCGGATCTCTGCATGAACTGGCGCGCTCGCTGGAGGTGGGGATCGTCACGCTGCAGCAGGTCGCGCGGGTGCTGGAGCACGAAGGGCTGCTCGAAGTGCGACGCGGTCCCGGCGGCGGCTACTACGGCGCGCGGCCTGATGCCGCAGCGCTGGAGCGGGGCCTGCACGCCTACATGCGCATGAACCCGGCGTCCTACGAGGAGGCGCTCGACATGACCTCGCTGCTGTTCAACGAACTGGCGACGGCGGCAGCGCGTTGTACCGACGCGGGGCTGCGCGGCAAGCTGGCGGCACTGGCGGAGCGACTTCCTGCCTGCGCCACCATGATGGATTGCGGACGCTTCGAGATGGAATTCCAGGAGCTGCTGTTCCGCATGGTCCGCCGCCCGCTGTTCGAGATGCTGACCCGGGTGACGCTCCATTACTCCACCGCGCATACCGCTCCGGACCTCAAGGTCTTCGATGACGACGGTGCGGCATGGCGGGAGGGGCGAGCGAGGATCATCACCGCGATCCTCGCTAACGATGCGGACCTGACGCGGTTCGAGGCCGATCGGCAGAACCGCGCGGTGGTCCTCGCCTACCTGGAGGAGCGGGACTGAATCAAAAGCGGTAGCTGATCCAGCCTGCTAGGAAATCGGAACTCTTGTAGCCGGCATCGGTCAGCGCAGGTCCGGCATCGAGGTGCTCGTATCGGCCGGTGAATGACAGGCGCGGGGTTATCGTCCACACCATCTGCAGGCGCGCGAGTTCGGCAATCTTGCGGGCGGTGCCGTTTTGGGTTCCCGCAAAGGGCTGGCCATTCGCGCGATAGACCGCGTCGTTGACGTTGTCGCGATAGGCGAATTCGTACTCGGCCGTGATGCGCGCGTCCTTAAACGGTGAGAAGCTGAAGTTGGGGGTGACAGCGCGCAGGTTCGAAGGCGTCAGGTAGAGCTGGTAGCTGAAGTAGATGTTGTTCCCGAAGGGCGCATAGGCATTGCGCAGCTTGCCGTCTCCATAGCCGCCACCGCCACTGGCGTAGTCGAAATGGACGCCGATGCGCGGTGCGGTCTTGCTCTTGCCCAGCTTGTAGGTCTGGGCGATGAAGGCCTGCCAGGCAGAGATGTCCTGGTCCATGTAATAGCCCCACTGGCGGTTCACCGACCAGTCGAGGTTGATCGCTCCCACGTCGCCGCGCAACCAGCCGCCCAGATAATAGCGCGTCGCCGGGCCTACGCGACCGCCCCATGCGCCCACATCGTTGTGCCGTCGCCACAGGAATGCATCGAAGGCCATGTTCGCCTTGTTGCCGAGGATCGTCTTGGGCAGCATCACACCCACCGAGGCGCCGGAGAAGCGGCGTGCCGGGTCATTGACGTCGTCGCCGGTGCCAAGGTCGCCATAGGCGGTGGGGCGGAAGTCGAAGGCGTCGATGCGCAGCTTGGATCCGCGTGCGTAGAAGCGCCAGCCGTTCATCGTGTAGCGGATGGTGTTGTTGTCGCGCTGCGAGGTCAGCAGGTTGGGGCCGTCGACGAATTCCTGTCGGCCGTAGCGCACGCCGACATCGACGTCGCCGATGTCGGTCCGGGCCTCGACGAAGGACTGCTGGATGACCACATCGTTGCGCAGGGTCGCTGCGGGAACACCGAGGTTCCGGCCGGAAATGCCGCCGTGGGCGACCTCGCCATAGAACCGCAAGTGCTCGCCGATGTGAAGATCGGCGCCGCCGACGATGCGGTTGATGTCCTGCCGCTGGGCCTCGGCCTCGCGCAGGTTCGGGTTGGTGGTCTGGTTGACGCGCAGGCGAAGCTCGCCGGAGAGGGTCAGGTAGACATCGCCGTCACTGTCGAGCGGGATGTACTTGAGCCGGTCGAGCGGATCGTCGCGCTTTGCCGGATCGGCCATGGAGGTCCAGTCCTCGGCCCAGCGCGAGAGCGAGTAGCCGCCGGTCACTGCGCCGTCGCCGTTGAAGGCCTGCGGGTAAGCGGCATCTTCGGCGTGGGCGGCCGCCGGGGCCAGCGAGGTGGCCGTCGCCAGGGCGAGCGGCAGGGTGGCGGCGCGAAGCCGCGAAGTAACGGTAATCATGGGGTGCGACCCTTGTGGCTCTGTAGTCGGTTTTTGGTTTTATTCGGCCGCAGCGAGCATTGGCTCGGGCAGTGCGTGGCCGGACAGCGCCGCGTCGAGCTGCGCGTGATCGAGCTTGCCCTCCCAGCGCGAGACGACGACGGTGGCGACCGCATTGCCGACGAAGTTGGTCAGGCTGCGACACTCGGACATGAAGCGGTCCACACCCAGGATCAGCGCCATGCCCGCGACCGGCACGTCCGGCACGATCGAGAGCGTGGCGGCCAGCGTGATGAAGCCCGCGCCGGTGACGCCCGCCGCGCCCTTGGAGGACAGCATCGCCACGCCGAGCAGCAGCAGCTGCTGGCCCAGCGTCAGGTCCACGTTGCAGGCCTGCGCGATGAACAGGGCAGCCAGCGTCATGTAGATGTTGGTGCCGTCGAGGTTGAAAGAGTAACCGGTGGGGACGACGAGACCGACGACGGCCTTGGGGCAGCCGGCGCGCTCCATCTTCTCGATCAGCGCGGGCAGGGCGCTTTCCGAGGAGGAGGTGCCCAGCACCAGCAGCAGCTCGGCCTTGAGGTATGCGATCAGCTTGAAGATCGAGAAGCCGCACAGCTTGGCGACCGCGCCGAGCACGACGACCACGAACAGGATCGAAGTGAGGTAGAACGTCGCCACCAGCTGCGCGAGGTTTGCAAGGCTGCCCACACCGTACTTGCCGATAGTGAAGGCCATCGCGCCGAACGCGCCAATCGGGGCCAGCTTCATCACGATCGAGACGAGCTTGAAGACGACGATGGAAATGTCCTCGAGCAGCGAGAGGACCTTGTCGCCGCGCTCACCGATGGCGGCGAGCGAACAGCCGAACAGGATCGCGACGACCAGCACCTGCAGGATGTTTTCCTGCGCCAGCGCGGAAACCAGAGTGTCGGGGATCATCGCGTTGAGGAAGCCGAGCAGCGATGTCTCATGCGCCTTTTCGGCGTATTGGGCGACCTTGCCCGCATCGAGCGTGGCGGGATCGATGTTGAAGCCCGCACCGGGCCGCACGACGTTCGCGACGGTCATGCCGACGATCAGCGCCAGCGTCGAGAAGAACAGGAAGTAGGCGAAGGCCTTCGCCGCCACGCGCCCGACCGAGCCGAGATCGCGCATTCCGGCGATGCCGGTGACGATGGTGAGGAAGATGACCGGGGCGATCACCATCTTCACCAGCTTGATGAACATGTCGCCGACCGGCTTCAGCGATTCGCCGACCGCCGGATAGAAATGGCCAAGCAGCACGCCTGCGGTGATCGCGGCAAGAACCTGGACATAGAGGTGGGCGTACCAGCGCTTCGCAGCGACGGGCTGAATGTGCGACGGATCATAATGCATAGGTAAAAGCCTTCGTCATCCTCGGGACGCCGACGACACCCTTGGGGTGACGCTCGTGCCTAGGGTGAAACTGCAGCCCGTTTCATTGCGCGCAAAGAAGAATTGCACTTTTGTAAAAATCAATAAATATCAATATTATGCAGAAATATTTTTAATACCTCTGTCTAATAATTTGCCCTGACGAATGCCGTTGAGTGCAGAAACTTGCACATCATTCCGACTTGGCTTAGGCGGATTCGCGTGGTTCGATCGCGGTATCTCTGGTGGTTCACGGCGACGCTGGCATGCGCTGCGGCGGTGGCGTTCCTGACGGGGCTGGTGGTGCGGGAAGGCGCCACCGCGCGCTTCGCCGCGCAGGCCGCCATCGATGCCCGGTTGCGGCAGGCGCTGCTGGCCAGCGAGATCGCCCGCTTCCGGTTGCTGCCGCTGGCGCTGGCGGACGATCAGGACCTTGTCGCGCTCGTGGCGGGCCGACCGGGCTCGGAAGCGGTGATGAATGCCAAGCTGGAGCGGCTTTCGCGCGATCTCGGCTCACCCATCATCTACATCGTGCGCAAGGATGGCCTGACTCTGGCTGCAAGCAACTGGCGCGATCCGCGCAGTTTTCTCGGCAAGGACTACAGTTTCCGGCCCTATTTCCGGGCGGCTTTGCGCAGCGGGATCGGCGAGCAGTTCGCGCTCGGCACCGTCAGCCACCGGCCGGGTCTGTTCTTCGCGCGGCGCGCGGCGGGTGACAGCGTCGTGGTTATGAAGATGGAATTCGACCGCGTCGAGGAGCAATGGCGGGAAGCCAATGGCGTTACCTTCGTCACCGATCGTAATGGCGTCATCCTCGTCACCAGTCGCCGCGAGTGGCGCTATTCCGCCACTCGGCCGCTGCCGCCAGAGCAGGGCAGACGCGAGCGTGAACTGATCGGTGTCGGCGACCTCAAGCCCGTGCCCTTGCGTGAGCGCAAGGACGGCCGTTTCGTCCTGCAGGGTGAGACCGGCGACCATCTCCTGACGACGACCACGGCCGACAGCCTTGGCTGGCGCGTCAATCTGGCGCTTCCCTTGCAGGGAGCGGTCGACGCCGTGGTGCGGGCTGCGCAGTTCGGCGCTGCGCTATTGACGCTGGCGCTCTGCGCGCTGGCGGCCTTCGTGCGTGAGCGTGGCCGCCGTCGTCGCGAACATACCGCGCAACTCGAAGCCGCCGTCGCCGAACGCACCATCGACTTGCGCCGCGAGATCGAAGACCGCGCTGCCGCCGAGGAGCACGCGGCGCAATTGCGCGAGGGTTTGCGGCAGGCCAACCGCCTCGCCACGCTGGGTCAGGTCACCGCCAGCGTCGCGCACGAGACTGCGCAGCCGGTCGCCGCGATCCGCAATTATGCCGCGACCTCTCGGCAACTGCTCGACATGGGCGCCGAGGATGCCGTGCGCGACAACCTTTCTGCCATCGATCGTCTGGCCGAACGCATCGGCGCGGTGACTGCCGAATTGCGCGGCTTTGCCCGCAAGGGCAGCCGCGCGGGTGGTCCCATCCCGCTGGTCGAGGTTATCGAGGGCGCGTGCCTGCTCCTGAAGGAGCGGCTGTCGCACGTCACTTTCGTGGTGCCGGAAGTCTCGTCCGGTCTGCTGGTGTTCGGCGGGCATGTCAGGTTAGAGCAGGTGCTCGTCAACATCCTGCAGAACGCGCTTGAGGCTCTGGAAGGGCGGGCCGGTGCGCGCATCGAACTGGCTCTGGAAGCGGATGCGAAGACCGTCCGCATGACACTGCGCGACAATGGCCCGGGCATCGCTCCTGAAGTCGCCGACCGGCTGTTCACGCCCTTTGCCACCAGTCGGCCAACGGGACTGGGGCTTGGCCTCGTCATTTCCAAGGACATCGTCGAGGACTTCGGCGGCACCCTGCAACTTGAGGCTTCCGAAACGGGGGCCTGCTTCGCGATCGTATTGAGGCGCGCACCATGAATGATCAGGCACCCGGACAGGCACGGCGCGTCGCGCTCGTCGAGGATGATGCGGACCTGCGCATCTCCACCGCGCAAGTGCTGACGCTTGCGGGCTTCGTCGTGGAAAGCTTCGCCTCGGCTCCGCCCGCGCTGGATGCCATCGACGCGGAGTGGCCGGGGATCGTCGTCTCCGATGTGCGGATGCCGCACATGTCCGGCACCGAACTGTTTCGGGCGCTGCACGAACGCGATCCCGATCTGCCGGTGATTCTCGTTACCGGGCATGGCGACGTGGCGATGGCAGTGGATGCGCTCAAGGCCGGGGCGTGGGACTTCCTGACCAAGCCTTTCGACCCGCAGGCACTGGTCGCGGCGGCCGATCGTGCCGCGACCGCGCGGGCGCTGGCGCTCGACAACCGGCGCTTGCGGGCCGCGGCGCGGGGCGATGCGGCTTCCGGGCTGATCGGCGAATCTCCCGCCATTCGCCGCCTGCGCGAAATGATCCCGACCCTGGCCAATGCCGACATCGACCTCTTCATCGAGGGTGAGACCGGGACCGGCAAGGAACTGCTCGCGCGGCTCATCCACCGCGCGGGCAAGCGGTCACGCCAGCGGTTCATGTCGGTTTCCTGTGGCGCCTTGCCGGAGGCGCTGGAGGACGAACTCTTCGCGCCGATGGGCGAGGCGAGCATCGCTTCGGTGGCGCGCGGCACGCTGTTTCTCGACGACATAGACCACGCCTCGCGGCGGCTGCAGGCGCGTTTGACCCCGCTGGTGGAGGAGCGCGTGCTGCGCAGCCCCGGCGCGCGCGAGCCGCTGCCGCTGGACTTGCGCGTGATCGCCACGGGCGGGATGGATGAGGGGGACTTGTCCGAGAAGATCACGCCCGGCCTGTTCTATCGCCTTGCGGCGCTACGCTTGCGGATGCCTCCCTTGCGTGAGCGGAAGGAAGACGTGCCCACGCTGTTCGCGCACCTTGCCGGAGCCGCCGCGACCCGGCTGCGACTGCCACTGCCGATGATGACCGGCGCCGTGCGGCACCATCTCTCCAGCCACGACTGGCCCGGCAACGTGCGTGAACTGGCGCATTTCGCAGAGCGTTTCGTACTCGGGCTGGAAGACGCTGTGCCTGAGGCTGCAAGCGAGCCTTCCGGCGATACTCTCCCGCAGCGTCTCGACGCCTTCGAGCGCGACACCATTGTTGCCGCTGTGCTGGGCACGAAGGGGGAGGTCGGCGCCGCGATCAAGCGCCTGGGTATCCCGCGAAAGACCTTCTACTACAAGGTGCACAAGCACGGCATCGACCTCGCGACACTGCGCAAGGGCGGGCGCTGAGCGTCGCTGACCGACCGGCAGGCCGGTCCAGCGGGCATCCCACCGCGCAATTGTTGCAAGGCGGCGAGGGCGCTGCGACCTTCTGAAATGCGTCGGCAAACCGATGGGGCCAAAGATCGGATAGCCGAAGCCTGGAATGGAGGAAGCCATGCTCCAAGGAGCGATCGAGCGGCTCGCCGACCCCGCGGCACCGCAGAAACTCTGCTTTTTCTTCAACGCGCAATTGCATCACGTCTTGCACGCGATGCCGCTGGCGATCGAACTCGCTCGCGATCCGCGCTTTGTCGTAGACGTCATGGCGATGACTGCGGAACATATCGCCATGGCCCGCGATATCGCGCGGCAGCACGGCGTTTCGACGATCCGCTTCGTGCAGGTCGAGGGCGCACTGCTATCCGCTTTCACCCGGCTGGTCGGTGCCGCTACTCCGCCCAAGCTCGTCGCGCTGGCGGCCGCACGCAGCCGTCTTGTAGCCTATGACGCCATAGTCGTGCCGGAGCGCACGTCGCTGCTGCTGCGGCATGTCGGTTTGCGGCGCACCTGCTTCATCCATACCTGCCACGGCGCGGGCGACCGGGCCGTGGGCTACGACCGGCGCATCCGCCAGTTCGACTTCGTCCTCCTGGCGGGTGAGAAGCAGCGCTCCAGGATGCTCGACAAGGGCCTGATCCGCGAGGGCCACTATGCGATCGTCGGCTACGGCAAGTTCGATCTCACCGCGAACCGTGCCCCGGCGCGGCTGTTTCCGCAGGATCGGCCGGTGGTGCTGTACAACCCGCATTTCTCGCGCAAGCTGTCCTCGTGGCCGCAGATGGGCCTCGACGTGGTTCGCCAGTTCGCCGAGGACGACCGCTTCAATCTCATCGTCGCGCCGCACATCCGCATGTACGACGGTTGCCGTCGCCGCGAACGCATGGAACGCCGGCTCGAGGAGTTTGCCCGCCTTCCGCATGTTCACGTTGATCTCGGCAGTGCGTCGAGCGTGGACATGAGTTATACGCGCATGGCCTCGGTCTATCTCGGCGACGTCAGCAGCCAGATCTACGAGTTCGTCGTGCACCCGCGTCCCTGCATTTTCCTCAATACGCATGGAGCCAACTGGCAGGGCAATCCAAGCTATCGGCACTGGCAATACGGCCCGGTACACGAGGACTGCGAGGACATTGCCGACAAGGTCGCCCATGCTATTGCCTCGCACGGCACTTACGCTCCTGCCCAGTTGCAGGGGCTTCAGGACACCTTCGATTGCGATGACCGCAGTGCGTCCCAGCGTGCAGGCCGGGCGGTCGCGGATTTCCTGACCTCGCGCGCCAGAGGGACCGCCACGGCGCGGTCGGCGTCATCGTCCGGTTTTGGCCGCAGGAGCGTGCTCGTTCATGAATGAGGCCGCAAGCATCTGGGTGGTCGCGCGTGTCCATGCGCCGGACGAGGGCGGTGTGCAGACTTACGTGAGCCAGGTCGCCCGCGCCTATGCGCGTAGCGGCCGGAAGGTAACCGTCTTCGCCAAGTCATCCATCGGGCCGCGTCGCCTCTCCGAAGACGGCATCACGCTGATCGACGTGGGTCCGGCGGCGCAACTGGTGGTCTATGTCCGGCTCGCGATGGCAATGCTGCGGGTATGGCTGGGCGGAGAGCGGCCGTCCGCCATCCACGCCTGCACATGGCGCGCGGCGATTCCGGCCCTGCTGTTCCCGCGTCCCTTGCTCGTGACCGTGCATGGGCGCGAAGTGGGGCGCCCGTCCAGGGGGGCGTTCCGGCTCATGAGCGCGGTGTTGTCCCGGACCACGCGAATACTCGCGGTGAGCGATGCTACGCGCCGTCTTTTGCTCGATCGTGCGCCCGATCTCGCCGCCCGCTGTGTTACGGTGTGGAACGGAGTCGTCCTGCCCGGCGAAGAGCGGTCCGAGCCCACCAATCTCAGGCCGCGCGTGATTACCGTATGCCGCATGGTGCCGCGCAAGAACGTGCCCGCTGCGGTACGCGCCGCCGCTGCCTGCCGGAGCGATGGCGTGGCGCTCGACTACGCGGTCATCGGCCGTGGTCCCGACGAAGCGGCCATCCGCGCGGCTCTAGAGCCTGCCGAAGGCGAAATGGGCGCAACGGTCATGACCGGCTACATCGACGATGCGGAACTGGCGGAGCGACACCGGACTGCCGACATCTTCCTCCACCCGCAGATCGCGCTGGAAGATGGCGCCGAGATGGAGGGCTTCGGCATCAGTGTCGCCGATGCGATGGCGCATGGCATCGCCTGCATTGTCGGTCGGGATGGCGGCCCGGGCGAACTGGTGCGCGACGGGCTGACCGGGCTGGTCGTAGATGGCCGCGATCCGGTAGCCATTCGTGCCGCCCTGGCTTTGCTTGCGCGCGATCCGGCCTATCGGCGTCGCCTTGCTGAAAACGGCCGCCGTTTCGCGCGTGAGAACTTCTGCTGGGACCGGCATTGTCGACTGGCCCTCGCAGGTCTGGTGGCCGACGCGGCGCAAGTCGATGAACATGGTCTGGAACAACTCGCGGCCTCGTTGAATTAGCATCGACGGGCGCGATTGCGGCTCGTTTCGGACTGTGCGGGCTTGAATGCCGGTCTGTGGAGCGGCTAAGGCGTGCCCGGGGCGCCCTTGGTCTGAAACAACGACAGGATTTCGGCTTTTTGCGCAAGAGATCGTCAGAGCGCCGCTTTTCGAGCATTTTCACTGGACTGCTGGTCTCGCCGCTGCTGGTCGCTACTCCGGCACTGGGCGATCCCGCGCCGTTCGAGCTGGCCGGTCCGGACTTGCGCATCGAAGTCACGCGCGAGGGACAGACGCTGCCGATCGCCCGCGTGCCGAGCCTCGCGCCCGGCGACAAGGTCGTTGTCCACGGCGCCTTGCCGAAGAACCAGAGCGCCCGGTTCGTTCTCATGTCCGCATTCCTGCGGGGTGCGACGAACCCTCCGCCCAAGGACTGGATCGATCTCGCACGCACGTGGAAGGAGAAGGAAAAAGACAGCGCCCTGACCCTCACCGTGCCGCGCGATGCCCGGCAGATGGTGCTGCTCATGGTGCCCGAGACCGGCGGCGCGGAAGGGGTGCTGATGGACGCGGTGCGCGGCAAGCCCGGTGAGTTCGTGCGCGCCAGCCAGGATCTCAACCAGGCCTCGCTCGATCATTCGCGCCTCAATACCTTCATGGCCGCGATCCGCGCACAGGATGACAATGGCTCGGAATACCTGCGCACCGTGGCGCCGGTGCTCGCCAGCAGCCTGTCGATCAAGCTGCAGGAGGACTGTCTCAACAAGGTGATCCAGTCGCAGGCATCGTGCCTCGTGGAGAACCGCGAATCGCTGGTCCTGAACGACGTGCACACCAGTTCGCTGGCGGAGACGATTACCGGCACGCCGACCGATCTGGCGCTGCAACTCAGCAACACGCGCGAGGCCGGGGCAGGGTATTACAGCGCCTACATCGCGGTGGCGCGGGACGTGGCGAAGATCTTCGGCGCATTCAACAATCCGACGTTCAACTACCTGCCGACCCTGACCCTGCGCGATGCGGATCGGATGTCGCTGCTGCTCAATGCGGCGCCCTCTTTCCAGAAGCCCAAGTCGGTGATGATCGCGGCCATGCCTGCGGTCGAGGCGGATATTCCCCCGCAATTGCGCAGCTCCGCGAAGGGGCCGATCTGCATGGCGCTCGGCGCCGTACTGCCGGTCGAAGGGGCACCGCTGGTGTTCTCGACCGACTTCGCCCACGACATGAAGGTGCGCCTCACCTCCGCATCCGGACAGACGCTGGACGTGCCGGTCAAGGCGCGCGCCGACAAGGGCGGTTACGTGCTCGCCGCCGATACGCTTCCCGCCGCCTTTGCAGGAGACGTTCGCGGCCATCTCCATGGCGTTTGGGGATTCGCGCCTTTCGATGGTCCGGACTTCCTGCTCCAGCGCCCGGGCGGCGAAGCGTGGAAAGCCACTGATGTCGATGGCCTGATCGTTGGGCGCGACAACGAGGTTGCGCTGGAAGGCGCCGCTCCTGGCTGTGTTGAGGAAGTGACGTTGCGGCAGAGCAACGGCGGCAGCCGGCCACTCGCGTTCAAGGCGCTGGAAGGGCGGCGCCTGAGCGTCACGGTGCCGCTGACGGACGCCACCGCAGGCGAGGTCCGGCTGGAGATCCGGCAGCGCGGTGCAGCTGCCGCGCAGACCGTCGCCTTGCGCGCGCGGGTGCAGGCGAGCCGCCTGGAAGCGCTCGAACTCCATGCCGGCGACACGCAGGGTTTCCTGACCGGGCAGCGGCTGGACCAGGTTCGCGCGGTCGTGGTGGGAGACGCCGAATTCCGTCCCGACGGCCTGACGCGCGAGGGTGGGACGGACCGCCTGCGCCTGCTCGTGCAGGGCGCGGGCAAGGTTCCCGTCGATGCCGCTAAAGCGCCCGATAAGGCGACCGTGCGGCTGGAGGACGGCCGCGACCTGACGCTTCCGGTGCGCATCGGCGGGCCGCGTCCTCAGGCAGCATTGTTGCAGCGCACGGTCTATCCCGCTCCCGCGGCGCAGGGCGCGAGGATGCTGGACATGGGCTCGGGCGATCTCCTGCCTGACAACGGCGAGATGGTGTTCTCGCTCAAGGCTTCGGGCGAAACGCGGTTCGGTGCCGGTTCAGCGATCGAAATCGCCCCTGCTTCGGGAGAGGCGGTTACCCGGCTCGCGATCGGCAAGGGGCTCAATCTGGAAAGTCCCGAGGTGCTTGTCGCCACTCTGGACGCCGATGACCTGCCTCCCGCCACATTCGGCCCTATCCGCCTGCGCCTCGTCAGCAAGGGGCCGGGTGGGCGCGAGGATCGCGGAGACTGGATGCCGCTCACGACGGTCGTGCGGCTGCCACGGATCGAGAGCGCCACGTGCGAAGGGCAGGACGGGCCTTGCACGATCACGGGACGCAATCTGTTCCTGATCGATGCGGTCGCGGTCGAAGATGGGTTCGTTAGGCCTTCCGCCGTACAGCCGGGCTACACCGGGCGGACCCTGCAGATTAGCGGTCGCCCGACCGATGGAATGTTGCGCATACGGCTGCGCGATGCCCCGACGGGGGTGGTGAAGCTGCCGCTCGACAAATAGCGCTCAGCGACCCAGCGCGACCAGCCTGTCAGGGCCGAGCATGGCGCAATTCGGGCATCCGAGCTGCGCCATGGCCGCTTCCAGTTCCGTGCGCAGCAAGTGGATCGCATGCGCCACCCCCGGCATTCCCGCCACGGCCAGCGCATGCATCTGCGGGCGACCGATGAGCACGGCGCAGGCGCCCAGTGCGAGCGCCTTGATCACGTCGGTGCCCATCCGAACACCGCCGTCGAGGAGCAGCGGGACGCGGCCGCGCGTGGCTTCGGCGACGCTCTGTATCAGGTCGACGGGGCTCGGCAGGCCGTCGAGAACGCGGCCGCCGTGGTTGGAGATGATGAGCGCGTCGGTGCCTTCATCCACCGCGCGCGCGGCATCTTTGCCCAGCAGGAGGCCCTTTACGATGATCGGGAGGCTCGTCGTCTTGCGCAGCCACACGAGGTCGTCCCACCCCGGAGCAGCGTCTGCGAGCGGAGTGCCGAGCAGGATCCGGCCGCCGGGCACGGAAGTCTGCGTTGGGCGCGGCATTCCGGCCAGATTGACCGCACCGACGCCTTGCGGCAGCGTGATCCCGGCGGGTTTGAGCGCCGCATCGACAGTCAGCACGATGGCCTCGTAGCCCGCCGTTTCCGCGCGGCGGACAAGTTGCAGGCTGTGCTCGCGCTCGGGCTGGAGGTAGAGCTGGAACCACAGCGGTGCGGGCGTCTTGCCGAGTTCGCGGGCGAGGGCATGGGCGGCGGCGGCGGCGATGTCCTCCAGCGAGACGCTCGACAGCGTGCTGACGATCATGCCGGTATCGAGCGCGGCGGCCGCGCGCACGCAGGCGAGTTCGCCCTCGGGGTGGGCGAGGCGCTGGTAGGCCAGCGGCGCCAGCAGGATCGGTGCGGCATGGCGGCGGCCGAGCAGGTCGATTTCGGTACTGCCGTCGAGGCTGGCCATGGCGCGGGGGAGCAGGCCGATGCGGTCGAAGGCGGCGCGGTTTTCGGCCAGCGTGATCTCTCGGCCCGCGCCTTCCTGGATATGCCGCCAGACCTCGGGCGTCAGGTGGGCTTCGGCGTGGCGCTCGTAGTCGGCGAGGGTGCGCAATTCCGGCGGAATGGCGGAAAGCGGTGGTTTCGGGCTCATGTCGCCGACCACTGGCGCAGCAGGTTGTGGTAGACTTGGGTGAGGGTATCGACCGAGGGATGCTCGGGATGATCCGTCGCGACCAACTGGATCGCGCCGTCCAGTTCGAACATCAGCCGCCTTTTTTCGGGCGAGGCGACGAAGCTCTGGGTCCAGAAGAACGAGACGAAGCGCACGCCGCGCGTCACCGGCATGACGCGGTGGAGGCTGGATCCGGGGTACACGATCAGGCTTCCGGCGGGCAGTTTGGCGGTGTGGGTGCCGAACATGTCCTCGATCACGAGTTCGCCGCCGTCGTATTCCTCGGGGTCGGAGAGGAACAGGGTGCTTGAAACGTCGGAGCGGAGGTGCTCGCCGGTTCCGGGGATCGGGAAGATCGCGTTGTCGACGTGGTTGCCGTAGTGGCCGCGCCCGTCGTAGCGGCTGAAGCGGGGCTGGAGGACGCGGGCGGGAAGGGCTGCGGCGATGAACAGCGGGGTCTGCGAGAGGCGGCCAAGGACGCGGTCGGCGAGCTGCTTTGCAAGGGGATGGTCAAGCGGTAACTGCTCGTTTTCCTTGACTTTTACGGCGCGGTGGCCGGCGGTGGCGCGGCCGTCCGCCCAGTCGGCGGCTTCTAGCGCGGAGCGGATTTCGCGCACTTCGGCAGCGTCGAACAGTTCGGGAATTTCGATGACCATGGCGTCTCTATTCGCGCAGTCCGGCGGTGCTGACAATGATCCGCATCAACAATAGTCCGGTGCCGGATCAGGCCGGAACTTCGTCCTCGGCCTCGATCATGGCGGCAAGGGCGGGGCTGATCCACTCGGTCAGACCGGTGCCGTCACGGTACACAACGCGCACACAAAGGCACTCACGGGCACCCAAAGCGCTCACAGCGGCAGGGGAGAGCACGCTAAACGCGGTCGCCCAGGCATCTGCGAGCATCGCGCTGGAGTGGATCACGCTGACCGCCATGGCATGCTCGACCGGCATCCCGCTGCGCGGATCGATACTGTGGAATCCCCGGATGTAATCGCCCGAGGTCGCCACCGCCAGTTGATGCAGCGCGACCCGCAGCGGGGCGATGTCCTGCGTCGGCGTTTCGAGGTCCACCCACCACGGATCGCCATTGGGACGCAGGCCCCGCCCGACCAGTTCGCCGCCGATCTCGACGAGCGCGTGGTGGCAGTCCATCCCGGCGAGCAGCGCGGTCAGGGCATCGACGGCGTAGCCCTTGGCGATGCCCGACAAGTCGAGCCTCAAACCGCCGGGCTGGCGCAGTCGCCGCGTGTCCGGTTCGTAGGCGAGGCGCATGAAGCCGGAGACCGCGCGCGCCTGTTCGATCTCGTCGGTCGTGGGCGGGCGAGCGACCTTGACCGGCCCATGGCCCCATACATCGACGAGCGCACCGATCGCGGGATCGAAGGCCCCGCCCGATCGCTCGGCGACGGCGAGGGCGGCTTCGATCACCGTCGCGAAATCGGCGGGCAGGGTGAACCATTCACCCGCATCCGCGCGGTTGAAGCGGCCGAGCACCGAGTCCGCGCGCCAATGGCTCATCTGCGCGAGGATGTCTTCGAGCCGCGCCTCGATCGCCCGGCTCGCCGCCTCCCGGTCGAAGCCGGGGGGCGGGGCGAGCCGGATGCTCCATGTCGTCCCCATTGTCTCGCCGCCCATCGCGATCACCGCCGCGGCCTGCCGCCATGTGGCGAGCGAGGCTGCGTCGATCTCCAAGGGAACGGCGAGGCGCATGGGCTTGCCAGTCGTCAGGGAGCGACGACTTCCAGCGTGGTGGTGAAGGACATGCGGCGGGCGCTGGCCTTCTTGTCGGCGGGCTTGGCGTCTTCGGCGCTGGCGCTCAGCCAGTACCAGCCCGCGACCGGCCACTTGACCTTGACGACGCCGTCGGGGCCGGTGGTCAGTTCCTGCGCATCCTCGGCCGCGCGGTACTTCTTGCCGCCGGGGACGACCGTGATCTTGACGCCCGCAGCGGGTTTGCCGTCGATCAGGAAGCGGAAGCTGCCTTCCTCGTCCGAGACGAGTTCGTCGGGATGGGTGACCGGATCGAACTCCAGACCCTTGCCGGTCAGGGCGACCTTGGTGGGCTCACCGGCAGTGACGTAGATGAAGTTGCGCGAGGTCACTTCGGTCAGCTTGATGTCGGTGGCGTTGGCCGGAATGTCGGCCACGGTCGGCACCATGCGCATCGGCGGACGGGCAGGGCCACCGGCCGGACCGCCAGCCGAGGGAGCACCCGCCGGAGCGCCCGCGCCCGGAGCGCCGGGAGCGCCTTGGGGACGACCACGACCGCCCACGCGCCATTCCTCGGCACCGACCTTGAAGGTGCCCATGACGGACTCGCGCTCCATGCCGATCTTCCACGTGCCCGCCTTGTTCAGCGCGACGTCGAAGGTGCCGCGATGACGGCCCTTCGCGGGGTTCTCGACCTTGCCGTCAGTACCGTCGGGCGCCCAGACCGAGACTTGCGCCGGGTCCATGGCGACGTGGTCGGGGTAGAACAGGTCGTTCGACACGGCGGCGTCGACGGTGACATATTCATTGGTGCTGGCGAGCGTGCTGGTCGAGGGCAGCAGCCACATGCGGTGAGCAAGAGCTGGCGCCGCCAGCATGGAAGATGCCGCAGCGGCGATCAGGATGGAGCGAAAGCGCATTCGTATTCCCCTGTTAAATAAAGCGAAAATAGTCGGATCAGCGGACGGTGACGGTGCCCAGCTCGGTCTTGCCCGAGACGGAACCACCCTTGCCGCCGACGGTGAACGGCACGGACACCAGCTCGCGCCCGCCGGTCTCGCGCGCGGCCTCGACCTTCAGGACGTAGTCGCCCTTGGGCAGGTTCGCGGGAATGGCGACGGTGTAGCTGCCGGGCGCGCGGGTCGCGCCGCTGATGCCGTCGGCGGGCAGCTTGAGCGAGCGGCCGCCCTTGCGCCACCAAGTGCGCAGGTCCGCCAGCCACTTGGTGCCCGGCTCAGCGCCGCGCTTCTTGCCGTCGAACCACACGAAAAGGGTGCGGGCATCGCCGCCCGCCGCAGGTTCGACCCAGCCCGCCACGTAGGGGCGGTGGTATTCGGCCACCTTGATCTGCGGGACGGTGACGGTAACCGACGCTGCGAGCGCGGGCGAGGCGGCAAGAGCGGTTGCAGTGCCGGCAGCCAGCAGAGGCAGCGCGGGCAGGATCTTGGATCGGGTCATCACGGGCTTTCTCGTCAGTGGATGAAAAGGAGGGCCAGCAGCAGCGGGATCAGCAGGCTCAGGCCCACCATCGGCCAGGTCATCGGCCGGTGCTTCGCGTGAAGCTGGAGCAGGAACAGGCCGGTGATCGTGAACACGAGACAGGCCACGGCGAACAGGTCGATGAACAGGGACCACGCGGCGCCGCTGTTGCGGCCCTTGTGCAGGTCGTTGAGGTAGGAGATCCAGCCCCGGTCGGTGACTTCGGCCTGAATCTCGCCGCTCGCACGGTCGATGCTGACCCAGGCGTCGCGGCCGGGGCCGGGCATGGCGACGTAGACTTCGTCCTCGGCGGTCCAGTCCGCCGCGCGGCCCGAAGGATCGAGCGGAACCGCCGCCGCGACCGCCTTCGCCACTTCGGCGGGGAGCGGATCGGTGCGGTCGCCGGGGGCGGGCAGCTTTGCCAGCAATGCCTCGGGCAGCTTGCCCTGGCTCTGCGTCACCGAAGGCTCCGCGCCGATCGATGCCGCGTGGTTGAGGGTGATTCCGGTCGCCGCGAACAGCAACATGCCGACCAGCGAGATCGCCGCGCTCACCCAGTGCCAAGTGTGCAGCTGTTTCAGCCAGAAGGCGCGGGCCTTCTTGTTCTTCTTCTTTTTCGGCGCCAGCTTGCGCGTGTCGGAAGACGGGGCGCGCTGCGGAGCGGCTGACGCGGCGTCACGCAAGTCGTCGGCGTGGCGGTCTGGGGCGTCGGCAACTTGCAAGGTGTCGCATCCTTTGTGTTCTGATTCGATCGCGGGAAGGGCGCACTTCGAAAGAACGTGCCGCCACACGTTGCGATGTCGGGTGCCCTCTGGACGACGAGCTGCTTAGTGTATATGCAAATCACTCGCAATAGTGGTTGGCAGGAGATTACAATTGGCGACAGTTGCCGCGCTCGCGCCGGACGAACTCGTGTTCGCCCCGGTTTCGGCCGTTGCGCCCGAGCCGTTTCCTGCGGTTTCGGCGATTGGCGACTCGGCGATCGAAGCTGATGCCGGTCGCTCGATCTATCGCCCCGCGAGGGCGAATCCGGTGGCCCTGTTCGCCTCGGCCGGGATGATCCTGGCCATGGCGGCCTGCCTGGCGACGCTCAACATCGTGGCGGCGCACAAGGAGCGGGCGCATCTCACCACCGTCGACGTGCAGGAACTCGACGTGACGCCGCCGCCGCCTCCCGAGCCGACGAAGCTGGAAACGCCGCAGGCCGCGATCACCCAGACGGTCGTCCCCAAGCCGATGATCGAGCTGCCGAGCCCCGGCCCGCAGCAGGTCATGGTGGATGCGCCGCCGCCGCCCGCTCCGCCGTCGATGACCAGCGAAGGCGCCAAGGTCAGTGCCCCGCCGGCCGTGGCACCGCCGCCTGCAGCCACGACGCTGGAAGGCGGCGACCTGTCGAGCAAGGTTCTGTCCGCCAAGCCGCCGGCCTATCCCATCGACGCGCGACGCGCGCGTGAGCAGGGAACGGTGAAGCTGCTCCTGCTGGTCGGGAGCGACGGGACGGTCAAGGATATCCAGGTGGTGTCGAGCAGCGGCAGCTCGCGGCTTGACGGTGCGGCCTTGCGCGCGGTCAGGCACTGGCGGTGGTCGCCGCTGATGAGCAACGGCGTGGCCACGGCGGTGCGCGGTTACGTCACCATCCCGTTCGTGCTCACCAACGTTTGAGAGTGTTCCTGGACCGCTGCCGTGAAACTCGTGGCAGCGAGCCTCCAGACGGACGTTGATCGCTCAGTCGCGCCCCTGCAGCACGGCGTGCAGGGCCGTCATCGCCTGCTCCAGCTGGGACGCGCTATAGGGCTTGTCGAGGCGCACGGTCGGGCGGTGCGCGAGGTCGGCCTCGAACCCGCCGCTGGCGATCGCAACGGGGACATCGCGCGCGGCCAGTTCGGCGATGATCGGGTCCGCCTTCTCACCCGCGAGGTTGAGATCGATCACGGCGACGTCGTACTCGCCCGAACAGGCCGTCTCGAGCGCGGTGGAGAGGGTCGCGAATGGCCCCACGACCTCGCAGCCGAGGTCGGTCAGCATCTCTTCCAGCAGCATGGAGACGAGGAATTCGTCCTCGGCCACCAGTACCCGCATTCCATCGAACCGAGGCGTCTCGTCAGGCATGGTGCCACCCTGGAAATTGCGTTCGCGACAACGCCTTGCGCGGCAAAGCTATTGGCAGTCGTTTGGCCTGTGAGCAAGCGGGCATTCAGCCCTCGATGATCTCGCGGATGCGCCCGGCCAGCGTATCCATGGCGAAGGGCTTGGTAATCATCGCCATGCCGGGTTCGAGGAAGCCGGACGCGACCGCCGCGTTCTCCGCATAACCGGTCATGAACAGCACTTTCAGCCCCGGCCGGCAGGCGCGTCCCGCATCGGCGATCTGCCTGCCGTTGAGCCCGGGCAGGCCGATGTCGGTGACCAGCAGGTCGATGCGCTCGTCCGACTGGAGGACGGCCAGCCCCGAAGGACCGTCCGCAGCCTCGATCGCCCGGTAGCCGAGGTCGTCGAGCACTTCGAGGATCAGCCCGCGAACGACCGGCTCATCCTCCACCACCAGCACGACCTCGCCGTGCTGCGCGGTGGGCAGCAGCAACGGCTCTCCCGGGATTTCGGCGACCGTGTCGGCGCCGAGATGGCGGGGGAGGTAGAGCTTTATCGTGGTGCCGATGCCTTCCTCGGAATAGATCCGCGCATAGCCTTCCGACTGGCGCGCGAAGCCGTAGATCATCGAGAGGCCGAGGCCGGTGCCCTGGCCGATCGGCTTGGTCGTGAAGAAGGGCTCGAAGGCCCGCGCGGCGGTGTCCCGGCTCATGCCGACGCCGGTGTCGCTGATCGCGATGCAGACGTATTCGCCCGGCTTCGCGTCCCTTTCGCGCGCGGCGGAGCGGTCGTCGAGGTGGGCGTTGCAGGTCTCGATGGTCAGCTTGCCGCCCTGCGGCATCGCGTCGCGCGCGTTGATGACGAGGTTGAGGATCGCGCTTTCCAGCTGGTTGGGATCACACCGCGTCAGCCACAGCCCGCCCGCCAGCACGAAGCCCAGCTCGATGTGCTCGCCGAGCGTCCGGCGCAGCATGTCCTCCATCGAGGCGATCAGCGGGTTGGTCCTGACGGGGCGCGGGTCGAGCGGCTGGCGACGGGAGAAGGCGAGCAGGCGGTGCGTCAGCGCCGCGGCCCGCTCGGCTGACGTGCGTGCCCCTCCCAGCCAGCGCTCGAGGTCCTGCGTGCGGCCCTGCGCCAGCCGGGCGTGCATCATGTCGAGGCTGCCGGTGATGCCCTGCAGCAGGTTGTTGAAGTCGTGCGCGATGCCGCCGGTCAACTGGCCGACGGCTTCCATCTTCTGACTCTGGCGCAAGGCGTCCTCGACCGCGCGCTGCTCGGTGATGTCGCGCCCGATCGCGTGGATACGGCGGTCGTCGGGCACCGCGGTCCAGGCGATCAGGCGGAAGTCGCCGTCCCTGGTGCGATAGCGGTTCTCGAACGCGATCGTGCGCTGTCCGGTGGCAAGCTTGGCGACTTCGGCGGCAGTGGCCTCGATGTCGTCGGGGTGCACGAAAGCCGCGATGCGCTGGCCGAGCATGTCGCTCTCATGCCACCCCAGCAGGCGCTCGGCCGAAGGGTTGACCGCGGTGATCGCGCCCTCGAAGTCGCACACCAGCATCAGGTCGCGGCTGATCGTCCAGAGACGGTCGCGGTCCTGCGCATAGGCGGCCTCAGCCTGCTTCTGCGCCTCGATCTCGGTGTTGGTGCCGATCCAGGCGGAGATGACCCCGTGCGCGTCCTTGAGCGGCATGGCCCGGGCGAGGTGCCAGCGATATAGCCCCTCGCAGTCGCGCAGGCGCAGTTCGGTGTCGTATACCTCGCCGGTCGTCACGGCCTGCGCCCAGCGTTCCACGGCGCTGGCGCGGTCTTCGGGATGGACGAGGCGGGTCCAGCCGTCACCATGGAGGCTGCCCGGCATCTCGCCGGAATACGTGTAGGTCCGCTCGTTGAACCAGTCCATCGCGCCATCGGCCCGGGCGGTCCAGACTTGCGTGGGCATGTTCTGGGCAAGCGCGCTGAACTGCGCCTCGCTCTTTTCCAGAGCCAGTTGGGTCCGCTTGCGGTCGGTCACGTCGCGCACCGCACCGATCATCCGCACCGGCTTGCCGGCGGCATTGAACTCGAACTCCGACTTGCGAGCGATCACCCGCTGCTCGCCGGTATCGGGGCGGCGGATGCGATATTCGACATCAAGCTCCGCGTTTGCGGAATTGCGCCGGGCATGGTTCGACGACAGGTAGCGGTCTTCGGGAATGATGATCTGCTCGAACAGTTCCGGGCTCATCTCGCCGCCCTGGGGCATTCCGAAGAGGCGGCAGAACTCGTCGGTCCCCGTGATCGTGTTGCCGACGATATCGACCGAGAACAGCCCCACGCCGCCCGCGACCTGGGCGCGGCTCAATTGCTCGGCACTCAGGCGCAGGGCTTCCTGTGCATCGTGCTCGAACGTGCGGTCGCGCATGAGCTTGACGAAGCCCGTTGCGCTTCCCGTGCCGTCGCGCAGGGGAGTCATTTCGCTGAGGCCCCAGAAACGCTCGCCGGTCTTGCGCAAGTGCCAGCGGGCGTCATGGGCGCGGCCGCTTTCGAGGGCTTCCCGGCGTTTGGCGGCGGGGCGACCGACCGCACGGTCCTCGGGCGTGAAGAACAGATCGATGGGATGGCCGAGCATTTCCGCCTCGGTCCAGCCGAGCATGGCGGCGGCACCGGCGTTCCACAAGGTGATCCGTCCGTCGAGATCCGTGGCGACGATGCCGTAGTCGACGGCGCCGTCGAGGATCTGGCGATTGTAGGCCTCGCGCTCACGCAATTGACCTTCGGCCCCGACACGCTGGATATGCGCCCAGGACCGCTCGGTCACCTCGCGGATGATGCCCAGTTCGTAAGGCGTCCAGTGATGGGGCTTGCGATCATGGATGGCCATCAGCGCGATCAGGTGGCCTTCCTTGACCAGCGGCATGCAGATAGTTGCCGCGATGCCGATGTCCTGGAAGGTCTTCGCCTCTTCCGGCGGAATCTCCGTGGCGTTGTCGTTGATGATCAGCGGGCGCCCGGCATGCAGCTCGCTGACGGCGAGCGCTCCGAAGGCGCCGAGGCTGTAGTGCCCGACTATCGATTGAGCATCCTCGGAATGCCAGTTGCCCCTGATGGTGAACCCGTCCTCGTCGGCGTCCATGTCGGCATAGGCGCAGTTGGAGAGGTTCAGGTGCTGCGCCGTCATGCGGGTCGTGATGGCGAGGATCTCGTCGGCCCCGCGGCAATCCGTTATCGCCTGGGCCAGATCATCGAGAAACTGCAGCTTGGTCTCGCTCTCCTGCAGCGCTGCTCTCGCGTGGTGCGCCTCGGTGATCTCGAAGACGACCGCGATCACGCCCGCAGGCCTGCCGTCGTCACCGGGGACCGGCGAATAGTCGAGGTTCAGCCAGATCTGCTCGGGCCGCCCATGTCGGTGCAGCGTCAGCATGTAGTCGCGATAGCTGAGCGTTCCGCCCGCGAGGCCCACTTCCATGACGTTGGCGTTGAACTCGGCGACTTCCTCCCACCCGTCGAGCACCTTTGAACCCAGCAGGCGGCTGTCGCGCCCGCCGGCGAACTCGGCATAGGCATCGTTGTAGAGCATCACGCCTTCAGGCCCCCAGAGCAGCACCAGCGGCACGCGGGACGGCAGCATCATCGCTACGGTGTGGCGCAGGCTGACCGGCCATGTCTCGATCGGGCCGATGGGGGTGGAGGCCCAGTCGTAAGTGGCGATACGACACGCAAGATCGCCTTCGAGTCCCATGAACCCGTCGCCGTTCACTGCGCTGCGTATCATTCCCCTAACCGATCCCTTCGCGTCGGGCCGACCATCCCCGCCCATGCCCCCGTCTGTGCACACGACAACACATCGCGGGGCGAACGGTTCCCCGTCAATGTGAGGTGAGCGGTTATCCTGCGGCGGCGAAAGGGTAAGGCAGAATTTCGGCCCTTGTTCCCGTGGCGGGGATGCGAGGGGCCAGCGAGGCGCGATTGCGCCCCTTGCTCTTCGCATCGTAGAGGCCCCGGTCCGCCCGCAGCATGGCGGGAGACAGGTCATCCGTTCCCGCAGCGACGGGCGCGCAACCGATGCTGAGAGTGCCGCAGTTTTCCGCGCCCTGCCGGATCGCGAAGCCGGCGCAGAGATCTTCGGCGAGGCCAAGGCTGCGGGCCTCGTCCATTCCAGGCAGGAGCACCACGAACTCGTCGCCGCCGAGGCGCGCGCTGATCGCGGACCCGGGCAGGCGCACCGCGAGGAATGCGGCCAGGTCGACGAGCAGGCGGTCGCCGTCCTGATGGCCGAAGCAGTCGTTGATGGTCTTGAAGTTGTCGATGTCGATGAGCAGCAGCGAGCCGCCCTGTTGCTGGATGTCGCGCGTGCGCGCCTCGAACCCGCGCCGGTTGAGCAGGCCGGTGAGAGGATCGCTTTCCGCAAGGCGCGTGACGCGCTCCTCGCGGCGGCGGCGCAGCGCCCCCGCGATCGACATGGCGAGGGCGACTTCGACGAGGATGCCTTCGAACAGCGAGATCGGGATCAGCACGCCGGAGTAGGAGGACAAGTCCACGAACGCGCCCGGCACGAAGGCGCCGCCCGCCTTGACGGCGTAGAAAGAGCCGTGGACCACGAACGTCGCGACGAGGGTGCGTGTCTCCGAACCGGTGGTGCGGCGCGCTTCTAGCAGAACGCCTGCGGCTCTCAGGCAGAACACCGCCACGAACCCGGCGTTGATCAGCGACATGACCTGGTCGCGGTCGCCAAGCCCCGGGATGGCCATCAGCGCCGAGCAGGCCAGCGGTGCGGCGAACCATGAGCGGTTCAGCTTGCGCCGGGCGAACGAGGCGGCTCCGTGAAGGAACATGAAATGCGCCAGCGGGACCATGGAGTTGGACAGCCACACGCCCAGCAGGAAGTCTCCGCTCTGTCGCAGCGGGGCGAGCGTGCAGCCTACGACGATGCACAGGAAGCCGAGTGCGAAGCTCAGGAGGAATCGCTCGCGCAGCGATCTCCATTCTATGAGAAGAAACGTCGCCGCCACGAACGCGATCGCGTTCGAAAGCAGCAGCATCGTTTGCGCGTCAACCGACATGAAGAACCCGGAACCCCCTTGCCCGGGGGGCTTAGACCAATCTCCTAAACAAATGGTGCACGGCCCGTAAACCATCGGTGCCGACGGGCCTGCGATGGACGCCATGCTGGCAGCGCCGGACAGTGGATCGAAATTGCCCGGCGCCGTGTTCAAGTAGCATCGCGCCAGGGAGAGGGCGTTCTGTCATGTCTTGCTCCCGTGCGCCGCGCTGAAAAAAACATGTGAAGGAGAGCACCGATGAATCGACGTGATCCCAATGCCGGCACCGGACAGACCGGCGGCTACCGGACGGATGACGAGGCGTGGGAAGCCCCGCGTCAGGCGAACCAGTGGCAAAGTGACGCCGGAGGTCAGGCCGGTGGCGGCTGGGGCTCCGATAGCGACCAGCGCGCCACTTATCGAACGGAGGAAAGCCGCGGGCGTCGACCGGCGCGCGATTTCGATAATCCTTACGGCGCCACCAATCGGACAAACGCCCGAGATGAGCGGTGGTCCGAGCGCGGCTATCGCGGCAGTCATGGTGCGCGCGGAGACGACAGCGAACGCGGCTACCGTTTCTCGGGCCGCCGCGATGCCGAATACCCCGCCCGCGATTTCGATGCGAGCGCGGGCAACGACTTCTCGAGCTTTACCAGCGAGGATTACGGTGGCCGTGATTTCTACCGCAATCGCAGTGGTTTGACCGGCGGCCTGCATTCGAGCGAGAGCTACCGGCCGAGCTATGGTCCGGGCAGCTGGTCGCGCGGCAACGAATACGGCGACTGGCGCGAATATGGCGAGCGTCGTGGCTTCCTCGAACGCGCGGGAGACGAGATCGCCAGCTGGTTCGGCAGCGAGGATGCGCAGCGCCGCCGTGAACAGGACCATCGCGGGCGCGGGCCTTCCGATTACACACGGTCCGACGAGCGCATCCGCGAGGACGTCAACGATACCCTGACGCACGACTGGCGCGTCGATGCGAGCAGCGTCCGGGTGAACGTGAAGGACGGCGAGGTCACGCTTGAGGGCAGCGTCGACAGCCCGCAGGCGAAGCGCCGGGCCGAAGACCTCAGCGACGGCGTGTCGGGCGTCCGGCACGTTCAGAATAACCTGCGCGTAAGGACGGAAACCGACATTACCGCAGGCACCAGCACGCCGGGATATTCGCACACGGCGACTACGGGAGCGACGACCTCCGGAACAACGACGACCGGCGGATCATCCTGACCTGCAGGCTTGCCTCATCGATATGATGGACTGGAAAAGGGAGCCGGTGCGCTCCCTTTTCTGTTTGCGCGTGCTTCCGCTTGAAGGAGCTTGCGGATCGCCATAGATTTGCAACCATCGCGCTCCAATGCCATTCATGGACCTGAAACCCGGCCGAACGCGCGTGCGAAGGCCATCTGCAAATCTCGCATCACCGCCAAACCGGGGGGCTTATCGCATTGCGCGGCTGGATCCTTTTTCAGCATCAACTAGACCCGGCGATTCCCGAGGTTCCTGAGGTTTTCCGCTTTCAGGAGGCTGCGGGCGCACTCGGCATCGAACTTCACGTCCTGCAGCCCCACAGTTTCGAGCTGGTCGTGGGCACCGTGGGGGACTGGGCGATCAAGTACCAGGGACGCCAGATCGAGAAGCCGGATTTCGTCATCTGCCGGACGGGCGCGGAGACGGATTACTTCACGCTGGCCCTGCTGCGCCACTTCGAGCGGCGCGGGGTGCGGCTGGTCAACGGCCCGGCAACGATCGAGACGGTGTCCGACAAGCTGCACACCCTGCAGACGCTGAACCGTGCAGGGTTGCCGATCCCGCGCACGATGCTGGGCACGTTCCCCATCGATGTCGATCTCGTCGAGCGCGAACTGGGCTTTCCGGTCATCGTCAAGACGCTCAAGGGTACGCGCGGCGCAGGCGTCCTCAAGTGCGAGGACCGCAGCCAGTTCGAGGATCTGGCGGGCCTGCTCGAAAGCGCCGAGGCCAAGGCGGATTTCATCCTCCAGCACTACGTGCGCGCCAGCCACGGGCGCGACGTGCGCGTGCTGGTGGTCGGCGGGCGGGTGATCGCGGCGATGGAGCGCCGCTCGCTGACCGGCGGGTTCAAGTCCAACGTCTCGCTCGGCGGCGTCGGCGTCGCCTACAACCCGCCGCAGGAGATGGCGGAACTGGCGGTGCAGGCGGCCGACGTTCTGGAACTCGACATCACCGGCATCGACATCCTGTTCGACGAGGACGGCTACCGCATCTGCGAGGCCAACTCCGCCCCCGGCTTTCAGGGGCTGGAGCGAGCGACCGGGCTCGACGTGCCGACGGCGATCCTCGAATGGGTGATCTCCACACAGGCCGCCGTGCAGGAAAGCAAGCCCGCCCCGGCCGAGAGCACCGCGCTGGCCGACATGGTCTTCGGTGGCCGCACCGGCCTGCGCGCGCTCAGCGACCGTAATGCCGAATTCCGGCCCTTCGCGAACGCGGTGGGCCTGCGCATGGTGGCGGCGGGGGTGGGCTGTCTGGTGCAGGGCTCGTTCCCGCAGCCGCTGGTCGATCGCCGCAGTCCGACCGGGATCGGCCTTCGTTCGCTGTTCGAGGGGCGCGCCAAGGTGGACCTCACCGGCCTCAACGACCGGGCGCACGAACGCACGCTGATGGTGGTTCTGGCCGTCGCGATATGGGCGGCGGTCATGCCCTGGCTCGCCGGGGCCGAGGCGGTGGTGAGCGGGGTGCTCTCCGTGCTGGCGCTCATCTTCCCGGCGCTGTTCCTGCTGACCTCCCCGGCCGGACGGTTCGGAGCCGGCTCCGCGCGCCGCCGCAGGAGCAACGGATGATCGACTTTTCCGCGATCCCCTGGGCGGCGCTGGCGCCGTTCATCGTCGCCGGGTTCCTCGCGCAGCTGGTGGACAGCGCGGTCGGCATGGGCTTCGGGGTGATCGGCAACTCGCTGCTGATCCTGCTCGGCCTGCCGCCCGCCGGCGCGTCCTCGGTGACGCATGCGGTCGAGAGCTTCACCAGCGGCGTATCTGGCGCGGCCCATGCCTTGCAGAGGAACGTCGACTGGATGCTGTTCGCGCGGCTTGTCATTCCGGGCATCGCCGGGGGGCTGCTGGGGGTGTGGGCGCTCTCGCACCTCAGCCTCTCGATCCTGCGGCCGGTGCTGCTCGTCTATCTGGCGGCGGTGGGCATCTACCTGATCTGGCGCGGAGCGCGGCGGGCGCAGGCCTATCGCCGGATGCGCGGCGTGGGGCCGCTCGGCTTCGTGGCGGGCTTCCTCGATTCCTTCGGCGGGGCATGGGGGCCGGTGACGACGGGGAGCCTGATCGCGCAGGGTATGACGCCGCGCATGGCGGTCGGCACCGTCAACGCCGCCGAGTTCTTCGTGACGGTGACGGTGCTCTCGGCCTTCATCGGCACGCTGGGCCTGCAGTCGTTCTCGATCGCGGCATCCGGCCTGCTGATTGGGGGCGTCGTCGCCGCGCCGATCGGGGCACTGGTGACGCGGCGCGCGTCCTCGCGCGACCTGACCCAGTGGATCGGCGGGGTGATGATCGCGCTCAGCCTCTGGGGGCTGATCTCGCTCGTCTTCGCGCCGATCCCGCTGTTCTCGCGGATGTGAGGGTCAGGCGCGCTTCAGTCGCCCGCCGCTCAGCGTGCCCGCCAGCCCCGGCGCCACCATGAGCAACCCCTTGGCGATGGCCACCACCGCGCCGAGGATCAGGAAGGGCTGGCCGATCAAATAGATCGGATAGAGCGGCGAGCCGAGCTTGCCGGTCAGCTTGCCGACGACCGGCCCCAGCAGCCAGATCAGGATCAGGTGCGCGCAGAAATAGAAGAACATGTACGGCTCGATGCGGCGCAGCAGCGGCGCGGCTCGGGTGGCGACGAGACGCCAGGCCAGCCACCATACCGCCAGCGATGCGGCGACCCGCGCGGCAAGGTCCACCGCCGCCGTCGAGGCATCGTCGAACGGCCGGGCATCGCCGATCGAGACGTAGAGATGCAGCGGCATCAGCGCCACGAAGGGCGCCAGCGCGACGACGGCGGGCCATGCCGCGACCCGCTCGGCAAGATTGGCGCGGCGGGCGATGATGCCGATGGTGAAGAACATCAGGATCGAGGCGCGTAGGATCACCGGAGGGCCGATCCCCAGAATGTGACAGGTCCCCGCCGCCAGCGCCAGCAGCGCCAGCGCCTTCGAGGGCAGGCGCACCAGCAGCGGCGCCAACACCATGCACAGGAACAGGTCGCGCAGGAACGGCATCTGGACGTTGATGTCGGGCGGGCGGGTGACGATGAACAGTTCCTCGACCAGCCAGCGAGCCGACTGCGGCATGGGCGCGGCGAGCCCGAACTGCCATGCCGCGCCTGACACCAGCAGCACCGCCAGCGCGTTCCACAGCACCATCGGCAGCAGGATCGTGCGCGCCTTGCGGGCGACGTGCGGTCCCCATTGCCGCGTGCGCGAGGAGCCCGCGACCAGCCAGCCGGAGATCAGCCCCAGCAGCGGCACCGCGCTGCGCCCGAACCCTTCCATCAGGACCCAGCGCAAGGTTTCCTGCGGCGTGCCGCGCGCCAGATCGAGTTCGTAGCCGGACAATCCCGTCCAGGCATGGACGTAGACGATGCCTGCGATACAGATGACGCGCGCGATGCGGATCGCATCGGAGCGCCGGCTTTGCATGTCGCTATTCGGTTCAGCCAAGCCGTGTCCCGCCCATTATCATCCATGCTCCGTATGTGCTTTTGTCATCATAAAGCCTGCGAGGCGCAGTGGTTGCCTCGCGCAGACGATGCCAAGCCTATGCGTCACGCCGCGCGGGCGGCGGGACGAGCGGAGAGGGGCAAGGGAAAAGGCTTTCAGAACAGCGCTTCGTCGAGCGCCATGACGGTTTCCGGACCGGCGGCGATGCGCGCCGCGTGCACGCCTGCACGGGGCAGCACGTAGCTCGCGTAATAGGCGGCGATGGCGGTGTAGGTATCGCGGGTGCGGGCATCCTCCAGCGCGGGAGCCGCAGCGAGGATGCGCACCCACATCCAGCCCAGCGAGACCAGCGCGAAGAGGTTGAGGTACTCGGTCGCCGCCGCGCCGAGGGTGTCGGCATCACCCGCCGCCGCGGCGATGGTGGCGCTGGCCTCCTCCAGCATGGCGAGGGCGCGGCGCATTTCGGCGGCCAGCAGATCGTCGCCCTGCAGGTCGGCCGCGATGGCGTCGAGGTAGGCGCGCAAGGGGGCGCCGCCGTTCAGCGTGACCTTGCGCGAGACGAGGTCCATGGCCTGTACGCCGTTGGTGCCCTCGTAGATCTGCGTGATGCGCGCGTCGCGGACGAACTGCTCCATCCCGGCTTCGTGGATGTAGCCGTGGCCGCCGAAGACCTGCTGCGCCAGCACCGTCGTCTCGAAGCCGAAGTCGGTGAAAGCGGCCTTCACCACCGGCGTCAGCAGCGCGACGTCGGCAGCGGCGGCATCGCGCGTCGCGGCGTCCGGGTGACGGTCGGCGACGTCCATGCGGATCGCGGTCCATGCGGCGAGGGCGCGTGCGGGCTCAACGAAAGCGCGGCAGGCGAGCAGCATCTTGCGCACGTCGGCATGGGCGATGATCGGCACGGTGCCGGGGCGACCGTCCGAGGCGCGGCCCTGCAGGCGTTCGCGGGCATAGGCGACCGCGTTCTGCGTCGCCGCATCGGCAAGGCCGAGGCCCTGAATGCCGACGAACAGGCGCTCGGCATTCATCATCGTGAACATCGCGTTGAGCCCGCGCCCGGCCTCGCCGACCAGCCAGCCGGTGGCACCGTCGTAGTTCATGACGCAGGTGGGCTGGGCGTGGATGCCCATCTTGTGCTCCAGCGCGCCGACCGACATCGCGTTACGCTCGTCGAAGGCGCCGCTCGTGCCGGGCAGGAACTTGGGGACGAGCAGCAGGCTGATGCCCTTCACTCCGGCCGGAGCATCGGGCAGGCGGGCGAGGACGAGGTGGACGATGTTGTTGCCGAAATCCTGGTCGCCCGAGGATATGAAGATCTTGGTGCCCGTAACCGCATAGCTGCCGTCGCCGCGCGGTTCGGCGCGGGTGCGCAGCAGGCCGAGGTCGGTGCCCGCCGAAGCCTCGGTCAGCGCCATCGCGCCGCACCACTCGCCGGTGACGAGCTTGCCGAGGCAGGTGGCCTTGAGTTCGTCCGAGCCGTGCGCGGCGAGCGCCTCGGCAGCGCCGCGAGTGAGGCCCGGGAACAGGCCGAAGGACAAGTTGGCGGCGGACACCATCTCGTCGAGCATGATCTGGACGGTGCGCGGCAGGCCCTGTCCGCCGAACTCGGGATCGCCCGCAAGGCCGGGCCAGCCCGCCTCGACGAATTCCGCATAGGCTTCCGCGAAGCCCGGGGCGGTCACGACATTGCCATCGACGAGCTTCGTGCCCGCGGCGTCGCCCGGCAGGTTCAGCGGAGCGAGGCGTTCGGCGCACATGCGGCCGGCCATCGTCAGTACTTCGCCTGCCAGTTCGCTCGTCACTTCCTCCAGCCCCGGCAGCGCGGCCATCTGCGCATCGAAGTCGAGCACGTGCTCCAGCAGGAAGCGCATCGTCGCGACGGGGGGCTGGTAGGTCGAGGGCATGATCGTCTCCACGGGGTCTTGCGCGCTTGCGCGGCTTTGCACGTCAATGTACCAAACGATCGTTACAATCAAGGTGGTGGCGCCGTGACCCTTGAATTTCCTTGCCGATCGGGCGGCGGCGCGCCAACGCAGGGCCGATGAACGCACGCCATCCCGACAAGCCGAACCCGTCGCGCGAGGACGAGGTCGTGGCCGCCGCCGCCGCCCTCTTCGCCGAGCGGGGCTATGCCGCGACCAGCGTTCGCGACATCGGCGAGCGGGTGGGCCTGCTGGGCGGCTCGCTCTACCACTACATCAAGAGCAAGGACGCGCTCTTCGTGCGCATCCATGACGCGGCGCTGCAGGCGGCGGAAGACCGCATCCGCGCGGCGATCGAGGGGGTGGAGCAACCCGCCGCGCGGCTGGCCACGGCGTGCCGGGTGCTGCTGGCGATCCAGATCGACCCGGCCTCGCTGACGATGCCGCTGATGAACGACTTTCGCGCGGTGCCCGAAGCCGTGCGCGTGCAACTGGTCGCGCGGCGCGATGCGTTCGAGCTACTGTTCGCGGACCTCGTAGATGCCCTGCCGCCGCAGCCGGGGCGCGACCCGGCGATCTATCGCATCCTGCTGCTCGCCACGCTCAATTCGGCGAGCGAGTGGTATCGGCCGGGGCGCCTCAGTCTCGACGAAGTCGCCGACCAGATTCTCGGGGTCTACGCGGTCGGTTGCTGAGCGGGCACCGCGCGGCAGAGCCCTTCCTGCGCCACGCTGGCGACCAGCGTTCCCGCGCGGTCGTAGAGGGCGCCGCGCGCGAAGCCCCTCGCGTGACCGGCCCAAGGGCTGTCCATCGTGTAGAGCAGCCAGTCGTCCACCGGCGGAGTGGAATGGAACCACACCGCATGGTCGAGGCTCGCCACTTGCAGACCGGGCGAGAAGATCGCCTTCGAATGCGGCAGGATCGCCGTGGATACGAGTGCGAAGTCGCTGGCATACGTCAGGACGACGCGCTTGAATACGTCGTCGCTTTCGACCGGCGCGGCCAGCCGGAACCACAGGAACTGGCGCGGCGTATCCGAGCCTTGCGCGGCGGGCGGGCCGGGCCGGATTTCGAACGCGGCGAGGCGGTCGAGCATGGCCTGCGGGAATTTCTGGCCCGTCGCCGCCAGCGCCGTGACGAGGTCAGGGCACTGCTCGGGGCTCGGCACTTGCGGCATGGCGGCGGCGTGGGCGAAGCCGTCCTCGCGCCGATGGAACGAGGCCGCCAGGTTGAGGATCGGTTTGCCGCCCTGCATCGCCACGACGCGCCGGTTGGCGAAGCTGCCGCCGTCGAAGTCGCGCAGCACGCGGTAGATGATTGGCCGCGTCGTATCCCCGGCGCGCAGGAAATAGGCGTGGAGCGAATGCGCCTGCCGATCGCTGCGCGCAAGATCGCGCGCGGCCGCCGCCAGCGCCTGCGCCACGACAAGGCCGCCGAACACGCGGCCGGGCCGTTCTTCGGAGGCCCCGCCACGGAACAGGTCGGTGTCGATCTCCTCGACTTCGAGGAGGGCGCGCAGTTCGGCGACGGCAGCAACAGGATCAGTCATCGACAGGCCTTAGCGGCGTGCCTTCGAGCCATGCAAGCGCCTGCCGCTCGATGGAGAGCAGTTCGTCCAGCGTCTGTTCGATCGCGTGCTTCTGCTTGCGCAAGTCGGCGATACGCTCGCCGACCTTGGACTTGAGGGCGCGGACCTGTTCGTGATGCTCGGGATCGACGTCGTAGAGGTCGAGGAAATCCTTGATCTCGCGGATCGAGAAGCCGAGCCGCTTGCCGCGCAGGATCAGTTGCATCCGCCCGACCTCGCGGCGCGAATAGATGCGGGTGGTGCCCGCGCGCTGCGGCGCGATCAGGCCCTTGTCCTCGTAGAAGCGCAAGGTGCGCATCGTCACGCCAAGGAGCGTCGCGGCTTCCTGGATGCCGAGCAGTTGCGGCGGCTCGGGGGCGGGCGCGGCGCTCAAGCTGCGTTTCCGCCCGCGCTCTGGCCAGCGCGCTTGGCGGCTTCTTCCGCGACGAGGTCTTTCTTGGACAGCTTGCCTACCATGGTCTTGGGGAGCGAATCCCGGAACTCGATCGAGGCGGGCATCTCGATCTTGTTCAGCCGTTCGCGCAGGAAGTCCAGCAATGTCTCCTGATCGAGCATGTCCCCGCCGTGCAGCACCACGAAAGCCTTGGGGGCCTGACCGCGATAGGCATCGGGGATGCCGATCACGACCGCCTCGGCGACCATCGGATGCTCGTAGAGCGCTTCCTCGATGATGCGCGGATAGACGTTGTAGCCCCCGCACAGGATCACGTCCTTGATCCGGTCGACGAGGAACAGATAGCCGTCCTCATCCAGATAGCCGATGTCGCCGGTGCGCAGGGCGCCGTAGATGAAGGTCTTCTCGGTGTCTTCGGGGCGACCCCAGTAGCCCTGCATGATCTGCGGGCCGCGCGCGCAGACTTCGCCCTTCTCGCCGGGAGCGCAGAGGCGCGTCGGGTCGGAGGGATCGCGGATTTCCAGCGCGGTGCCGGGGAAGGCCGGACCGCAGGAGTTGTCCTTCACCAGCCCTTCGAGCGGGTTGCAGGCGATGATCGGGCTGGCTTCCGACAGGCCGTAGCCTTCGACCACGTTCACCCCGGTCTTCTGCTCGAACTCGCGGCGCACTTCCAGCGGCAGCGGCGCGCCGCCGGAAATGCAGACGCGCACGTTGTCGAATTCGCCGTGAAGCTGCTGGTGGTTGAGCGCGGTGTAGAGTGTGGGCACCCCGAAGAATTGTGTCGGCTTCGTGCGTTTGGCGGTGGCGAGGAAGGACTTCATCTCGAAGCGGGGGAGCAGGATCATCTCCGCTGCCGTGTCGACCGAATAGTTCAGCACCGTGGTCAGTGCGAAGACGTGGAAAAGCGGCAGGACGCCGAGGGTGCGCTCCTGATGCTCGGGCATATGGCCGACATGCGCGATCATCTGCGCCGAATTGGCGGCAAGGTTCGCATGGCTGAGCATCGCGCCCTTGGGCACGCCGGTGGTGCCGCCGGTGTACTGCAGCACCGCGAGGTCGTTGGGGTGGCGTTCGACCGCGTCCGGCTCGGCGTCGCGGGCGATCAGGTTCGCCCAGCGGGCATAGCGCAAGTCGTGCGGCTCATGCGCGATGTCGTGGCGTTTGAAAAGCAGGAAGGCGCGGCGTTTGATCGCGGGCAGAGCGTCGGCGAAGGGGCAGACGACCACGCGCTTGAGGCAGGTCTTGCCGACCAGCGGCTCCAGCTTGGGCAGGCAGAGCGCGAGATCGGTGGCGATCATCACCTCGCAGCCGGAGTCGGTGACCTGATGCGCCATCTCGCGCTCGGTGTAGAGCGGGTTGAAGTTCACCACGACAGCGCCGATCCGCAGAACCGCGAAATAGGCGACCACGTAGTAGGGCGTATTGGGCAGGCACAGGCCGACACGGGTGCCCTTGGTGACGCCAAGGTCCTGCAGGCCGCGGGCGGCACGCTTCGCAAGCGCGCCGATTTCCGAATATGTCCACTTGCGGCCCATGAAGTCGACCGCCGGCCATGCTCCATGCGCTTCTACTGCATGGTCGAGCAGGTCGGTCAGAAGACGCGGCGCGATCGGCGGCATCTCGTCCGTCGTTGAGGAGGCAGTGGCGGAAGCGACCCCGCCGATCGTCGCCGCGTCGATCATTAGAAGTGCATCCTTGCGCCAAGGGAGAAGACAAGAGCGGAAGCGTCCTTCAACTCGCCATTGGTGATCACGGGCGTCTGCACCGCCGTGCCCGCATAGGCAGCGGTGATGCGGTCGATCGGCGCATCCTTGAAGGTGATGTACGAGGCCGCCGCGTCGATGGTGAAGGCCGGGCTCGGCGAATAGCTGGTGCCTGCCGAGAAGTTCCAGCGGTTGCTGTCCGGCACGCGCGCGTCGCGGTTGCCGTCCTGCGTCGGGGTGATGCCGCGCTGGAAGCCGGTGCGCAGGACCCACTGCGGGTTGACCTGATAATCGGCGCCGATCGCCCAGGTCCAGCTGTTGCGGTAGTTCTCGGGGATCGACTGGTTGATCGGCGCGCCGATGTCGATGGTGTCGAACTCGCTCCAGCCCATGCGCACGACCTGCGCGTTGAGGGTCAGGCTCTTGCTCATCTGCGCGCGGGCGCTGCCGATGAACATCCACGGCGTGCTGAACGAAGCCTTGGCGTCGATCGTGCCGTTCTGCGCCGCGAGCGGACCGGCCAGCCCTTCGAGCGTCACCGTGCCATCCAGCTTGTGCTTGATCGAGGACTTGTAGGCGAAGCCCAGCGAGACCGGGCCGTCATGGTACTGCACACCGGCCGACCAGCCCACATCCCAGCCGTTGCCCTTGAGCGTCTGGTGCCCGTCCGCCAGCAGCGGCGACAGGTTGGGGAGGTAGTTGCCCAACGTCGCATCGACATACTCGATGTTCGCCGCGCCGCCGATGTAGAGGCCCTTGGCCAGTTCCACCGCGATCGAGGGCTGGATGTCGTAAGTGCGCAGCTTGGTCTTGTCGGCGCTGTAACGCGCCCAGCTGTCGGCGTCGTAGTCGGTGGTGAACGAATAGGGTGCCGTCAGCGACAGGCCCACCGCCACGCGGCCGAACCCATAGGCGATCGCTCCCGAAGGCAGGTAGCCGTTATCGATCGGGTTCTTCGCCACCGGATTGCCGCCGACCGAGGCCGGGGCCTGCAGCGGCCGCACGATCACGGTGCCGTTGTCCACGACCTTGCCGCGCGGCAGGATCGCGCTGGCGCGCACGGATGCCTCACCGCCCTGCAGGCCCGCGATCGAAGCCGGGTTCCACCAGAGGGAATCGACGCCGGTATCAGCCGCCTCGCCCGAGAAGGCGCGGCCCTGTCCGCGGACGGACTGCTCCTGAAGGTAGAACGCCTGAGCGCTCGCAGATCCGCTCCACGCGAAGGCGACGACGCTGGCCGCGCTCGCAAGGAAGATGCGGTTGTACTTGGTATGCATTCGGTACTCTCCCTAGGTAATTGCTTATTGGCAGCTACTTAACTGCCGCGCGGCTTACTTGATCCGCGTCCATGTCTGGGTTTTGCAAAGAGGCCAGACGATGCAGCCCTTGAGCTTGAGGGTGTCGGCGCCCGCAGGCGTGATCGTGGCCTTGTAGGTGCCGCCGTCTTCCGGGTTGTAGATCGTCCCGCCCGACCAGGCGTTGCCGTCCTGCTTGAAGCCGCCGAGGATTTGGAGCCCCTTGAGGCGGCGGTCGCGCTTCGCTGCGTCCTTGTTGTTGATGTCCTTGAGGTCGGGGTTCTTCAGGATGTTTTCGGAAGACACCAGCTTGCCGCAGATCGAGCCGCCGCAGCGCTCAATCTCGACCACGCCGTGCTTGGCAGGCGTGCGCCACGAACCGGCCAGCGCGCCCGGATCCGCCGCCAGCGCCGGCGCTGCGGCGACTATCGCAGCGCTGGAACCCAACGCCAGCGTTGTCAGTTTAAGGAAGTGCATTTGCGACCTCTCCATCTCTCTCGCCCGGATTTCTAAGCTGGAACCGTGCCCCTGACTTCGCAGGTGACGACCGATCCCGACCGGATGGACTCGGCATATCCCAAAATTTTCTTGACGTATAGGGAAAGATTCGCACCTTAAGGGAAGACGTTCGGGAGAACGAGGATCGCTATGGATTCGGCACTCAAGCCGGCCGGGTCCGCCCATGGAGAGGAATGCATGCAAAGCGTCGTGATCGCGGGCTACGCCCGTTCGCCGTTTCACCTGGCCAACAAGGGCGCACTCGCCCGCGTCCGCCCCGACGACCTCGCCGCGCAGGTGATCCGGGGGCTGATTTCCAAGACCGGCGTGGAGCCCGCCGATATCGAGGACATCATCGTCGGCTGCGCTTTTCCCGAGGGAGAGCAGGGGCTTAACGTCGCGCGCCTGATCGGCCAGATTGCGGGACTGCCGCAGTCGGTCGGCGGGATGACGGTGAACCGTTTCTGCGGCTCCTCGATGAGCGCGATTCACATCGCCATGGGTCAGATCGCCGTAGGGGCTGGCGAGGTGTTCATCTGCGCCGGTATCGAATCGATGAGCCGGGTGCCGATGAGCGGCTTCAATCCGCTGCCGAACCCGGCGCTGGCCAGGTCGACCGCCGCTTACATCGGCATGGGCGAGACGGCCGAAAACGTCGCCACCCAGTATCAGATTTCGCGCGGCGAACAGGAAGCGCTCGCCGTCGAGAGCCAGAAGAAGGCCGCCGCCGCGCGCGAAGCCGGCAAGCTGGCCGACGAGATCGTGCCCATCGAAACCAAGGGCGGCACCGTCAGCGAGGACGGTACGATCCGTCCCGAAACCACCGCCGAAGCTCTTGCTGGCCTCAAGCCCGCGTTCGATGCCAACGGTTCGGTGACGGCGGGCACCTCCTCCCCGCTGACCGACGGCGCCAGCGCGGTGCTGGTGACCACCGAGGAATACGCGCGTGCTCACGGACTGCCGATCCTCGCCCGCATCAAGTCCGTTGCGATCTCCGGCTGCGCGCCCGAGACTATGGGCCTCGGCCCGATCCTCTCGAGCCAGAAGGCGCTGGAGCGCGCGGGGATTTCCGCCAGTGACCTCGACGTCGTGGAACTCAACGAAGCCTTTGCATCCCAGGCACTTGCCTGCATCAAGGACCTGAACCTCGACACCGCCAAGGTGAACATCGACGGCGGCGCGATCGCCATCGGCCACCCGCTTGGCGCGACCGGTGCGCGCATCGTCGGCAAGGCGGCATCGCTGCTCAAGCGCGAGGGCGGCAAGTACGCGCTCGCCAGCCAGTGCATCGGCGGCGGGCAGGGCATCGCCACCGTTCTGGAGGCCGTGGAATGAGCCAGCCGATCAAGAAAGTCTGCGTCATCGGCGCGGGCACCATGGGTGCCGGGATTGCCGCGCAGGTCGCCAATGCGGGCGTCCCGGTGCTGCTGCTCGATATCGTCCCGAAGGACGGTGCGAACCGCAATGCCGTGGCCGAAGGTGCGGTCGCGAAGATGCTCAAGACCGAGCCCGCGCCCTTCATGAGCAAGGCGGCGGCCAAGTTGGTCGAGACCGGCAACATCGAGGACCACCTTGAAAAGATTGCCGAATGCGACTGGGTGATCGAGGCGGTTATCGAGCGCCTCGACATCAAGCAGGGCCTTTACGCGAAGCTTGAGGCGGTGAAGCGCGAGGGGACGGCGGTGTCGTCCAACACCTCGACGATCCCGCTGGCGCAGCTGGTCGATGGCCGGTCCGAGGCGTTCAGGCGCGACTTCCTCATCACTCACTTCTTCAACCCGCCGCGCTACATGCGGCTGCTGGAGATCGTCACCGGGCCGGATACCGATGCCGCTGTCGCCGCGAAGGTCGAGCAGTTCGCCGACGTGGCTATGGGCAAGACGGTGGTGAAGGCCAAGGACACGCCGGGATTTATTGCCAATCGCATAGGCACTTACTGGATTCAGCTGGGCCTCAACGCGGCCTTCGACCAGGGCTTGAGCGTCGAACTGGCCGATGCCGTCGCGGGTAAGCCCATGGGCGTGCCCAAGACCGGGATTTTCGGCCTCGTCGATCTCGTCGGAATCGACCTCATGCCGCATCTGCAGGCCAGCCTGACCTCGACGCTGCCCAAGGCAGACCCCTACCACGCCATCGCGCGCAGCCATCCGCTGATCGAGAAGATGATTGCCGAGGGCTATACCGGCCGCAAGGGCAAGGGCGGATTCTATCGTCTTAACAAGGAGATGGGCCGCCGCAAGGAAACCATCGACCTGGCTACCGGCGAGTACCGCGAGACCATCCGCGCCGCCGGCCCCTCGGGTAAGGCATTGCGCGGCGACCTTCGTGCGCTGGTCGAGACCAAGGGGCCGATTGGCGACTATGCCTGGGCGGTTCTGGGCGGGACGCTGGCTTATGCGGCCTCGCTGATTCCCTCGGCGGCGGACGATGTTGTCGCGATCGACGACGCGATGAAGCTCGGCTACAACTGGAAGGCCGGGCCGTTCGAGATGATCGACAAGCTGGGCGCCGCCTGGCTGGCGCAGCGCCTTGAATCTGAAGGGAAACCCGTCCCGGAAATCCTCAAGGTCGCGGGCGACAGGCCGTTCTATCGCATCGAAAACGGGGTGCGACAGGCACTGGCACCGGGCGGCACCTACGAGGACATTAAACGCCCCCAAGGCGTCCTCAGCCTCGCCGATGTGAAGCTGGCAGGCAAACCACTGCTCAAGAACGCCTCCGCCGCGCTGTGGGACATTGGCGACGGTGTCACCGCGCTCGAATTCACCGGCAAGATGAACGCGCTCGACGGCGAGGTCATGAAGCTGATCGTCGAGGCGATCCCGCTGGTGGCATCGAAGTACAAGGCTCTGGTCGTCTATACCGATGCCGACAACTTCTCGGCGGGCGCCAACCTCGGCCTCGCGATCTTCGCGGTGAACATCGCCGCGTGGAGCGAAATCGAGAAGCTCGTCGCCGGTGGGCAGATGGCGTATAAGGGCCTCAAGTACGCGCCGTTCCCGGTGGTCGGCGCGCCTGCAGGCATGGCGCTGGGCGGCGGGTGCGAAATCCTGCTCCATTGCGATGCGATCCAGGCCCACGCCGAGCTTTACATGGGCCTAGTCGAATGCGGCGTCGGCCTAGTGCCGGGCTGGGGCGGCAATGGCGAACTGCTCGACCGCTGGCAGAGCAATCCGATGATGCCGAAGGGGCCGATGCCTGCGGTGGCCAAGGTGTTCGAGACGGTGTCCACCGCCTCGGTCTCCAAGTCTGCGGCGCAGGCGAAGGAGATGCTGTTCCTGCGCGCCGACGATGCGATCACCATGAACCGCGACCGCCTGCTCTACGATGCCAAGCAGAAGGCGTTGTCGCTGGTCAAGGGTTACAAGCCGCGCGAGGCCCCGCACTTCCGCCTGCCCGGCAAGAGTGGCCGCACCGCGCTGTCGATGGCGGCCGAGGGCTTCCGCAAGCAGGGCAAGGCGACGGACTACGACATGGTGGTGTCGGATGCGCTGGCGACAGTGCTGACCGGCGGCGAGGCCGATCTGGTCGACGTGGTCAGCGAACAGGAACTGCTCAAGCTGGAGCGCGAGGCGTTCATGCGGCTGGTGCGCGAGCCCCGTTCGATCGCCCGGGTGGAGCACATGCTCGAAACCGGCAAGCCGCTGCGGAACTGACGATGGGAGAGGGCGGGATGCAACCCCCAGCGCTCGCCCCCCGCATCGTCACCCTGAACTTGTTTCAGGGTCCATCGGGCCGCTCAACCTGCGGTCGCAGATCGCAAACCGTCAGGGCGGCTGGTGAAGCGACCTTCCGGGGCAAGCGGCGAAATGGACCCTGAAACAAGTTCAGGGTGACGGTGGATTGAACGACGGATTTAAACGCAAGGTCGAAAAGGTGGCAGACCACCCCGACCCGCGAGGAGAGTGACACATGCAAGTCTATGAGGCGCCCCTGCGCGACATGCGGTTCGTGATCCACGAACTCCATCAGGACGACGGCTTCGGCAATCTGGAGGCGCTGGAGGAATTCAGCCCCGATCTGGTCGATGCCGTGCTCGAGGAGGCGGCCAAGGTGGCGCAGGAAGTGCTGCTGCCGCTCAACCGCTCGGGCGACATCGAGGGCTGCACGCTGGAAAACGGCGTGGTCCGCACCCCCAAGGGCTTCAAGGAAGCCTACGACATGTTCCGCGACGGCGGCTGGTGCGCGCTCGCCTCCGATCCCGAATGGGGCGGACAGGGCCTGCCCGAAGCGGTGAACAAGATGACCGAGGAGATGATCTGCTCGGCCAACCTCTCGTTCAGCCTCTACCCCGGCCTGACCCACGGCGGCACCACCGCGATCGAGGCTTATGCCAGCGACGATCTCAAGCAGTTCTATCTGCCCAAGATGGTCTCGGGAGAATGGTCGGGCACGATGTGCCTCACCGAACCGCACTGCGGCACGGACCTCGGCATGCTGCGCACCAAGGCGGTGCCGCAGGAGGACGGCTCGTACAAGCTGACCGGCGCCAAGATCTTCATCTCGGCGGGCGAGCATGACCTGACGCCCAATATCGTCCATCTGGTGCTGGCGCGCCTGCCCGATGCGGCCGAGGGCGTGAAGGGGATCAGCCTGTTCCTGGTGCCCAAGTATCTTCCGAAGGAAGACGGCACGCCCGGTCCGTCGAACGGCGTCTCGGTCGCGGCGATCGAGCACAAGATGGGGCTCAAGGCCTCGGCCACCTGCCAGCTCAACTTCGACGATTCGACCGGCTGGATCGTCGGCAAGCCGGGCAAGGGCATGGAGGCCATGTTCAAGATGATGAACACCGAGCGCGTCTCGGTGGGCGTGCAGGGCCTCGGCGTGGGCGAGGCGGCCTATCAGTCGGCGGTCTGGTACGCGAAGGACCGTCTGCAGGGCCGTTCGCTGTCGGGCGTCAAGAACCCGAACGGCCCGGCCGATCCGATCATCGTCCACCCCGACGTGCGCCGCATGCTGATGACCATGCGCGCCTACAACGAAGGCTGCCGCGCGCTGGGCGGCTGGGTCAGCCGCGCGCTCGATGCCGAGAAGCACGCGACCGATCCGGCGGTGAAGCAGAACGCCGAGGACTTCATCGCGCTGATGACCCCGGTGGTGAAGGCGCTGTTCACCGATCTCGGCCACGAGAGCGCCAATCTGGCGGTGCAGGTCTACGGCGGCCACGGCTACATCGCCGAGAGCGGCGTGGAGCAGTACGCCCGCGATGCGCGCATCGCGATGATCTACGAGGGCACCAACGGTATTCAGGCGCTCGATCTGGTGGGCCGCAAGATGCCGGCGCACATGGGCCGCTACTTGCGCAGCTTCTTCCATCCGGTGTCGGCTTTTGTCGAGGCCAACAAGGCGGATGCCCAGTTCGCGCCGATGATCGCGGCGCTGGAGAAGGCGTTCGGCGCGCTGCAATTGTCCACCGGGACGATCGCGCAGAAGGGCATGAAGGACCCCGAGGAAGCCGGCGCGGCGGCGACCGACTACCTGCGGCTGATGGGGCTGGTGGCGATGGCCTACTGCTTCGCGAAGTCGGCGCTGATCGCGCGCGACAGGCTCGGCGAAGGTGCGGAGGACGCGGGCTTTTACAAGGCCAAGCTGGCGACGGCGCAGTTCTACTTCGACCGCATCCTGCCGCAGGCGACGGCGGCGTTCCTTGCGATCAAGGCGGGCAAGGCGTCGATGATGGCGCTGGAAGACGCGGCGTTCTGATGGGGGAGGGGAGAGGACATCTTCTCCCTCCCCACACCGTTCAGGCTGAGCGGTGTTGAGAGGTGGGCCACCTTGTTCGCGAACCCGTGCAATTGCGCAATGAGCGGTCTACCAAATTCTTCATCATTGCGAGCGTAGCGAAGCAATCCAGAGTTGCGTAAACCGCCCCGGGTTGCTTCCCTGCGCTCGCAATGACGAGGTCTTAGGCCGCGACCGTCTCCGGCCGCATCAATTCCTCGGCCATGCGATCGGCCACGACCGGCGGCGGCAGGCCGTCGCTGGCAGCCGTATCCAGCAGCTCGCGCATGCGCGGACCGATCGCCATTACCCGGCCGCGCACTTCGCTTTCGCTCTCGCCGAGGTATTCGGCCGCGACGTTGATGATGCCGCCCGCGTTGGCGACATAGTCCGGGGCATAGGCGATGCCGCGCTCCATCAGCAGGTCGGCGACATGCGGCGCGGCAAGCTGGTTGTTGGCCGCGCCGCAGGCCACCTTGGCCTGCAGAGCCTCGACCGTCGCGTCGTCAAGCGCGCCGCCCAATGCGCAGGGCGCGAAGACGTCGGCCTCGACGGCGGCGATGCCGCCCACACCCATGATCCGCGCGCCGGTTTCCTCGGCGAGACGGGCGCAGCGCAGCGGGTCGATGTCGGCGACCACCAGCTTCGCGCCCGCGCCGTGAAGCAGCCGCGCCAGCCCCGCGCCGACATTGCCGACGCCCGAGATCGCCACGGTCACGCCCGCAAGGCCGCTGCCGTAGCGGAACTCGACCGCCGCCTTCATCGCCTCGAACACGCCGAGCGCGGTCCAGGGCGAGGGATCGCCGCCCGCAAGACCCGGCAACGCGGTGCGTCCGGCGACATGGCGAGTGTGGCGCGCCACGCATTCCATGTCGGCAACGCCGGTGCCGACGTCTTCGGCGGTGACGTAGCGGCCATCCAGCTTCTCGACCGCCTCGCCGAACGCCTCGAACAGCGCGCGGCGGTCGAAGTTACCGGCCGGACGGCGCAGCACGGCCTTGCCGCCACCGAGCGGCAGGTGGGCCATGGCGTTCTTGTAGCTCATGCCCTCGGCCAGCCGGAAGGCGTCGCGCATGGCGGCTTCGGGGTCGTCGTAGGTCCACAGGCGGCAGCCGCCCGCCGCAGGTCCACGCGCGGTGGAGTGGATGGCGATGATGCCGTCAAGACCGGCGGCTTCGTCGGACAGGCGGACATATTCGATCGGCGGCATCATGCGCCGGGTCTGGGCAACCATCGTCAAGGCTCCATGTGGGAGTGGTGTTAGCGCGTGCATTATGCCGGGAGAGGAAAGGGCGTTCTGACCTTATTTGTAGCGTCCCGCGCAAAATCCGACGCGACGAGGATGTTCGGTCCGTGATATGCGGTGAAAATGACCGGACTTGATCCTTATGAGCGAAAAATTCTCCGCGAACTGCAGCGCGACGCGAATCAGACGACGGCACAGATTGCAGAGCGGGTGGGCCTGTCCCCCTCGCCCTGCTGGCGGCGCATCGACCGGCTGGAGCGTGAGGGCTTCATCCAGCGCCGCGTGGCGATAGTCGATCGGCACAAGGTGGGCCTCAACGCGCATGTCTTCGTGCAGGTGAAGCTCAACGCCCACGGCCGCGCCAACCTCGATGAGTTCGCCGCCAAGATCCGCGAATACCCGGAGGTTCTGGACTGCTACGTGCTGCTCGGCTCGGTCGATTTCATGATCCGGGTGGTCGCGGAGGACATCAGCGCCTATGAGCGCTTCTTCTTCGAGAAGCTGTCCCAGCTTCCCGGCGTTCAGGAAATCACCTCGACGGTCGCGCTGTCGGAGATCAAGGCGACGACTGCGTTGCCGATCTGATGGGGCTTCGACAAGCTCAGCTCACCTTGAGCTTGTCGAAGCCCCGTTGATGGAAAACTGACGAAAGGTTTTGGATGTCGCACCCCCTCTCGATCGAACCCACCCCCGAAGCCCCTGAACTGACGGACAGGATGCGCCTCAAGGCGATCGTCGCGGGCTCTGCGGGCAATCTGATCGAGTGGTACGATTTCTACGTCTACGCCTTCACCGCGCTCTATTTCTCCTCCGAGTTCTTCCCCAAGAGCGACGCGCTGGTGCAGGTCATGGCGACCAGCGGCATCTTCGCCGTCGGTTTTCTGATGCGGCCGATCGGCGGGTGGTTCTTCGGCCGCTATGCCGATCGCCATGGACGGCAGCGGGCGATGGTGGTCTCGGTACTGATGATGGGGGCTGGTGCGCTGCTGATAGCCTTGCTGCCCACTTATGCCATGATTGGCGCGGCGGCACCGGCGCTGCTGCTGGTGGGGCGCATGTTGCAGGGCTTCTCGACCGGAGGGCAGTACGGCACGGCGGCGACTTATCTCAGCGAGATCGCCGGACCCAGGCGGCGCGGATTCTGGTCCTCGTTCCAGTACGTCACCCTGATCGGCGGGCAACTGACGGCAACGCTGGTAATCCTGCTGCTGCAGCACCTGCTGGGCGATGCCGGGATGAAGGCGTGGGGCTGGCGCATCGGCTTCCTGATCGGCGCCGTCGCTGCCGGGTGCATCGTGATCCTGCGCGACCACATGCATGAAACCGCCAGCGCCAGGGACCGCTCCGGCGCCGAGGCCGGGAGCCTTGCCGAGCTGTTCCGCCACTCGACCCGGGCCTTCCTGATCGTCGCGGCGCTGACGGCTGGCGGCAGCCTGATGTTCTATTCGTTCACGACGTATATGCAGAAGTTCCTCGTCCTCACCGTCGGCATGGCCAAGGAGACGGCAACGCTGATGATGACGGCGGTGCTGATCGTGTTCATGATCCAGCAGCCGCTGATGGGGCTGCTTTCGGACCGGATCGGGCGGCGCACCAACATGATCGCCTTCGCCGTGCTGGGCGTCCTGTGCACGGTGCCGCTGTTCAGCACCCTGGCGGTGACGAAAAGCCCGGTGGCGGCCTTCCTGCTGATCGCGGCGGGCCTGACGATCTGCAGTTTCTACACGTCGATCAGCGGGCTGTTCAAAGCGGAGCTGTTTCCCGTCCATGTCCGTGCCCTGGGCGTGGGACTGGCCTATGGCGTGGCCAACGCGATCTTCGGCGGCACGGCGGAGAACGTTGCGCTGGCCTTCAAGCAGGGCGGCATGGAGCACGGCTTCTACTGGTACGTCACGGCGTTTTGCGTGGTGTCTCTGGTTGCCGCGCTCATGCTGCCGGATACGCGCCGGAGCAATCCGCTTGACCGCTGACGATACTATATCCATCCATGCATAATTCAGCGTAGTGTTGAGAGTTATTCAACATCGCATGCAACGTCGATGGAATGGCGCATAGAAACTAAAGGGTCCACACAGTGTTGAAGGGCACACAGGGCATGTCTTCGGCAAGGAGGGCGTGAATCCGGCGATGGCTTTGCCGACGGCGGTCCCGTAACAGGAAGCTTCAACCATGACGGAAGGATACGGAGCGATCTCTCGGCGCGACGTTCTCAAGACCAGTGCGACAGGCGCGGCGATCGCCGGATCGCTCGGCCCCGGCAATGTGGCCATGGCGCAAGGCACGTCTGCCGCGCCGCCGCATGCCGCCGTCAGCCTGAAGATCAACGGCAAGCCGACCCGGCTGGAGCTGGACACCCGCACCACGCTGCTCGACGCCTTGCGTGAACATGTGAAGCTGACCGGTACCAAGAAGGGCTGCGACCACGGCCAGTGCGGCGCCTGCACGGTGATCGTCAACGGCCGCCGCATCAATTCGTGCCTGACCCTTGCGGTGATGCACGAAGGCGACGAGGTCACCACCATCGAGGGCCTCGGCAGCCCCGACAACCTCCACCCGATGCAGGCTGCCTTCGTCGAGCATGACGGCTACCAGTGCGGCTATTGCACGCCGGGCCAGATCTGCTCGGCGGTCGCGGTGCTGGAGGAAATCCGCGCCGGTGTGCCCAGTCACGTCACCGCAGACGTTTCCAAACCCTCGCCGATGACGACGACCGAAATGCGCGAGCGGATGAGCGGCAACATCTGCCGCTGCGGCGCCTACTCCAACATCGCCGAAGCTATGGCGCAGGTCGCAGGAGTGAAGGCATGAGGCCGTTCACCTACGAGCGCGCCACGAGCGCGCAGGACGCCGCCGCCAAGGTCGCCGCGACGCCGGGCGCACGCTTCATCGCGGGCGGCACCAACCTGCTCGACCTGATGAAGCTGGAGATCGAGACGCCGACGCACCTGGTCGACGTCAACGGCCTCGGCATGGACAAGATCGAGCCGATTGACGGCGGCGGCCTCAGGATCGGCGCGCTGGTGCGCAACACCGATCTCGCCGCCGACGCGCGCGTGCGCAAGGACTACGGCGTGCTCACCCGCGCGCTCGTCGCAGGCGCCTCGGGCCAGTTGCGCAACAAGGCGACGACGGCGGGCAACCTGCTGCAGCGCACCCGCTGCCCGTACTTCTACGACGTCAACATGCCCTGCAACAAGCGCAAGCCTGGCTCGGGCTGCGCGGCGATCGGCGGTTTCAGCCGTCCGCTCGGCGTGATCGGCACCAGCGACGCCTGCATAGCCACGCATCCCAGCGACATGGCGGTGGCGATGCGCGTGCTCGACGCCTCGGTCGAGACGATCCGCCCCGACGGCACCACCCGTGCCATCCCCATCGCCGATTTCCACACGCTGCCGGGCCAGACCCCGCACGTGGAAACCGCGCTGGAGAAGGGCGAGATGATCATCTCCGTCGCCCTCCCGAAGCCCAAGGGCGGTACGCATATCTATCGCAAGGTCCGCGACCGCGCCTCCTACGCCTTCGCGCTCGTCTCCGTCGCGGCGGTGATCGGCAAGGACGGCGAGGGCGCCGTCGCGCTCGGCGGCGTCGCGCCGAAGCCGTGGCGTGTCGAAGAAGCCGACGCGCTGCTGCCCAAGGGCTCGAAGGCCGTCGCCGACCGCCTTTTCGCCGGGGCCACCCCGCGCGAGGACAATGCATTCAAGCTGACCCTCGCCCAGCGCACCATCGCGGCGGTTCTTGCGGAGGCAAAGGCATGAAGTTCGACACTCCCGCAGGGACCAATCCGATCGACCGCATGAAGGTCGTCGGCAAGCCCACCACGCGCATCGACGGCCCGCTCAAGGTCACCGGCCACGCGCCTTACGCCTACGAGCATCAGGAACTGCCCGGGAAACCGGCTTACGGCTACGTCGTCGGCTCGGCGGTGGCGAAGGGCACGATCCGCTCGATGGACACCTCGCGCGCCGAACGCGCGGCCGGGGTGATCGCCGTGGTCACCCACCGCAACGCGGGCAAGATCGCGAAGGGCAATTTCAACACCGCGATGCTGCTCGGCGGGCCGAAGGTCCAGCACTACCATCAGGCCATCGCCGTGGTCGTCGCCGAGACGTTCGAGCAGGCCCGCTCCGCCGCCGCGCTGATCGACGTCGATTACGCGCGCGACGGCGGCGCCTTCGACCTCGCCGCCGCCAAAGTCGATGCGCCGGACGCCACCGGCTCCGACGCGCCGACCGCCGTGGGCGACTTTGCCGGAGCCTTCGCCGCCGCGCCGGTGCAGCTCGACCAGACCTACACCACCCCCGACCAGAGCCACGCGATGATGGAGCCGCACGCTACCATCGCCGCGTGGGAGGGCGACAAGCTCACGGTCTGGAGCGCCAACCAGATGGTCGCGTGGGGCGCGGGCGACCTTGCCCGCACACTGCAGATTCCCCCCGAGAACGTGCGCCTGATTGCGCCCTATATCGGCGGCGGTTTCGGCGGGAAGCTGTTCTTGCGTTCGGACGTGCTGATGGCCTCGCTCGGCGCGAAGGCGGCGAAGCGTCCGGTCAAGGTCGCGCTGCCGCGTCCGTTCATGGGCAACAACACCACCCACCGCCCCGCGACGATCCAGCGCATTCGCCTCGGCGCGACGCAGGATGGCAAGCTGACCGCCATCGGCCACGAAAGCTGGTCGGGCGATCTGGAGGGCGGCGGGCCGGAAGGCGCCACGCAGCAGACCAAGCTGCTCTACGCGGGTGCCAACCGCATGACTGCGCTGCGCCTTGCCGTGCTCGACCTGCCCGAAGGCAACGCCATGCGCGCGCCGGGCGAGGCTCCCGGCCTGATGGCGCTGGAAATGGCCGTCGATGAACTCGCCGAGAAGCTGGGCATGGACCCGGTGAAACTGCGCGTCATCAACGACACGCAGGTCGATCCCGAAAAGCCCGAGCGCCCGTTCTCGCAGCGCAACCTTGTGCGCTGTCTGGAAGAGGGTGCCGAGCGTTTCGGCTGGGCGCGGCGCAAGGCGCCCGGTACGGTGCAGGAAGGCCGCTGGCTGATCGGCATGGGCGTGGCGGCGGCGTTCCGCAACAACCTCAACATGAAGTCCGGCGCGCGGGTTCGTCTCAGCCCCTCGGGGCAGGTGACGGTCGAGACCGACATGACCGACATCGGCACCGGCACTTACACCATCATGGCGCAGACCGCGGCCGAGATGATGGGCGTGCCGCTCGGCAAGGTGACGGTGAAGCTGGGCGATAGCTCGTTCCCGGTCTCTGCCGGATCGGGCGGGCAGTGGGGCGCGAACTCCTCGACGGCGGGGCTCTACGCGGCCTGCGTCAAGCTGCGCGAAGCGATCGTGGCGAAGCTGGGTCTCGGCACCGGAGAAGCTACGTTCGAGAACGGACAGGTCCACGTCGGCAACCGCGTCGCCGACATTGCCGACGCGGCGAAAGGCGGCGAGATCGTGGTCGAGGACTCGATCGAGTTCGGCGATCTGGGCAAGAAGTTCCAGCAGTCCACCTTCGGCGCGCACTTCGTCGAAGTGGCGGTGGATCGCTACACCGGCGAGGCCCGCGTGCGGCGCATGCTGGCGGTCTGCGCGGCGGGCCGCATTCTCAACCCCACGGCGGCGCGCAGTCAGGTGATCGGCGCGATGACCATGGGCGTGGGCGGCGCGCTGATGGAGGAGCTGGCGGTCGACAAGCGCTTCGGCTTCTTCGTCAATCACGACCTTGCGGGCTACGAAGTGCCGGTCCACGCCGACATTCCGCACCAGGAGGTTGTGTTCCTCGACGAAGCGGACGACAAGGTTTCGCCGATGAAGGCCAAGGGCGTCGGCGAGCTGGGTCTGTGCGGTGTCGGCGCGGCGGTGGCGAACGCGATCTACAACGCCACCGGCGTGCGCGTGAGGGACTATCCGATCACGCTGGACAAGCACCTCGACAAGCTGGGCGAAGTGGTCTGACAGCAAATTCCTCCCCGAGCTTGTCTCGGGGAAGGGGACCGCCGCGAAGCGGTGGTGGAGGGGGAGTTCGGACAATTCCCCTCCGTCAGCCCTGACGGGCTGCCACCTCCCCGAGACAAGCTCGGGGAGGAATTGAAGCGGCGCGATTTGCGGCCTAGGCTGGGGCCATCATCTTCAGGACACATCCGTAAATGCCCTTCCGGCGTTCCGACCTTGCCGACCTTTCGTACTTCCTCGCCATCGCGCGGCACCGCAACTTCCGCAAGGCGGCGACCGAATTGGGCGTCAGCGCCTCGGCGCTCAGCCATTCGCTGCGCGGGCTGGAGGAGCGGCTCAAGGTCCGCCTCGTCAACCGTACCAACCGCTCGGTCACGCTGACGGCGGCGGGCGAGGACCTGCAGGCCGCCATCCGCGACCCCTTCGCCGCGATCCACGAGGCCGAGGACCTGCTCAACCTCCATCGCGACGCCCCCACCGGCCGCGTGCGCCTCAACGTCCCGGACGAGGCGGCGATGCGGCTGCTGGCGCCGATCCTGCCCGAATTCGTCACGCGCTATCCCGACGTCGAACTCGACATCAGCGTGGACAACACGATGGTGGACGTGATCGAGGCGGGCTTCGATGCTGGCATCCGCTTCGGCGGCACGGTGCCCGAGGACATGATCGCGCAGCGCCTCACGCCCGATTTCCGCTGGGTGGTGGCAGGCGCGCCCGCCTACTTCGAAAGGCATGGCGAGCCGCAGCATCCCCATGACCTGATGCAGCACCAGTGCATCCGCCTGCGGCTCGGCAACGGACGCATGTACAACTGGGACTTCGACCGGGGGGAGGAGTCCCTCGCGCTCGCGGTGCCCGGCGGTATCATCGTAGACAACGGCAGCGTCAGCCGCGCTCTGGCGCTCAGCGGCATGGGCGTGATGTACGCGGCGGAACCGGCGATCGCGCCGCTGCTGGCAGACGGTTCGCTGCGCGCGGTGCTGCAGGACTGGGCTTCGCCGGGGCCGGGCTACTTCATCTACTATTCGAGCCGCCGCCAGGTGCCGAGGGGCCTTCGCCTGCTGATCGACCTGGTCCGCGAGATGAAGCCGCTGGGGTGAGGGCGGGCGAGGGCTTCGACAAGTTCAGGGTGAGCGGGGTCTGGGTAAACCACCGTCTGCCATTCCCGCTCAGGCTGAGCTTGTCGAAGCCCCGTCAGACCTCAGTAATCCTCGGTATCGATCGAGGCGTTCATCATCGGCGAATAGCGGTGGCCGCTGACGGTCTGCTGGTTGATGATCCCGCCTGCGCGCGCGATCACCTCGGCCGGAATGTCGAGCGCCATCGCGGCATGGTTCTGGTCGAAGTGCGCGATGGAGCGGGTGCCGGGGATCGCGTGCAGGTGCTTGCCCTGCGCCAGCACCCAGGCCAGCGCCAGCTGCGCAGGCGTGGCCCCGGCCTCGGCGGCGAGGGCGGACAACTGCTCGATCAGCGCGAGGTTGGCGGGCCAGTGCTCGGCCGAGAAGCGCGGCATGCTCAGGCGGATGTCCTTGGTGCCGAGCTGCTCGGGCGCGGTGATCTCGCCGCACAGCGCGCCGCGTCCGACCGGGGAGAAGGCGACCAGCGCGATGCCGAGTTCGTGCGTGGAGTCCAGCACGCCCAGCTCGACGTTGCGGGTCCAGAGCGAGTATTCGGTCTGCACCGCTGCCATCGGATGCACGGCATGAGCCTCGCGGATGTGCGCGCTCGACCATTCGGAAACGCCGTAGGAGCCGATCTTGCCCGCCTCGATCAACCGCGCCATCGCGCCGACCGAATCCGCGATCGGCGTGTCGCGGTCGAGCCGGTGCATGTAGAACAGATCGACATGGTCGGTGCCGAGGCGCTTGAGGCTGGCATCGATAGAGGCGACGATGCTCTCGGGGCGGCAGTCGGTGCCGCGGCGCTCGCCTTCGAGCACGATGCCGGTCTTGGTGGCGAGGAAGAATTCGTCGCGCCGGTCCATGATCGCCTCGCGCAGCGTCTCTTCGCTGACGCCCATGCCGTAGATGTTGGCGGTGTCGAAGTGATCGCACCCGGCGTCGAGCGCATGGCGGAACAGTGAGACCGCATCCGCGCGGCTGGGCGCCGTGCCATAGGCCCAGGCGATGTTCATGCAGCCGAGGCCGATGGCGGCGACTTCGCGGCCGGCGAGAAGGCGTTTGGTCATGGAATGTCCTGTATTCGGAAGCGGTATCAGGGGAACCGGAGAGGTCGGCCATATCGACGGGTCAGTCAAGCGCGTGGGACGCAGCGGGCTTGCAGAGATTGCATGCGAGCGTGTGCGACTAAGTCGCAATAGCGATGGACAAGAAGGACTTGCACCTTATCTAACTCGCTGACGACATTGCATGAGCGAAGGAGGTTTAAGGTCCATGGAAACCCGCCGCGAATCCGACAGCATCGGTGAAATCGACGTTCCCGCAAGCGCATACTGGGGCGCGCAGACCCAGCGCTCGATCGAGAACTTCCCCTTCGGCGAAACCGAGCGAATGCCGATCGCCATCGTCCATGCCCTCGCGCTGGTGAAGCAGGCGGCGGCGCGGGTTAACCGCAAGCACGGGCTGGACGGGAAGATCGCCGACGCCATCGAAAGCGCCGCGCAGGAAATCGTCTCGGGCAAGCTCGACGACCAGTTCCCGCTGGTGATCTGGCAGACCGGTTCGGGAACCCAGTCCAACATGAACGTCAACGAGGTGATCGCGGGCCGCGCCAACGAGATCCTGACCGGCATGCGCGGCGGCAAGTCGCCGGTCCATCCCAACGACCATGTGAACATGGGCCAGTCCTCGAACGACAGCTTCCCCACCGCGCTGCATGTCGCGGCGGCGCGCGCGGCGAACGACAAGCTCTATCCGGCGCTGGCGCAGCTGCACGCCTCGCTGCACGCCAAGTCCGAGGCATGGAAGGACATCGTCAAGATCGGCCGCACCCATCTGCAGGACGCGACGCCGGTGACGCTGGGGCAGGAATTCTCCGGCTACGTCCAGCAGTTGCATCTGGCGAAGAGCCGCATCGAACCGGCCGTCTCGGGCGAAGTGAGCGCGCTGGCGCAGGGCGGCACGGCGGTCGGCACCGGGCTGAACGCGGTGCCGGGCTTCGACGTCGATGTGGCCGCCGAACTCGCCAGCCTCACCGGCCTGCCGTTCCGCACTGCCGAGAACAAGTTCGAGGCGCTCGCTTCCAATGATCCGCTGGTCCACCTCTCGTCCACGCTGGCGACGCTGGCGGTGGCGCTGACCAAGATCGCCAACGACGTGCGCTGGCTGGGCTCCGGTCCGCGCTCGGGCCTTGGCGAACTGGACCTGCCCGCCAACGAGCCGGGCAGCTCGATCATGCCGGGCAAGGTCAACCCGACCCAGTGCGAGATGCTGACGATGGTGTCCGCACAGGTCATCGGCAATCATCAGGCGGCGACCATCGGCGGTTTGCAGGGCGCGTTCGAACTCAACGTGTTCAAACCGCTGATCGGCGCGGCGGTGATCCGCTCGATCGACCTGCTCTCGGTCGGCATGGTCAGCTTCGCCGAGCGCTGCGTCGATGGCATCGAGCCGAACCGCGCGCGGATCGCCGAACTGCTCGACCGCTCGCTGATGCTGGTGACCGCGCTGGCGCCCGAAATCGGCTACGATAACGCCGCCAAGATCGCCAAGCATGCGCACGTCGAGGGCCAGACGCTCAAGCAGGCGGCGCTGGAACTTGGGCTGGTGGATGAAGCGACGTTCGACCGCGTGGTGCGCCCCGAAACGATGGTGTGATCGGTTAGGGGAGGGTGCTCCATGCTCACCCCCCTATCACTGCGTCACCCTGAACTTGTTTCAGGGTCCATTGCGCGGCCCGCCCGGCGCTGTCCGGCGGTAAACCGACGGCGCCCCTGGCGAACCGACGCTTCGGCACCAACCGCCCGATGGCCCCTGAAACAAGTTCAGGGTGACGAAAGTGGCCAGGGGGCGGGCGGGCAGGCCCTTCCATCACCCGCTCTCATTTTTGCAACGATCCGTTCCGATCATTGCGTTTGATCGCGCAGGTCTGGCAGGGCAGTTAGGACCCGGGTGCGGGGCGTGGACTTTGACGGTCGCGTGGCGCACTCTCCCGATCCTTCCGACCGCGCGAGACAATGGCCGAAAACCCCGCCTCCCCCCGTCCTGAAGTGCCGCAGGGCGATGCGGAGATCGCCGCCGCAGCCGCTGCGCGCGGCTTGCCGATCCTGCCCGAATGCGCGCCTGGCGTTACCGCCAACCTCGCGCTGCTGGCGCGCCATGTCCGCTCGATGCGCGGCGAACCGGCATGAGGACGATCGCGCAAACCGCCGCTGCCGTGCGCGCCGGGACGCTCAGTGCCCGCGGCATGGTGGAAGAAGCGCTGATCGCCCTGGTCGCCGACGAGCATGTAGCCGTCACCCGCGTCCTGCACGACCGTGCCCGTGCCGAGGCCGACGCGGTCGATGCGATGGTGGCCGCCGGGCGCGATCCGGGGCCGCTGGCGGGCGTGCTCTACGGCGTGAAGGACCTGTTCGACCTCGCAGGGCTGCCGACCACGGCAGGCTCCACGATCTACGTCGATGCCGCCCCCGCCACGTCCGACGCCGAGGCAGTGGCCAGGCTCAAGGCGGCAGGCGCGATCTGCCTCGCCACCCTCAACATGGACGAGTTCGCCTACGGCTTCGCGACGATCAACGCGGCTTACGGCACGACCCGCAATCCTCACGATCCCTCCCGCCTCGCAGGCGGTTCCTCGGGCGGCTCGGCTGCGGTCGTCGCGGCCGGGCTGCTCGCTTTCGCGCTGGGATCGGACACCAATGGCTCGATCCGCGTGCCTGCCAGCTTGTGCGGGCTCTATGGCCTGAAACCCACGCATGAGGACCTGCCGCTGGGCGGCGTGTTTCCCTTCGCCGAGAGCTTCGACGACATCGGCCCCTTCACCCGCTCGGTGGAGGACATGGCGCTGGTCTGGCAGGTGCTCGCAGGGCGCGAACCGGCAAGCCGTAGCGAGTTTCGCGTCGCCCGTCTCGGCGGCCGATTCCGCGAGAATGCCGAGGCCGACCAACTCGCCGCCATCGACGCGATCGCCCCCGACGCGCCGCTGGTCGAACTGCCCGAGATTGCCCGCGCGCGCTCCGCCGCGTTCATCATTACCGCTTACGAGGGCGGCACGCTGCACCGTGAAGCGCTGGCCCAAAACGCGATGGGCTTCGACCCGCAGGTCCGCGACCGGCTGTTGGCCGGTGTCTTGCTGCCCGATGCCCTTTACGCAGAGGCACAAGCCTTCCGCGCCGAATACCGCGCCCGGATCGCGGCGCTGGTCGCCGATTACGACGTGCTGCTCGCGCCCGCGACGCCGACTTTCGCGCCGCCGATCGCGGATCCGCGCATCCTGATCGACGGTGCACTGGCTCCGGCGCGGGCGGATCTGGGCATTCATACCCAGCCGATCACGTTCACGGCATTGCCGTCGCTGGCGGTTCCGCTCTACCGGCCGGGCACGCTGCCGATCGGCCTGCAACTGATCGGCGGACCAGGGCGAGAGCCCGACCTGTTCGCCTTCGCCGCCATGCTCGAAGCGAACGGCACGATCGGATTTTCCATGCCGCTGGGGGCGGCTGAAAGGGTACAGGCGTGACGCAGACTGATGCACCGGAGGTCGTGCCTTCGGGCAAGCTCGACCGCTACTTCTCGCTGACCGCACGCGGCACCACCGCGCGCACCGAAGTGCTGGCGGGCATGACCACGTTCCTGACGATGGCCTACATCGTGCTGGTCAATCCGGCGATCCTGGGCAGCGCAGGGATGCCGGTCGCCTCGGTGGCGGCGGCGACGTGCTTTGCGGCGGCGTTCGCCTCGATCCTGATGGGCTTCGTGGCGAACACCCCGCTGGCGCTGGCGCCGGGCATGGGGCTGAACGCCTACTTCAGCTTCACCGTTGTTCAGCAGATGGGCGTGCCCTGGCCGGTGGCGCTGGGCTGCGTGTTCATCTCGGGCGTAGCCTTCCTGCTGCTGACGCTGACGGGCATCCGCCAGCTGATCGTCACCTCGATCCCGCAGTACCTATTCGCGGCGGTAGCCGGTGGCATCGGCCTGTTCATCGGCTTCATCGGCCTCAAGGATTCCGGCATCGTCGTCGCCAATCCGGCGACTTTCGTGGCGCTGGGCGATCTCAAGGCGCCCGGCGCGGCGCTGGCGCTGTTCGGGCTGCTGGTGATCGGCGCGCTGTCGGTGTGGAACGTCCGCGGGGCTATGCTGATCGGCATCCTCGCCACCACCGTCGTCGGCTGGATCGCGGGCATGGTCTCGATCAGCCCCGAGCCCTACTCGCTCTCCGCGCTGACCGGGACGGCGTTCCAGCTCGACCTTGCGGGCGTCTTCGGGCTTTCGGGCAAGCATGGCCTCGGCCTGCTGGAGATCCTGTTCGTCTTCCTCTTCGTCGATCTGTTCGACAATATCGGCACTCTCGTCGCCGTTACCAAGCGTGCAGGGCTGATGGACGCGGCGGGTCGCATCCCGGGGCTCAACCGCATCCTCGTGACGGACGCCGTCGCCACCATGGTCGGCTCGGTGGCGGGCACCAGCACGGTCACCAGCTATGTCGAGAGCGCCGCGGGCGTGCAGGTCGGCGGGCGCACCGGGCTAACTTCGGTGGTCACCGGCGTGCTGTTCCTGGCGATGATGTTCGTCGCGCCTTACGCGCAAGTGATCCCGCTGGCGGCGACCGCGCCCGCGCTTATCATCGTCGGCGGGCTGATGCTGCTGCCGCTGACCGAAGTGGAATGGGAGGACCCGCTGGCGGCGATCCCCGCGTTCCTGACCGTCGCGATGATCCCGCTGACGTTCTCGATCGCCAACGGCCTTGCCTTCGGTATTACCGCCCACGCCGTGCTCAAGATCGTGCGCGGGACGATCACCAAGAAGGACGGCTTCCTGCTGGTGCTTGCGCTGCTGTTCGTCGCCCGCTTCGTGTGGATGGGCGGCGCCTGATGCGCGCCGTCATCGCCTCGGCGTTTGCCCTCGTCGCCACCCCTGCGCTGGCGGACGAGCGGCTCGACCTCACCCCTCGTACCCTGGTGATGACGGCCTATCAGCCCGAATGGAACGCGCTCGTCCATGCAGTGAGCGAGCAGAAAGAGTTCAGCCTCAACGGCTCGACGTACCTGACCGGCATGCTGGAGGGCAAACCCGTCCTCCTGATGCAGAGTGGCGTTTCCATGGTGAACGCGGCGATGAACACCCAGCTGGTGATCGACCGTTTCACCGTGAAGCGCATCGTCTTTTCCGGCATCGCCGGCGGCGTCGATCCCTCGCTGACGATCGGCGACGTCATCGTGGCGGAGGACTGGGGCCAGTACCTGGAAGTCAACTTCGCCCGCAAGGCAGGTCGCAAGGGCTGGAAGTCGCCCGAGGCCGTCTCGCCCGAGGCGCCCGGCAACTGGAACTTCATCTTCCCGCGCGGGGTGACCGTGCCCAATGCCGCGACCCCGTCGAAGCGCTTCTTCACCTTCGCGATGGACCCCGCGCTGCTCGACCTTGCGCGCAAGGTCGCGCCGACGATCGCGATGGAACGCTGCGTCCCGCCGTCGGAGCACCAGCTTCCCGGCAGCGAGCTGTGCCTCGCCAAGCCGCCCAAGGTCGTCGTCGGCGGCACCGGGGTCAGCGCAGGCGTCTATGCCGACAATGCCGAGTTCCGCGAATATCTCTACAAGGCGTGGCACGCCCGCGTGCTCGACATGGAGAGCGGGGCTGTGGCGCAGGTGGCCTATGCCAATCAGGTGCCGACGATCGTGTTCCGGTCGCTGTCGGACCTTGCCGGCGGCGACAAGGACAAGAACATGGAGGACACCTACGAGCGCCTTGCCTCGGTGAACTCCGCCCATGTGGTGCGCGCCTTCGTGGCGGCGCTTCCGGACTGAGAGACTGCCCATGAAGACCGTAACCGCCAGCAACGGCATCGCCACCGCGCCGCACTTCCTTGCCGCGCAGGCGGGCCGCGGCGTGCTTGCCGACGGCGGCAGCGCGGTGGAGGCCTGCGTCGCCATCGCCGCGACGCTGGCGGTTGTCTACCCGCACATGACCGCGATCGGCGGCGACGGCTTCTGGGTGATCCGCGAGCCCAACGGCACCGTGCATTCGATCCACGGCTGCGGCGGCGCGGCGGCGAAGGCGGACCTCTCGCTCTACGCTGGGCTGGAGGCGGTGCCGACGCGCGGGCCTCTGGCGGCGAATACAGTGGCGGGGACGATCTCCGGCTGGGCGGCGGCGCTGGAGGCGGATTACTGCACGCTCCCGCTGGAACGCCTGTTGCGCGATGCCATCCAACATGCCGAGAACGGCGTGGCGGTCACCAAGGGCGGCGCGGGTATCGCGGCGGGCAAGGGCGACGAACTGCGCATCCAGCCCGGCGCCTATGCCGCCACCTTCGAGCCGGAAGGCCGTGCGCTGGCCGAGGGCGACACGCTGCGCCTCCCGGCGCTGGCGCAGACCTTGCGCAAGCTGGCGGCGAATGGTCTGCAGGATTTCTACACCGGCGAACTGGCGGCGCTGATCGCGGCCGATCTGTATGCGCTGGGCAGTCCGGTGTCCGCCGCCGACCTTGCCGCGCACACCGCGACCCGGCCTGAACCGCTGCACACCGCGATCGGCGGGGCGACGCTCTACAACGCGACGCCGCCGACGCAGGGCTTCGCCTCGCTGCTGATCCTGGCGCTGTTCGACCGGCTCAAGGCCGATGCGCCCGAAGGCTTCGATCATATTCACGGGCTGGTTGAGGCGACCAAGCAGGCGTTCCTGCTGCGCGACGTTCATGTGGGTGATCCGGCTTATACCGACTTCGATTTTCAGGCGCTCCTCTCCGACCTCGCCGCGCTGGACGAACTCGCCGCGCGCATCGACCCGGCGAAGGCGCTGGAATGGCCGCAGCCGCCGCAGTGGGGCGATACCTGCTGGTTCGGCGCCGCCGATGCCGAAGGGCGGGTGGCGTCGTGCATCCAGTCCACGTATTTCGAGTTCGGTTCGGGCCTCGTGCTGCCGCAGACAGGGATTACCTGGCAGAACCGGGGCAGTTCCTTCCGTCTTGCGCAGAGCGGTTGGAACGCGCTGAAGCCGGGCCGCAAGCCGTTCCACACGCTCAACCCGGCGCTGGCCGTGTTCGAGGACGGGCGCGTCATGGCATATGGGACGATGGGCGGAGAGGGGCAGCCGCAGACGCAGGCCGCGCTGTTCACCCGCTACGCCCGCTTCGGCATGGACCTGCAGGACGCGATCAGCGCGCCGCGCTGGCTACTGGGCCGGACATGGGGCGACGTCACCACCTCGCTCAAGCTGGAGGATGGCTTTGACGAGGGGCTCTATGCGGAACTGGCCGAGGCCGGGCACGATGTCGAGCGGGTCGGCCCGCTGACCGCGACGATGGGCCATGCGGGCGCGGTGGTGCGCCTTGCGGACGGTTCGTTCGAAGGCGCGACCGACCCGCGCAGCGATGGCGAGGCGGCGGGATGCTGAGGGCCGCGCCTGCCTGCGGGGGCGTCGACAAGCTCAGCCTGAGCGGGATCGAAGCGATGCTTGTCGATTCCGTCAGCTTTCTCCCCACCCCGCTCAGGCTGCGCTTGTCGAAGCCCGGTCACTGCGCTCTCGAACTGCCGGAGTTGCGGCCATGACCGCCCCCGAAACCCCCAGCGGCGCACGCGCCGTGGCGCGCTGCGACGAACTGCGCGTCGCGCCCTATAGCGACATGGAAGGGGGGCTGTTCCGCGCCTACCTCACCCCGGCCTACGACGCCGCGCAGGAGGCCGTGGCCGCGTGGATGGAGGCCGCCGGGATGCGCGTCCACATCGATGCCGCCGCCAATCTGGTGGGCCGCTACGAAGGGCATCTGGGCCATGCTCCGGCGCTGGTGATCGGGAGCCACCTCGATTCCGTGCGCGACGGCGGGCCGTATGATGGGCCGCTTGGCATCATGCTTGGCATCGAGGCGGTCGCCGTACTCCATGCGGAGGGGAAGCGCCTGCCGTTCCCGATCGAGGTCTACGCTTTCGGCGACGAGGAAGGCTCGCGCTTCCCCGCCGCGATGCTGACCAGCCGCGCGGTCGCCGGGACGCTCGATGCCGCCGCGCTCGACATCACCGATACGGCGGGCGTCACTCTGGCAGAAGCGCTGGTGACCACGCCCGACTATCTCACTGCCGCCCGTGCGCCCGATACCACGCTGGCCTATCTGGAAGCGCATATCGAGCAGGGGCCGGTGCTGGAGGCGGACGGCCTCGCGGTCGGCACCGTTACCGGCATCGCGGCGCAGTTGCGCTATGCCGTGACCGTCAAGGGCATGGCCGGACACGCCGGAACCGCCACGATGCGCCTGCGCCGCGATGCGCTGGCGGGCGCTGCGGCGATGGTGCTGGCGGTGGAGCAGATCGCGCGCGCGGACAATTCCGACGTCGTCGCCACCGTCGGCGTGCTGCAGGCCCTACCGGGCGCGCCCAACGTGATCCCCGGCGAGGTGCGCTTCACCATCGACGTGCGTTCGGGCGCGGAAGGCCGCCGCGACGCCGTGGCCGAGGCGATCCTCGCGCGCCTTGCCGAAATCGCCGATGCACGTGCGCTGGATATGGACGTCGCCCTGATCCACGACCTTGCCGCCAGCCCCAGCGATCCTGCGCTCATGGACATCATGGACGCCGCGCTGGCCGCCGCCGGGCAGCCGGTGCGCCGCCTTGTGTCGGGCGCGGGGCATGATGCCATGAACATGGCCGCGCTGTGCCCCACCGCCATGCTGTTCATCCGGTGCCGCGAGGGCATCAGCCATAACCCGGCCGAACATGTGGAGCCTGCCGACGCGGGGATCGCGCTGCAGGTGATGCTCGGCTTCATCGACCGTTTGGGAGAATCCTTTGTCGCTTGATCCGCAGCTCTTCGGAGAGATCGACCCGCCTCAGCGCCTGCTGATGGGGCCGGGGCCGATCAACGCCCACCCGCGCGTGCTGCGGGCGATGAGCGCCGACCTGCTCGGCCAGTTCGATCCCGAGATGACCGGGTTCATGAATCAGGTCATGGCGCTCTACCGCCCGATCTTCGGGACGCAGAACCAGTGGACGATGCTGGTCGACGGCACCGCCCGCGCCGGAATCGAGGCCGCGCTGGTCAGTCTCGTCGCGCCCGGCGATGTGGTGCTGGTGGTGAACTTCGGTCGCTTCGGCCTGCTGCTGACCGAAATCCTTCAGCGCATCGGTGCTATCATCGAGACGGTCGAGGCGCCGTGGGGCGAAGTGGTGCCGATGCAGCGCATCGCCAACGCCATCGCCCGTTGCCATCCCAAGGTCGTTGCGACCATCCACGGCGACACCTCGACGACGATGGCGCAGCCGCTGGAAGGCTTCGGCGAACTGTGCCGCCAGGCGGGTGCGCTGTCCTACGTCGATGCGACCGCGACGATCGGCGGCATGGAACTGGCGGCGGATCGCTGGGATGTCGATGTGGTCACCGGCGGCCTGCAGAAGTGCCTTGGCGGGCCTTCAGGCTCGGCCCCGATCACGATTTCCGACCGCGCCGCCGAGCATATCGGCAAGCGCCGTCATGTCGAGCAGGGCATCCGCAGTGCCGGGATGGTGGATGGCGCTGGGCCGCGCATCTGCTCCAACTATTTCGACCTGGCGATGATCATGGACTACTGGTCCGAGAAGCGCCTGAACCACCATACGGAGGCGACCTCGATGCTCTATGCGGCCCGCGAATGCGCGCGCATCGCGCTGGGCGAGGGGCTGGAAGCGCGCTATGCCCGTCATGCATCGGCAGGCCGGGCGATGACGGCAGGGCTACGCGCGATGGGCCTGACGGTGTTCGGCGACGACCGCTATCGCATGACCAACGTGACCGGCGTGTACATCCCCGAAAGCGTCGATGGCGAAGCCGTGCGCAAGGCCATGCGCGAACTGTTCGAGATCGAGATCGGCACTGCTTTCGGACCGCTGCAGGGCAAGATCTGGCGCATCGGCGCGATGGGTTACAATGCGATGAAGCACAAGGTGCTGCTCACGCTGGCGGCGCTGGAATCATGCCTGCAGATGCAGGGCTTCGTGCTGCCCGTGGGCGAGGCGGTGCCGGCGGCGATCGCGGCGTGGGAGGCGTGAGGGTGCGCGCGCAGCGGGGGCTTCGGCAGGTTCAGCCTGAGCGGCATTCTCTTAAGCGGTTTATCCCCACGCTGCTCGTCCCGAGCTTGTCGAAGGACCGCAACGCCACGGTGCGCCCATGACCCGCGACCTTATCGGCTACGGCCAGACCCCGCCCGATCCGCAGTGGCCGAACGGTGCGCGCGTGGCCGTGCAGTTCGTCGTCAATTACGAGGAGGGCGCCGAGAATTCCGTGCTCAACGGGGACAAGGGCTCCGAGGCGTTCCTTTCCGAGATGGTCGGTGCGGGCAGCCACCCCGACCGGGCAATGGCGATGGAAAGCCTCTACGAATATGGCAGCCGCGCCGGGTTCTGGCGCCTCCACCGCCTGTTCACCGAACGCGGCCTTCCCGTCACCGTTTTCGGCGTGGCCAGGGCCATGGACATGAACCCCGAAGCGGTCGCGGCGATGCTCGCGGCCGACTGGGAAATCGCCAGCCACGGCCTGCGCTGGATCGACTATCAGTACCAGCCCGAAGAGGTCGAACGCGCGCACATCGCAGAGGCCATCGCGCTGCATGAGAAGCTGACGGGTCAGCGCCCGCTCGGCTGGTATCAGGGTCGCACCTCGCCCAACACTGCGCGGCTGGTGGCGGAGGAGGGCGGGTTTCTCTACGATGCGGACAGCTACGCCGACGACCTGCCGTACTGGGACACCAGGTACGGGAAGCCCCAGCTGATCGTGCCTTATACGCTCGACGTCAACGATATGAAGATCGTCGCGCTCAACGGCTTCACCGAGGGCGAACAGTTCTTCCGCCACATGCGCGACACGTTCGACCAGCTGCGCGAGGAGGGCGGGCGGATGATGTCGGTCGGCCTCCACGCCCGCATTGCCGGCAAGCCCGGCCGCGCGCGGTGGCTGGCGAAGTTCCTCGACCATGTCACGGCCAGCGGTGATGCCTGGGTGGCACGCCGTATCGACATCGCGCGACACTGGATGGAGGTGCATCCTTATGCGGATCAATGATCCCGTGCTTCTCGCCGAAGTGACCCACGCCTTCCACGCCTACGAGACGGCGCTGATGGCAGACGACATTCCGGCGATGGACGCGCTGTTCCACGATGCCCCCACCACCAACCGCTACGGCGTGGGTGAAGTGCTCTACGGCATCGCGGAGATTCGCGAGTTCCGCAAGGGTCGCGGCGGCTCCCCGCAGCGGAGGCTGGGGAAGGTCGCGATCACCGTCTACGGCGACAATTTCGCCACCGCCGATGCCGAATTCTTCCGCGAGGGCTCGGACCGCCGGGGGCGCCAGACGCAATCGTGGGTGCGCTTCACCGATGGCTGGAAAGTCGTCTCCGCCCATGTCAGCCTGGAGGGGACCACATCGTGACCGCCCTGTTCGAACACAGCCCCTGGGTGGAAGAGCGCGCCGATGCGAGGCCCTCTTCGGGTGATCGTCATGCTGACCTGATGGCGGTGATGTATGCCGCCGCTCCGGACGAGCAACTCGCCCTTATCCGCGCGCATCCCGAGCTTGCGGGCAAGGCCGCCATCGACCGCACCCTGACCGAAGCCAGCACCGCCGAACAGGCCAGCGCCGGCCTCGACCGCCTGACGCCTGACGAATATGCCGAATTCCACCGTCTGAACGCCGCTTACCGCGCGGCGTTCAACTTTCCTTTCATCATCTGCGTGCGCCTGACCGACAAGGCTGGTATCCTCGCCGCGATGGAACGCCGTCTCGCGAATGACTGCGAGACCGAAGTGGCGACCGCGCTGGAGCAGATCGGTGAAATCGTCCGCCTGCGTCTGGAAGACATGACATGATCGATGCGATAGGCCTCCCTGCCCTTGAGGCGCAGCTTGCCCGCGAACTGGAGCTGATCGGCTTCGCCCGCCCGGAATGGGTGCGCCCGCGGGACCTCGATGGAGTTGCGGTGCTTGACGTCGCGGTGATCGGCGGCGGTCAGTGCGGCCTCTCCGCCGCGCTGGGCCTGCGGCGTGAGGGCGTCACCAACGTGCGCGTCTTCGACGAGAACGAGGCGGGCTACGAAGGACCCTGGGAAACCTACGCGCGCATGGTCACGCTGCGCACGCCCAAGCACCTCAACCCGATCGACTTCGGCGTGCCCTCGCTGACTTATCGCGCCTGGTGGGAGGCGCAGCACGGGAGTGCGGGCTGGGAGGCAATCGACAAGATCGCGCGTGGTGACTGGATGGAGTATCTGCGCTGGTATCGGCGCGTGCTCGACCTGCCGGTGGAGAACGGCGCGAAGCTGGAACGGATCGAGCCGCTGCCCGATCTCGGCGTGCATCGCCTGCACTTCGCTGGCGGCATGGTGGAACATGCGCGCAAGGTGGTGCTCGCCACCGGTATCCAGGGCGGCGGGGAGTGGCACACCCCGGCGATGGTCAGCGACAACCTTTCCCGGCACCTATGGGCGCACACGAGCGAACCTATCGATTTCGCGCGGCTGCACGGCAAGCGCATCGGCGTGCTGGGCGGCGGGGCATCGGCCTTCGACAACGCCAACTTCGCGCTGACGCAGGGCGTCGCGACGGCGGAAGTGTTCATGCGTCGCAAGCAGCTGCCGCGCATCAACCCGATCCGGTTCATGGAGCGCGTGGGTTTCACCGCCCGCTATCCCGCCTTGGACGATGCGACCAAGTACGCCGCGATGGACGCCTTTCTCGGCCACAACCAGCCGCCGACGAACGACACGTTCGAGCGCGCGGCATCGTGGCCCGGCTTTGCGCTGCACCTTGGCGCGCCGTGGCTCGACGTGAAGGAGCATACCAATGAAGCCGGGAATCTGGTGCGCGTCACGACGCCGCAGGGCATCCATGATTTCGACTTCGTCGTGATCTCCACCGGGCTGCTCAGCGATCCCGGGCTGCGGCCCGAACTGGCGCAGATTTCCGACCTTATCGCCCGCTGGCGAGACCGGGTGACGCCGCCAGGCAAGCCCAATGCGCTGATCGATGCGCACCCGTATCTCGGTAGTGCCTTCGAGTTCCTGCCGCGCGACGGGGTGGACGGCGCGCCGCTGCACGGGCTTTTTGCCTTCAACTATTCGGCGCTGGTCAGCCTGGGCCTCTCCGCCTCTGCGCTGTCGGGCCTGCACAATGCGCTGCCACGGCTGGTCAGGGGGGTCGCCGACCAGCTCTTCCTCGACGACCGGGAGGCTCTGGTGGCCGACTTCCTCGATTATGACGAACACGAGTTCCTTGGCGTATGGCCGCGTGCCGAAGAGGAGGAGGTCGCATGAGCAGCCTTTCCACCCATGTCCTCGATACCACGCATGGTTCCCCCGCAACGGGTATCTCGCTGTGCCTGGAGACCGGATCGGGCACGATCCTGTTCACCGGCGAGACCAATGCCGATGGCCGTTGCCCAGGACTTCCGGCGCTGCCGACCGGGTCCTATCGCCTGACCTTCGCGGTTGCTGCCTACTTCCGGGGCAAGGGCGTCAAACTGCCCGAGCCGCCCTTCCTCGACCATGTGTCGATCGATTTCGGCATCGCCGATCCGGACGGACATTATCACGTGCCGCTGCTGGTCTCCCCCTTCGGCTATTCGACCTACCGGGGCAGCTGACATGACGGTGCGTTTCCTTCTCGATGGCGAAGTGGTCGAACTGGACGCGGTCGATCCGACCGCGTCCGTGCTCGATCACTTGCGCTACTCCATGCGTCGTACTGGCACCAAGGAGGGCTGCGCCGAAGGTGATTGCGGGTCCTGCACGGTGCTGGTCGGTTCGCTGGAGGGACAGGGCATCGCATGGCGCGCGGTCAATTCCTGCATCCAGTTCCTGCCGATGCTGGACGGCAAGGCGGTAATGACCGTGGAGAGCCTCAAGGACGCCGATGGCGCGCTCAATGCGTTGCAGGAGACGATGGCCTGCAACGGCAGCTCCCAATGCGGCTTCTGCACGCCGGGGTTCGTCATGTCGCTGCATGGCCGCACCATCGGTGCGCGCGGTTGCGATCTGCCCGTCGAGGACGTGATCGCGGGCAACTTGTGCCGCTGCACCGGCTATGGTCCGATCATAGAGGCGGGCGAGGGCGCAGCTCCTTTCGGGCAGGATGACACTGCGGTGGTCGCCGCTCTCAAGGGTCTGGAGGGCAGCACTTCGGGAGAGGGGCAGGGCCGCCGTTGGTTCGCGCCGCGCTCCTGCGATGAACTGGCTGCGCTGCTGGCAGAGCATCCCGACGCCCGCATGGTCGCAGGAGCTACGGACGTCGGCTTGTGGGTGACGAAGGGCCTTCGCGACCTTGGCACCGTGATCTTCCTCGGCGGCATCGCCGAACTCGCAAAGATCGAAGAGACTGATGACGCGCTGACCCTCGGCGCGGGCGTGCGCTATGCCGATGCGCATGCAGCGATGGCGCGGCTGCACCCGGACCTTGGCGAACTGGTGCGCCGCATCGGCGGGCTGCAGGTGCGCAACGCGGGGACCGTGGGCGGCAACATCGCCAATGGGTCGCCGATCGGGGACGGCCCGCCGGCGCTCATCGCGCTGGGGGCTCGGTTGACCCTGCAGAGTGCGACGGGGCGCCGGACGATGCCGCTGGAGGACTATTTCGTCGCTTACGGCAAGCAGGACAGGCAGCCCGGCGAGTTCGTCGAATCCATCCATATCCCGCGTCCTCCGAGGGATGCGGTGGTGCTGATCTCCAAGCTCTCGCGCCGGTTCGACAGCGACATCTCGGCTGTCTGCGGTGCCTTCGCGTTGCGCGTCGAGGCGGGTGTGATCCGTGAGGCGCGCGTCGCGTTCGGCGGCATGGCGGCAACCCCGAAGCGGGCCGCCGGGTGTGAGGCGGCCCTGATCGGCCAGTCCTTCGCGGAAACCACGATAACGGCCGCTGTCGAGGCGCTGAAGGTGGATTTCGAACCGCTGACCGACGTGCGCGGTTCCTCCACCTATCGCATAGAGGCGGCCGCGAACCTGCTGCGCCGCCTCTGGCTGCGTTCGCAAGGCGTGGCGACTTGCGTGCTGGAGGCGGTCGATGGCTGAGCGTGATCCCGCCTGGAAGGTGCTGCCCAAGCCCTCGCATCCGCACGACAGCGCGCGCCTCCATGTTGCGGGCGAGGCGCGCTATGCGGACGACCTGACCGAGCCGGTTGACATGCTGCACCTCGCCTTCGGCCAGTCGAGCGAGGCTCGGGCGCGCATCGTCTCGATGGATCTGTCCGAGGTCCGCGCGTCTCCCGGCGTCGTCGCAGTCTATACTGCCGCCGACATTCCCGGCGCGAACGACGTCAGCCCTGTCGCGGGCGACGACCGGCTGCTCGCCGATGGGGAAGTCATCACCCATGGACAGGCGGTGTTCCTCGTCGCCGCGACCAGCCAGCGCGCGGCCCGCATCGCCGCGCGGCTTGGCCGCATCGCATATGAACCGCTTCCTGCCGCCTTGACCGTGGCCGATGCGCAGGCTGCCGGATCGCACATCGAGCCCGCGCAGCGCATGGCACGGGGCGATGCTTCTGCCGCGATGGACGCAGCGCCGCACCGCCTTTCGGGTCGCTTCGCCATGGGCGGGCAGGACCACTTCTACCTTGAAGGCCAGGTCTCGGTCGCGACGCCGGGCGAGGATGGGCAGGTCCATGTCCTGTGCTCCACGCAGCATCCAAGCGAAGTCCAGCACCTCGTCGCCCACATGCTGCACGTTTCGTCCGCCGACGTGACGGTCGAGGTGCGGCGCATGGGCGGCGCCTTCGGGGGCAAGGAGACGCAGGCTGCGCTGTTCGCCGCCGCCGCCGCGCTGGTGGCGAGCAAGACCGGCCGTCCCGCCAAGTTCCGCTGCGACCGTGACGACGACATGGTCATGACCGGTAAGCGTCACCCCTTCGAAGTGACCTACGAGGTCGGCTTCGACGGGGAGGGTCGCCTGCTGGCGCTGTCGCTGCACCTCGCGTCGGCCTGCGGGGCGACAGTGGACCTCTCGCCCGCGATCAATGACCGTGCGATGTTCCATTCGGACAACTGCTACTTCCTGCCCGACGTCGAGGTCATGTCCGAGCGGTTGAAGACCAACACCGTCTCGGCCACCGCCTTCCGGGGCTTCGGCGGGCCGCAGGGCATGCTGGCGATCGAGCGGGTGATCGACGACGTGGCGATGGCGCTCGGCCGTGACCCGCTCGATGTGCGGGTGCTGAACCTTTATGGGCCGAGGCGAGAGACGACCCCTTACGCGATGACGGTAGCTGACAACGTCGCACCGCAAATCATCGCCCGGCTGCGCCAGACCTCGCGCTACGACGAGCGGGCGAAGGCGGTCGAGGCGTTCAACGCCGCCAACCCGGTGCTCAAGAAGGGTATCGCGCTGACACCGGTGAAGTTCGGCATCAGCTTCACCACGACCCATCTCAACCAGGCGGGTGCGCTCGTCCACGTCTATGCCGACGGCTCGATCCAGGTGAACCATGGGGGCACCGAGATGGGGCAGGGGCTCTACACCAAGGTCGCGCGGGTCGTGGCCGATGTCTTCGCGGTCCCGATGGAGACCATCCGCATCACCGCGACCCGTACCGACAAGGTGCCCAACACGTCCGCCACGGCGGCAAGCTCGGGCGCGGATCTCAACGGCATGGCGGCACACAACGCGGCGATGACGATCCGCGACCGGCTGACCGAATTCCTTGCCCGTACCTACGGACTGAATGAGGGGGAGGTGCACTTCACCCCCGGCGGCGTGATCGTCGGCGCGGAGACGCTGGATTTCGCGCAAGTCGCGCGCAAGGCGCACATCGGGCGCGTGTCGCTATCCTCCACCGGATACTACGCGACACCGGGGATCGAGTACGACCGCTCGGTCTTCAAGGGGCGCCCGTTTTACTACTTCGCCTATGGCGCCGCAGTGAGCGAGGTCGTGGTCGATACCCTGACCGGCGAGCACAAGGTGCTGGCGGTCGACATCATCCATGACGTCGGCCGTTCGCTCAACCCGGTGATCGACAAGGGCCAGATCGAGGGTGGCTTCATCCAGGGGCAGGGCTGGCTGACGACCGAGGAACTGGTGTGGGACGGCAAGGGCCGCTTGCTGACGCACAGCCCCGCGACCTACAAGATCCCCACCGCTTCCGACCGCCCCAGGCATTTCACCGTGACCTTGTGGGACGGCGAGAACGTCGAGCCGACCATCAACCGCTCCAAGGCGGTGGGCGAGCCGCCGTTCATGCTGGCGATCTCGGTGTTCTCGGCACTGAACCGCGCCGTCGCTGCGACCGTACCCGCCAAGCGCGCGCTGCCGCAACTCGACGCGCCCTGCACGCCCGAGCGTATCCTCAAGGCGATCGCGGCGTTTTCGGCATGACGCAGTGGATCGGCTGGTTGCGGCGGCTGGACCGGACGGTCCCGACCGCGATGGTGTCCGTGCTCGCCAGCGAGGGATCGGCCCCGCGCGGCGCGGGCACGCGGATGCTCGTTACCGCGCAGGGACAGGAAGGCACCATCGGCGGTGGCCAGCTCGAATACCGGGCGGTGGAGCAGGCGCGCGCGATCCTCGATCATGCGCCGGGCACGTGGCGGGTGCAGGATTACCCCCTCGGCCCTCTGCTGGGACAGTGCTGCGGGGGCAGGGTGCGCGTGCTGGTGGAGCATCTCGATACGGATGCGCTCGACTGGCTGCACGATGCCGAACCGGGGCGGATGCTGGCGACCAGTTTTGCCGAGGCTACGCTGATGCGCCGCGTGTTCGAGCGCGAGACGGCGACCCGCCAGTCCGCCCGGGGCGACAAGCCGGAAGTCGGCGCCCGGATCGTCGAGCCGGTGGGCGAGCGGCCGCGTCCGGTCTACCTGTTCGGCGCGGGCCATGTCGGGCAGGCCATTGCCCGACACATGACCGGCCTGCCGCTCCAGCTCGCCTGGTTCGACACCCGGCCCGAGCAGGCGCATATCGACGGCGTGACCCTGGTGCCCGAGGAAGAGATCGCGCACTGCGTCGCCGAGGCCCCGGCCGATGCGGCAGTGCTGATCCTGACTCACGATCATCCGCTGGACTATCACCTGACATTGGCGGCGCTGGGCCGGATCGATCCGGTGGCGTTCGTCGGCCTGATCGGTTCTTCTACCAAGATCGCCCGCTTCCGCTCGCGGCTCGCGGCCGATGGAATTTCCCCGCAGGCGCTGGAGCGCCTGACCGCGCCGATCGGCGTGCCCGGCGTCACCGGCAAGGAGCCGGACGTGATCGCCATCGCGGTCTGCGCTCAGCTTCTGCAATTGAGAGGGTATTGATGATCCGCGTTTTCCGCGCCGAAATTCTTTCGGTAGCGCAAGATCCACGCGATTGGGTCGAGGCCGTGCGCCACGAGCCCGATGGTCTGCTCGTCGTCGAAGACGGCGTGGTCATCGCGCGCGGCCCTTACGCCGAGCTGGCCGACAGGTATCCCGAGCCCGAAGTGCTTCCCGGCCTCGTCGTGCCCGGTTTCATCGACGCCCACGTCCACTACCCCCAGACGGACCGCATCGCGTCCTACGGGGAACAACTGCTCGACTGGCTCGACAAGCACATCTTCCCGGCGGAGAAGGCTTTCGCCGACAAGACCCACGCCGATGCCGTCGCGGCGTTTTTCCTCGATGAACTGCTGCGCAACGGCACTACCAGCGCGCTGGTCTATCCCACCGTCCACGAACAGTCGGTCGATGCCCTGTTCGAGGCCGCGCTGGAGCGGCGGATGCGGATCGTCTCGGGCAAGGTTCTGATGGACCTCGGGTCGGAGGGGCTGAAGGACACCGTCGCCTCCGGCCGCGCGCAGACCGAGGCGCTGATCCGTCGCTGGCGGGGGCGCGGGCGATTGGGCTATGCGGTGACGCCGCGCTTCGCGCTCGCCTCCAGCGATGCGCAGCTTGCGGACGCGGGTGCCTTGCTGGCCGAGCATCCCGACGTGCTGATGCACACCCACTTGTCGGAGAACCTCCACGAAGTCGCCGCCGTCGCCGCGCGGTTCCCGGACAGCGCCGATTACCTCGACGTTTACGACCGCTTCGGGCTCGTCACCTCGCGTTCGGTCTTCGCGCACGGCATCCACTTGTCCGACCGGGCCTGCACCCGCCTGCACGAGAGCGGTGCGGGCGTCGCGGTCTGCCCGTCCTCCAACCTGTTTCTGGGGTCCGGGCACTTCAACTTCGGGCAGGCGGACCGGCATGCCTTGCGGCTGGGCCTCGGCACTGACGTTGGCGCGGGGACGTCGTTCTCGATGCTGCGAACCGCCGGGTTCGCCTATCAGGCGGCGCTGGCCCGCGAGGACCGGCTCGATCCGTTCCGTGCGCTCTATCTCGCCACGGCGGGAAGCGCTTCGCTGCTGCACATCGCCGACCGTGTGGGCGCGCTGGAAGTGGGGCAGGAGGCGGACTTCGTCGTGCTCGACAGCGCCGCCACGCCGCTGATGGCGCGACGCACGGCCAGGGAAAACGGGGGCGCGGACCTTGCCACGCGGCTTTTCGCACTCCAGATCCTCGGCGACGAGCGCGCCATTTCCCGTACTTACCTACTGGGCGAATGCGCGTACAAAAGGACACCATGACCGATCTTGCCCAGTTTATCGCCGGCCTGCCCAAGGCCGAACTGCATCTCCACATCGAAGGTAGCCTCGAGCCCGAACTGATGTTCGCGCTGGCGCAGCGTAACGGCGTCGCCATCCCATACGCCTCGGTGGAGGAGGTGCGGGCCGCCTACGATTTCTCGAACCTGCAGGACTTCCTCGACATCTACTACGCGGGCGCCGACGTGCTGCGGACCCGCGCCGATTTCCACGACCTCGCGATGGCTTACTTCACGCGCGCGGCGTCGGACGGGGTGGTCCATGCGGAGATCATGTTCGATCCCCAGACCCACACCGACCGGGGCATCCCCTTTGCCGAGGTGATCGAGGGGATGCTGTCCGCGATGGCCGCCGCCGAAGCAGAATTCGGCCTGACCTCGCAGCTGATCCTCTCGTTTCTGCGGCACTTGCCGGAAGAGGCCGCGTTTGCGACCTTGGAGATGGCCGAGCCCTGGCTGGAGCGGATCACGGCGGTCGGGCTCGACAGTTCGGAAGTCGGTCATCCGCCCGCCAAGTTCGCCCGCGTCTTCGCGGCGGCGCGCGAAAAGGGCCTCAAGATCACCGCCCATGCGGGAGAGGAAGGTCCACCCGCCTACGTTCACGAGGCGCTCGACCTGCTCGGCGTCGACCGCATCGACCACGGCAATCGCGCGCTGGAGGACGCGGCGCTGGTGTCGCGCCTCGCGGCCGAGGGAATGACGCTGACGGTCTGTCCGCTGTCGAACCTCAAGCTCTGCGTGGTGAAGGACCTTGCCGACCATCCGCTCGACCGGATGCTGGCGGAAGGGCTGAAGGCGACGGTGAATTCGGACGATCCGGCCTATTTCGGCGGCTACGTGGCCGACAATTACCGGGCGGTCGCAGAGGCGAGGGGGCTCTCTCGCGACGATCTGGTGACCTTGGCGCGCAACAGCTTCACTGGCTCGTTTCTGCCGCCCGAGGCCGTCGCACGGCATGTCGAGCGGTTGGAGGCTTACGCGGCGGGGTGAGCCGTCAGGGGGTATGCGTTGCCCTCCACGCATCGTCACCCTGAACTTGTTTCAGGGCCCATCGGGCAGCGTATTCCATCGGATCAGTTCGCCTCCGCGCTGGCGGTTTGCAGCCGAAAGCGCGGATGGTGAGGCACTATGGACCCTGAAACAAGTTCAGGGTGACGCCAGGGTTACGGGGCGGGCCGAATTTCTCGGCCCGCCGCTGACCTCAAACGTCCTGCGCTCCGAGCCAGTGCTCGTTTTCAGGCGGGACGAAGTTGACGATACGGTCGATCATCGCCTCGGGGTCCTTCTCGACGATCAGCATCGCGCGGTGGCGCGGCTGGAGGAAGCCTTCTTCCACCACGTTGTCGATGAACTGGCCCAGCCCCGAGTAGAACCCGTTGACGTCGAGCAGGCCCACCGGCTTGTTGTGATAGCCGAGCTGCGTCCAGCACCAGGCTTCGAACATTTCCTCGAACGTGCCGATGCCGCCGGGCAGGGTGACGAAACCGTCCGAGAGGTTGGCCATCATCGCCTTGCGTTCGTGCATGGTCTTGACGACGTGAAGCTCGGTGATGCCCTGGTGGTCGTGCTCGCGCGCGCGCAGGGCCTCGGGGATGACGCCGATGACTTCGCCGCCCGCCGCGCAGGCCGCGTCCGCGACCACGCCCATCAGGCCGACCATGCCGCCGCCGTAGACGAGGCCGATGCCGCGCTTGGCCAGCAGCGTGCCGAATTGGTGCGCAGCCTCGCGGTAGAGGGGATTAACGCCCGCCGAGGAGCCGAGATAGACGCAGATCCGCATGATCAGCCAAGCCTCTCGGGAACCGAGCGTGCTTCCTCGACGATGGCGTCCTTGGTGCCGACCGATTCCCACGGGAACACGAACCAACGCTTGTCCTCGTCACGGTCGATGGCATCGACGTAGAGTTCGGCGACCGCCTTGGAGCGGGTGTTGTTGATCAGCACCGCGAAGCGCAGGTTTTCGGCGTCGCAGCCATTGTCGCCCAGTAGGTTGCGGATGTACTCGATGGTGCCGCCGCTGTCGTTGATGTCGTCGACGAAGAGCAGGCGCTTGCCCTCGGCGGTCATCCCGGCGACCTTGCCCAGCAGTTCGTCGGCGAAGCCGGGAACCTTGGCCGAGTGGTCGATCGACAGCATCGGCACTTCCAGCTGGTGCGAGATGTAGACCGCCGGCACGAGGCCGCCGCGGCCGACGCCGATGATGAATTCGGGCTGCCATTCGCCGCCCGCGATCTTGCGCGAAAGCACGCGGACCTTGGCGAGGAAGTCCTCGTAGTATTCGAGGTAATGCAGTTGGGGTTCTTCGGTCTGGCTCATGCGGAGCGAATCCTGTCCGGCGATGTCGGGAAAGTTCCGCGAATATCGCCTGCCTGCTGTCAGGGCAATCGCCTGTCGGCCCGTTTTACCCGCCGGGCCGCATCGATTCGAGATAGCTGAGCTTCGAGAACCCGTTCTCGATCTCGCTCAGCACGATCCCTGCGGCGTAGGAGGGTGTGCGCGCCGAGTTGGTGCAGAGCGCCAGCGTCATCGGCCTGAGCATGGCGTCTGAAATGCGGGTAAAGGCGAGCTGTCCGGCCTGGACTTCGGTAATCACGTCCAGTGAGGAGAGGATGCCGATGCCCAGGCCTTCCTGCACCAGCGAGGTGATCATCTGGATGTTGTCGGACGTAGCCTTGCGGTCCATCTCCATGCCGGTCGCGCCTTCGAGAACGGCAATCTGCTGGCTCACTGCGAGCGGTTCGGAAGGCAGGATCAGCGGCAGGCCGGTGCAGGCCGTGAAGCGCGCCTCGCCCTGCTGGCCGAGCGGATGGTTGGCGGGCGTCACGAAACCGAGCACGACTTCGACGAAGGAACGCACGTTGAGGTCGCGGTAGCTCTGTGGCTCGAACATGATGCCGAAGTCGGCATCGCCGTTGGCCACGGCCTTGCGGACCTGGTCGTTCTCCAGCACTTTAACGTCCACGGTGATGCCGGGGTAGCGCTCGTTGATGGTGCGGATGGCGGCGGGGATGTGCCCTTTCGCCAAAGCCTCGATCACCGCCATCTCCACGTGACCGCGTTTGAGCCCGCGCAAGTCCTCTATCTGCGCGCGGATGTCCTGCATGTTCTTCTGCCAGCGGTTGCCCGCCGCCATCATGATCTCTCCCGCCGCCGTCAGGCGCAGGCCGGTGGGCAGGCGCTCGAACAGAGGTGTGCCGATCTCCGCCTCGACGTTGAGGATCTGGCGGGCGATGGCCGAGGCCGAGACATTGAGTTCGTCGGCGGCCTTGCGGATCGAACCGTGGCGGCCGACGACCATGAAATAGCGCAGAAAACGGGAAAAGGCGGGCATGGCGACTTTAGACCTGCTCTAATTTTTGCAACGGACCGTGGGATTCATTGCGTTTGCTAGCACTATCTCCTGTGCCGTACCACCGCTAGCAATACCGGAAGGTGCGATCCGACGAACGCGATTTCCCGATCCTCTCCCTACAGGGGGATCGTCGGTCGCCGGAGCCGCACTTTTGGTAAGGGGGCGCGCCGGTGCCGGGTGAATCCACCGAACCTGCGCGGGTGCGCCCCCCGTTCTCGGGGTTCTAGTTACAATGATTGCTTATCGATCCGGCCGCCCCTTGAGGGCTTCCTTGCGTGCGCTGGCGCTTGCTGCAGCAGCGGGCCTGCTTGCGCCCGTCGCTGCGGCAGCGGCGGAGCCTGCGCTGCCGGAAATTCCCAAGGTCACGCCGATTCCGGTGAAGGTCATCGTCGTCGCCACCTTCGAGCCGGGCGAGGACAAGGGCGATGCCCCAGGCGAATTCCAGGCCTGGGCCGAGCGCGAGCATCTGGACGAGGTGATCCCGGTCAAGGGCACGCTTCACCCGCTGCGCCGCAATGCGGACGGGCTCTATGGCATGGTCTGGGGCAGCCCGGACACGATGATCGGCAGCGTGTCCGACCAGCTGACCGCGCTGCTGATGGACCCGCGCTTCGATTTCACGAAGACGTACTGGCTGTTCACCGGCATCTCCGGCGTCGATCCGCAGCTCGCCTCGGTCGGCAGCGCGGCGTGGTCGCGCTGGGTGGTCGACGGCGACAAGCTGCGCGAGTTCGACGACCGCGAAGTGCCAAAGGACTGGCCTTATGGCCTGTTCGCGATCGGCGCCGACAAGCCGAACACTCTGCCCGGAGCCACCCAGGACTTCGCGGGCTTCACCGATACCCGTAAGCTGGCGATGTCGGCCGAGCTTAACCAGGGCCTCGCCTATTGGGCCTATGAGCTAAGCAAGGATGTGAAGATCCCGGACTCGCCCGAGCTTCAGGCCGACCGCGCACGCTGGAAGGGCTGGCCCAATGCCCAGAAGCCGCCGTTCGTGCTGATGGGCGAGACCTTGGGCGGCCTGCGCTACTGGCACGGCCCGAGCCGCACGCAGTGGGCGCGCGACTGGGTCAAGCTGTGGACCGGCGGCAAGGGCCGCTTCGCCATGACCAACATGGAAAGCCAGATCCAGCAGGGCTCGATCCTGATCGCGGCCAAGAATGGTCTGGTCGATGCGAACCGCGTCATGGTGCTGCGCACCGGCTCCAACCCCTCGATGCCGCCTCCGGGCGTCTCGGCGGTCGAGAGCGTCGCCAACGAAGGCGCAGGCCAGAAGGCCGCGTTCGAGGCGAATTACCTCGTCGGCGCGCCGGTCGTGCACGAACTGCTCAAGCACTGGGACAAGTACGAGGCTACCGTGCCGAAGGCCCCCGTACCGTGAGGCGCCTCGTTTCCACCCTGCTGACGACGCTGGCCTTGCCTCTCGCGGCTCCGGCCGCGCATGCGGACGAGGCGGCGGCGTCTGCCATGCTCGACGAAATGGCGAGCAATGCCGGTCGGCTGCGCGTGTTCCTGCAGGCGATGCCCAAGGGCGGCGATCTGCACAACCACCTCGGCGGCTCGGTCTATGCGGAGGACTTCCTCAAAGTCGCCGCCGCCAAGGGCATGTGCGCGGACGAGGGGATCACCCGCATCGTGCCGGGGCCGTGTCCCGCCGAACTCCAGATCGGCCCGATGGCCGAGAAGGACCCGTTCACTTATGCGAAACTGATCGACGCGATCTCGACGCGCGGTTTCCAGAAGGGCATCGGTCCGGCGCTGGTTTCCGGCCACAACCAGTTCTTCTCCAGCTTCCGCAAGTTCGGTCCTGCGGCGGATGGCGAGGACGCGCGCTGGCTGGCCGACGCCTTCGCCAGCGCAGGCCGCAACAACCTCGTCTACGTCGAACTGATGCACAATCCGGACAGCACGACGCCATTCATGCTGTCCGCGCCCGATGTTCCGCTCGACGTCGACGGCATCGCCGCCGCCTACAAGCGCGACCTTCCGGCGGCTCAGGCGTTGGTCGCGCCGGCTATCGCGGAAGTGGACGAGGAGGAAGCCTTCGCGAATAAGCGCCTCGGCTGCGGCACGAAGGCGGCCGATCCGGGCTGCGGCGTCGCGATGCACTACATCTACTCGGCCATGCGCGGATTGCCGCCGCAGGTCGTGTGGCGCTCGATGCTCGCGGGCTTCGTGCTGGCGGACAAGGACCCGCGCTTCGTCGGCGTCAACATCGTCATGCCCGAGGACGATCCGGTCGCCCTGCGCGACTACGACCTGCACATGGCGATGTTCCGCTTCCTCGAGGCGAAGTATCCCAGGGTCAACGTCACCATGCATGCTGGCGAACTGGCGCTCGGACTGGTGCCGCCCAAGGATCTCGAGGACCATATCGGCAAGGCCGTCGCCTCGGGCGCCAAACGCATCGGCCACGGCGTCGACATTGCCTATGAAGTCAACGCCCCGGAAACCCTTGCCCGCATGGCGCGGGAAGGCATCGGGGTGGAGATCAACCTCACCAGCAACGCCGTGATCCTTGGCGTGGAGGGCGGCGTCCATCCGTTGCACCTCTACCGCTCGATGGGTGTGCCGGTAATGCTTTCGACCGACGACGAGGGCGTACTGCGTTCCGACATGACCAACGAGCATGTCCGGGCGGTGCAGCAACAGGGGCTGCACTACGCCGACCTCAAGGAACTGGCGCGCAACAGCCTGGAATATTCCTTCGCACCGGGCGCGAGCCTGTGGGTGGATCGCCGCTATGGTCACGCGGTCGCGCCGTGCGCGACGGATTTCGCGGCCGGGTCCTGCAAGGCATTTCTCGCAAAGAACGAGAAAGCCACGCTGCAAGTGCGGCTGGAAATGAACTTCGATCGGTTCGAGCGCTCGCTCGACCGGTTCAAGGGCAAACAGGGCGTGGCGGGGGACTGAGTTCTCCGCCGCGATCACGGATGCTTGCCGTCGAAGCAACGGCGCACCGGAAAAGGGAACTGCACGAGGAAGTGCGGGAGAGGAGGGACACAACAGCACACGGCGGGCGGCTGGGACCGGTCCCGTCGGATCAAGGGGGCATACCATGAGGGATATGATCCGTTTCACTGCGCGCAAGACAGTATTGGCCGCGAGCGCGCTGCTTTGTTGCACTGCACTGACGACACCGGCTTTCGCGCAGGCGGCCGCCGATGAAACCAGCGAGGACGGCAAGGACATTGTCGTCACCGGTTCGCTGGGCGCTCTGCCGATCGAGGGTGTCGGTTCCGTCTTCGGCTTCGACAAGACCGTGACCGAGACGCCGCGCTCGGTTTCCACCATCAGCGCCGAGCAGATGGAACGCTTCGGCATCACAGACATCTACGATCTCGTCGCGCAGTCGCCGGGAACGTTCACCAACTCGTTCTTCGGCGTCGGCGGTGCGCTCGACATTCGCGGCACTCCGGGCGAAGTCTACTTCCGCGGCATGCGCCGTCTCGACAACCCCGGCAACTACCCGACCCCGATCGCCGCGTCCGAGCGTATCGACATCGTGCGCGGTCCGGCCTCGCCGATCTACGGCCCGTCGAAGACCGGCGGCTACATGAACTTCGTCCCCAAGTCCGCCCGCGTGCAGGGCGGGTCGTACATGTCCAGCCCGGAAGGCAAGATCTCTTTCACCGGTGGCAGCTGGAACAAGGCCGACATGCAGGCCGAAGTACGCGGTCCCGGCAAGATCGGTACGCAGGAATTCGGGTACAGCCTCTACGCCGAGGTCGAGGATTCCGGCAGCTACTACGAGAACATGTCGACCAAGCAGACGATCCTGCAGGGCGCTTTCGACACTGACCTCACGCCCAGCCTGCGCCTTGAGTTCGGCGGCATGTACCAGCGCTATCGCGGTCAGCAGAATGGTGGCTGGAACCGCCTGACGCAGGACCTGGTGGACAACGGCACGTACATCACCGGCTCGGCGATCTCGCTCGACACGAATGGTGACGGCCAGATGTCGCAGCAGGAAATCAACGAGGCCTTGCCGGGTGGCCTGTCGATCTTCGGCGGTTTCGCCTGCGGTGGCGGCGTCTTCGCTAGTTCGATCACGGACGCCTGCTTCACCAATCCCGAAGACGGCACGATCAATCCTAATACGATCCTCAACCTGCAGAACGTGGGTACGACCAAACTTAGCCGTCGCAAGACCCTGACCGGCAAGAACGATCGCCTCGACAACAACGGGACCACGTTCTACGCCGACCTCATCTGGACCGGCCCCGGCGACATCGAGATCAAGAACCAGGCGTTTTACGACAGCTACGAGAACATGAACGAGAACGCCTACGGCTTCTCGCAATTCCATGACTCTTACGTCTTCGAGGACAAGATCGTCATCTCGAAGACGATCGAGAACGACGTTGGTAAGTTCGCCTTCCAGCTCTCGCCCTCGATCCGCTACACGCACTTCAAGCACGGCGAGGACTTCAACTACGAATACTTCCACCGTGTCGACCTGAGCGTGGGCTATACGCCAGCCAGCGACCGCCTGCTGTCGACCGAATGCGACTGCGACTACACCAGCTACGTCTCGGGCCACTACACCGACCTTGCCTTTGCCGGCCTCGTCGATCTCGATTTCAAGTTCGGCCTCGATATCACGCTGGGCGCGCGCTACGACCGGATCAAGGGCGTCTCCAACTACAACATCGCCAAGATGGAAGAGGACCCGGGCTTTGCGGGGGCCAAGGATACCAAGGGTGCATGGTCGTGGTCGGCAAGCGCCAACTACAAGCTTCCCTTCGGCATCATTCCCTACGTCACCGCCGCACGCCAGTCGGTCGTGATCGTCGGGCAGGGCGCAGAGCTTGACCCGGCCAACCTGCAGGCCGGCACCTGGATATCGGCCTCGAAGCTCTACGAAGGCGGGGTGAAGGGCAGCTGGCTCGATGATCGCCTCTACGCGGCGGTTTCGGTCTACAAGCAGAAGCGCACGGATTACTCCTCGCAGTCGATCACCGTGAACCAGGCGGTCGAGACCAAGGGCCTGGAGGCCGAGATGCGCTGGGCGGTGGACGACCACCTGCTCATCACCGGCGGCTATACCCGTACCAAGGTCTATAACCTGACCGCGCTGCAGGACGGTACGCTGTTCAGCTTCTTCGGCATCGAGGATCTGGTCAACGTCTCGAACCCGGCGCTTTACCTCGGCGGCCAGCCGATCGGTCTGGTTCCGATCACCTCGAAGAGCGATGCGCGCCGTGCGGGCATCCCGACCAACCTGTACTCGCTGACCGCGACTTATGCGTTCGACAACGGCCTTGCGCTGTCGGGCAGCATGGTTTCGGTGGACTCGGTCTATTCGGGCCAGTCGCAGGCGGTCAAGCTCCCGGCATACACCAAATTCGACGCGGGGCTTACTTACGAGACCGGCCCGTGGCTGTTCCGTGCGGTGGTCAAGAACGTGACGGACAAGAAGTACTTCCGCGCAAACTTCACCGAACTGTTCGGATCGACCATCGTGCTGCCGGAACTGCCGCGCAGTTTCCAGGGTACGGTTTCCTACAAGTTCTGATCCCCCGAGGGGGAGCGTCGGCTAAGGCCGGCGCTCCCTTGCGGATTCGATTGAAAGGTTTCCCATGCGCTCCCATACGCTCGCGACCCTCCTGGCGGGCGGCATTCTCGCCACGGCCGCACCGGCGTTCGCCGCCGATGTTTCGGCTCCTGTTCCAGCACCGACGACATCCGCCGTGGCGGACTGCGATCCCGGCGCGGCCTGCGATCATCCGCTGCCGGTCAAGGTGGTGATCGTCTCGCTGTTCGAGATTGGCAAGGACGAGGGCGATGTCGCCGGCGAGTTCCAGCTCTGGAAGACCCGTCGCGGGCTGACCCAGCGTATTCCCTTCCCGCAGGGCTTCCACGACCTCTACTACAATCCCGAGACGCAGGTGCTCGGCATGGTGACGGGCGTGGGCACTGCGCGCTCGACGTCGGCGATCATGGCGCTCGGGCTCGACCAGCGTTTCGCGCTGGACCATTCCTACTGGCTGGTCGCCGGTATCGCGGGCATCGATCCCGAGGACGCCTCGATCGGCTCGGTGGCCTGGGCGCGCTACGTCGTGGACGGCGACCTTGCGCACGAGATCGACGCGCGCGAAATCCCTGCCGACTGGAAGACCGGATATTTCGCGCGGAACACCAAAGGCCCCAACGACATGAAGGGCAAGCCGGACCCCTCGGGCGGCGAAATCTTCGAGGTCAGTCCCTCGCTGGAAAAATGGGCTTATGACCTGACGAAGAACATCGAACTGCCGGACACGCCCGCGATCGCTGCGGAGCGCGCGAAGTTCGTGGATTACCCTCACGCGCAGGAAGCCCCATTCGTGCTGGAAGGGGACACGCTTTCCGCGATGACCTTCTGGCACGGGGAGAAGCTGACCGACTGGGCGAACGACTGGGTCCGCTACTGGAGCGGCGGCAAGGGCGAGTTCGTGACGTCCGCGATGGAGGATACCGGCGTCATGCAGGCAGTGACCTATCTCGACAACATCGGCCGCGTCGACCGCGACCGCGTGCTGGTGGTGCGTGCCGGTTCCAACTTCACGATGCCCCCGCCGGGCGTCGATGCGGCGACTTACCTGCTGCGCGAGAACGAGGGTTATGCGGGGCTCGAGGCGGCGGTGGAGAACCTCTACACCGTGGGTTCAAAGGTGGTCGACGAACTGCTCGGCAACTGGGATCGCTACAAGGACGCGACGCCCTGAAGCGCAGGTCAGGCGCGCCCGCTCAGTAGGCGGGCGCGTTGCCGAACTGGAAGCCGGTCGATACGGCCCATGCGAAGGCTACCGCGATTGCGATGCCGATGAGCGCCTTGACCGGCGACCAGTGCAGGTCGGCAGCGTCTTCGTCGTGTGCGACCGGGCGCTTGCCGGTCACCATCGGCCGGACGAGGTTCTGCCGCTTCCACGCGAGGTAGAACACCACTGCCACCACGTGAAGCGCCACGAGTGCCAGGATCACGTTGAAGATCGTAGAGTGCAGGTCCGAGGCGGCCGAGGACTGGTCGAACGACACGTAAGTCGCCAGCGGCCCATCGTAGAGCATGTCGATGTCGCTGGAGAACAGGCCCGCTATCACCATTGCGCCGACCGCCAGCAGCATGGCGATGACGCTCCATCCGCCGAGCGGATTGTGCCCGTCGGCATGGCTGGCCGTCCGGTGGCCAAGGCCCTTGAAATAGGCTGCGACCGCGCTCGGCCCACGCACGAAGCTGGAGAACCGCGCGGTGCGTGGGCCAAAGAAACCCCAGTAGACGCGGAAAACCAGCAGCGCGAGGATGCCGTAGCCCGACAGGCGGTGGCGTTCGAGATCATGCTGTTCCCCGCTCCACCACGAAAAGGCGATGAGCGCGACCAGCAGCCAGTGGAACAGGCGAACGGTCGGGTCCCAGACGGGTGTGGTGGAGCGGGTCATCTATGCCTCAGTCGTCGGCGCGGAACTGCTTGTGGCAAGAGCCGCAGGTGCCGCCCACGGCCTTGAACTGCGCGCCGATGGCGGCGGCGTTGCCGGTGCCCGCCACGGCGACCAGCTTGTCGGCCTGCGCGATGTAGGCCTTCATCGCACCGTCGAAGGCGGCGCGGTTGGTCCAGATCGCGGGCAGGGCTTCGGTCTTCACGCCTGCCGAAGCACCCGAGCCGTTGGGGAACAGCCCGGCTTGTGCGCGGCCGGTGGCGGCCAGCGTCTTGGCCGCGGCGACGGCCTGCGCCTTGTCGATGGATCCGCTGGCGAGCTGGTCCTTCAACACTTTCATCGCGCCGCCCATCTTCTTGAAATTGGCCTGGCGCGTTGCGATGGCGGTCTGGGCGGGCGAGGCGGCAACGGCCATCGTACCTGTCACGGCGACCACGGCGGCGGACATGCCGAGGACGGCAAGCGAAAGCTTCTTGGAAAGCGTCATGGTGTGTCGATCCTGATCGGGTTGTTGGGATTCAAGGACGATTGGTGGCTAACACAGGCGCGGCCTTTTGGCCAAAGACTTGATCGTAGACTGCTTTTACCGTCGCAAGACCGCCCTCGGCCATCTGCGCCGGGGTCGTGCCCTTGCCATTGGCGCGATCGGGCCTCGCGCCGTGCGCCGCCAATACCCGGAGCATGGCGCCAAGTTCCTCGTGCATTCCTCCGCCGATCACCAGGTGGAGCGGCGTGGTGCCCCTCGCGTCGCCGACATTGGCGTCGGGCGCCAGGGCAAGTGCCTCCTCCAGCGCGGCGGCACTGCGTCCCGAGGCGGCGGCGAGCACGACGTTCACGCCGTTCTGTGCGACGAAGCGGGGGTCCGCGCCCCGCTCCACCAGCCGTTTCATCACCGCGACCTGACCGGCCTGGGCGGCCAGCAGCAGCGGCGGGGTCGGCGGGACCGGCGCGGGGGCCATGCCGAAATTTGCTTCGGTCACCCACGTGATGCGGGATGGACCGGTGAGCCCGTTCACGTCCGCGCCCTTTGCCAGCAAGGCATCGACGAGCGCCGTGTCTCCGCCCATGGCGGCGACGTGAAGCGGCTGTTCGCCGTTGCGGTCCCGCTCGGCAAGGTCGAAGCCCGATCCGGCGAGCATTTCCGCCGCGCGCCAGTTCTTCCAATAAAGCGCCAGTTGAAGTGCGCTGGTGTTTTCCGGGCCGCAATGGGCGGCATCCGCTCCCGCATCGAGCAGGGCGCGGGTGGCAGCGCCCGATCCGCTGGCGATGGCGAAGAACAGCGGGGTGAAGCCGGCGGCGGTGACCCGGTTCGCTTTCGCTCCGGCCTTGAGAAGCGCCACGATGGCCTCGGCATTGCCGGCGGAGGCCGCCCACATCAGCGGCGTCTGCCCGCGGGTATCGGATGGGTCGGCCTTCGCACCCTTCGCCAGCATGCGAGTGACCGCCTCTGCGGAAGAGAACCTTGCGCAGACCGCCAGCGGCGTGCTGCCGTCGGGTCCAGCCTTGCGCACGTTGGCGCGGGCGTCGAGCAGTTGTCCGACGATGGCCGTACTGCCGCGCTCGCAGGCGAGCGACAGGGGGGTGAGACCCTCGGAATCCGCGACGTCGGGCTTGGCGCCATGGTCGAGCAGCACGGCGACCAGCGCCGGGTCCTGCGTCTCGATGGCGCGGGCGAGGGCGCTTTCGCCGTACATCAGCGGGGCATTCGCGTCACCGCCGGCTTCGAGCGCGGCCTTGACGGCGATGGGATCCGCCGTAGTCAGAGCATCGGCCAGTGTGTCCGCATGGGCAGGGGCACCCGGCGCGAGAAGTGCCGCGCCGGTCAGCAGCGCCACAACTTCACGCATCGGTCAATGCTCCCAGCGGGGCGGTGCTGTCTCCGAACTTCGCGGCGGGTACGTCCAGAGCATGCAGGCCGGCGAGCATCAGGTTGGACATCGTCGTGCCCTTTTCCACCTTCGTGTGCCGCCCGCCCTTCACCAGTCCACCCGCGACGATCACTGGCAGGTCCATGTAGTCGTGCTCGTTGGAATCACCGAAGGCGGAGCCGCGGATCACCAGCGTGCGGTTCAGCAGCGAGGCATCGCCGTCGGCTGTGTCCTTCATCTTCTGCAGGTAATAGGCGAAGAATTCCATGTGGTAGCGGTTGATCTTCGCCAGCTGCGCCATCTTGTCCGGGTTGTTGCCGTGGTGGCTGAGCATGTGGTGCGAATCCGGCACGCCGATCTCGGGATACGTGCGGTTCGACAGCTCGCGCCCGATCATGAAGGTGCCGACGCGGGTGATGTCCGCCTGCATGGCCAGTACCTGCAGGTCGATCATCAGCTTCACGTGCTCGGCGAAGTCGTCAGGGATGCCTGCGGGTTGCTGCAGGCCGGCAGCCTGTGTGGTGGCGGGCGAAGCGGCGCTGCGCTGGATGCGCTTCTCGATGGCGCGGGTGGCGTCGAGGTATTCGTCGAGCTTGCGCTTGTCCTCCATGCCCAGCAGCCCCGAGAGGCGGCGGGTGTCGTCCATCACGAAGTCGAGGATCGAGGACTGGCGGCGCAGCTGGGCGAGGCGGCCTGCCTCGTCGGTGTCGCCATCGCCGAACAGCCGCTCGAACACCGCGCGCGGGTTCGCCTCGACCGGCAGCGGCACCGTGGGAGTGAGCCACGAGATGCCGTTGGTGTAGGCGCAGGAATAGTTGATGTCGCACGATCCGAGCAGGCTGGCGGTGTCGATGCCAAGTTCCAGCGAGGCGAGCGGGGTGGCATCGCCCAGGTGCTGCGCGAAAACCTGATCCATCGATATCCCTGCGCGGATGTCCGGCCCCTCGGTCTGCTTGGCATGGGCGCCGGTGAGGAACGCGGGGCAGGAGCGGCCGTGCCCGGCGGGCCTGTCGCCCATCGCAGCGGCCTGCGGATGGCCAAGACCGGTGATGACCGCGATCTGGTCGCGATGGGGGGCAAGCGGCTGGAGCGATGACGGCAGGATGTAATTCGCACCGGTCGTGGTCGGCACGAAGTCCGGCATGGTCATGCCGTTGGGGGAGTAGAACACCTGGAGCCGCTTGGGCCTTGCGCCGAGATCGGCGGCTTTGGCGCTGGGCATCATCGCTTCGAGGAAGGGCAGCGCCATGGCGGCACCGGCACCGCGCAGCACGGTGCGGCGCGAGAGGGCGGGGCGGATCACTCTCATTTCATGGCCTTCCGGGGAGTGGCGATCAGAGACAGGGCGGCGGGCCTTGCCGACGGTGCTTCGACAAGCTCAGCCTGAGCGGAATTGAGAGCGCTTTTGCCAGAGACATAGCCCCAACCCCGCTCACCCTGAGCTTGTCGAAGGGGCAGGCGCGGGGTCTGGCCATAGGCCGCCTTGAACGGCTGCGGCATGCGGCGCAGGGTGAAGGCGGGGCTCTGCGCGATCCCACGCACGATGGTCTGGATGCGGTACTGGTCCGCCGCCGCGCCTGAGGCGATGGCGCGCACCGTGGGCATATCGTTGGCGGAGAGACCCCGGGCCAGCGCGTAAGTCATCAGTCGTTCGGTGAAGGCGCGGGTGAACTCGTCCTTGTGGTCCATCAGGACCTGCTGGAGCCCGGTCAGCCCGTCGAACCTGAAGCCGTCCGGCATCGTCGCGACAGTGTCGATGGGCTGGCCTGCATCGACCGTGCGCCACTGGCCAACGGCATCGAAGTTCTCGAGGCTGAAGCCCATCGGGTCCATCTTCACATGGCAGGCGGCGCAAGTCGGGTTCGCGCGGTGCAGTTCAAGCTGCTGGCGTGCGGTGAGCAGGCGGCCGTCGTGGCTGGTCTTGAGCGCGGGCACGTCGGGCGGCGGCGGGGGCGGCGCGGCGGCGAGCATGTTGTCGAGGATCCACTTGCCGCGCTTCACCACGCTGGTGTGGTTGCCGTAGGATGTGACGGTAAGGATGCTCGCCTGCCCCAGTAGCCCGCCGCGATGCCATTCGGGGCGCAGCGCCACGCGGCGGAAGGCGGGGCCGGAGACGCCGGGGATGCCGTAGTGCTCGGCAAGGCGCTGGTTGAGGAAGGTGTCGTCGGCGGTGATGAAGTCCAGCACCGGGCGGTCGTTGCGAAGGACGTCCGCGAAGAACATTTCCGTCTCGGTTGCCATCGCGGATTTCAGGCGCACGTCGAACTTGGGGAACACCTCGGTATCGGGGCGCTGCTGCTCGAGGTTGCGCAAGTAGAGCCATTGCCCGGCGAAATTCGTCGTCAGCGCCTTTGCACGCGGATCAGCGAGCATGCGGGCGATCTCGGCATTCAGCACGGTGGGCTGGCTCAGCTTGCTCTGTTCGGCAAGGGCCAGCAGGCGCTCGTCGGGGATCGAACTCCACAGGAACAGCGACAGGCGCGTTGCCAGTTCGAGATCGGAGACTCGGTTGACGCTGCCGGGCATCGCGCCTTGCGGATCGCGCTCCACCACGAAGAGGAACTCCGGCGACACCAGCACCGCTTCCAGCGCGGCTTCGATGCCATGCTCGAAGTCCGAGGCCTTGCGCTCCTCGGCATAGATGCGCTGCAGCGGGGCCACGTCGAACCCGCCGACCGGGCGGCGCCATGCGCGGCGGGCGAGGGAGGTGATGATCTTCGTGGCGCAGGCCTGTTCCTCGCTCGCCTTTTTCGGACGGCAGAGGAACACGGCGCGGCGGCTGGCGGTGTCTGGCACGCCGGCGGCATCGAACGGCCCGGCGACATCGACCTGCAGCACGTCGCGCGGGAAGTTCTGCTGCGAGTAGCGCTGGTTCATGCGGTAGCTGGGGACGCTGAGCGTCTTCGCCAGCTTGCCGTCCACCCAGACGTCGAGCGGCAGCATCTTGGGCTTGTCGAGCGGGAGCGGCACCTTGTCGGTATCGTTGCGCAGTACCTGCACCGCCTCGGAAGGTGCGAAGGTGCGGCGGAACGACAGCGCGACGAGGTGCGAGCCCGCCGTCATCGGCACGCGGGCGGTGAACTTGTCCTCGGCCAGCCGGTCGGTTTCGTTGTTGGTGTTGGCGTTGAGCCATGCCGAAACGTCGTACTGGCCGTCGTAGCGCGCGTAGTAGTGCTGGGCGTAGCCGCCGCGCGAGGCGAGTGGGAGGTTCGCGCCCGCGCGTTCGTTGTAGCCCGGCACGCCCGAGTTCTGGACCGAGCCGTCCTTGGGCACCTGCCATGTCGTTACCACCTCGCGCCGTGAGGTGAGGCCGGTGGCCATGCGGCCGACCTTGCCCGCGACGGCGACATAGCGCTCCATCAGCGTGGGCGAGACGGAGAGGACGTCGGCGATGTTGTCGAAGCCGAAGCCGGAGTTGTCGGCAGGCAGTTCACGGCTGAAATCGACGTCGAGCGCCAGCAGATCGCGCACCGCGTTGGCGTATTCCATGCGGTTGAGGCGGCGGATCGTCCCTCGGCCGGGATCGGGATTGGCGGCGAGGTAGCCCGCGCGCGAGGTGTCGAGCCAGTTCACGAAGGCGGCGCGCATCTGCGCCGAGGGCTGGGTCTTGCCGTGCGGGGGCATTTCCCCGGCGGCGACGCGGCGCAGGATCTTTTCCCACTCGTCGACGTGTTTGCCGGTGCGGATGTCGTCGGCCTTGAGATCCTCCACCGAGAGATCGGCGATCATGTCGATGTCGTTGTGGCAGCGCGAGCAGTATTCGCCCAGCATCGGTTCGACGAAATCGGCGGCCTGCTGCGGCGTCATTGCGGCGAAGGTGGGGGTATCGTCTCGTGATGCCGCGTAGACCGTGACGGCGGACACGAGCGCGCTTAGCGCAAGCGTCGTCCTGCCAAGGTTGTGTCGCCCGAAGAGGCTCATCGAATGTCCCGACCCCATGGCCTGATCCGCGTCTTCGCAGGTATCCGGCGTGCCCTGTCCCGCCGAGGCGGGTCCTGTTGGGTTATCGCACTATCGGGAGGGGGTGTTGACGTCCAGCGTCAATAACCGGACATGGCGTGCGGGAAATTAGAGCAGGGTACGGTTGTCTGCGGGTAGGTTGTTCACGGCCAGCGGTCCCGGATCAAGTCCGGGACGACGAGGGGCTTAAAGCGAACCGATCGCCAGGAAGCGCTCTTCGCGCTGGCGGATGAGGTCGGCGCTCGAACGGCGGCTCAGCGCATCGAGTTCGCGGCCTACGGCATCGGCCAGTGCGCGCGCCGTCGCGGCGGGGTCGCGGTGAGCGCCGCCGGTGGGTTCGGGGACGATGCCGTCGATCACCTTTAGGCCCAGCAGATCCTGCGCCGTCACCTTCATCGCGGTGGCTGCATCCGGGGCCTTGTCGGGCGTGCGCCACAGGATCGAGGAGGCGCCCTCGGGCGAGATCACCGAGTAGACCGAGTGCTCCAGCATCAGCACAGTGTTGGCGGCGGCAATCGCCACCGCGCCGCCCGAGCCGCCTTCGCCGACGATCACCGCCACCATCGGCACGCCGAGGGCAAGGCAGGCTTCGGTCGAGCGGGCGATGGCTTCGGACTGGCCGCGTTCCTCGGCCTCGACGCCGGGGAAGGCGCCTGCGGTGTCGACCAGCGTCACGACCGGCAGGCCGAACTTGCTGGCCATCTCCATCAGGCGCATCGCCTTGCGGTAGCCTTCGGGCTTGGCCATGCCGAAGTTGTGCTTGATGCGGGTGGTCGTGTCGTGGCCCTTTTCGTGGCCGATGACCATGACCTTGCGGCCGTCGAGCGTTGCCAGACCGCCGATGATCGCGGCGTCCTCGCCATAAGTGCGGTCACCGGCGAGCGCGACGAAATCGGTGAAGATCAGACGCAGGTAATCGACGAAGTGCGGGCGTTGCGGGTGGCGAGCCACCTGAGTCTTCTGCCAGGGCGACAACTTGGCATAGGTCGCTTCCAGCATGCCGGAGCTTTTCTTGGCGAGCTTGTCGATCTCGCTCTCGATGTCGAGGTCGCTGCCGTCGGCGGTGGCGCGCAGTTCGGCGATGCGCGCTTCCAGCTCGGCGATCGGCTTTTCAAAATCGAGGAACGAAATCATGCTCTTCCAGTCCGTGTCGTAGGCGGGAGAGTGCCCGGCCGATACCACAATGCTTCACTTCAACCGTCATCCTGAACTTGTTTCAGGATCCATTGTGCCGATCGACCCGCCATGCGGGCTGAGGGATGGACCCTGAAACAAGTTCAGGGTGACGAGGGTGGTATGGGGTGGGCGTTTCGCTCGCCCCATACCGTCAACTCAGTCGACGGCCCGCTTGGCGAGCCAGTCTTCCAGCCACTTGATCGTGTAGTCGCCCGAGTTGAACTCGGGGTCTTCCAGCAGGGCCTGATGCAAGGGAATCGAGGTCTTCACGCCATCGATCACCATCTCCTCGAGCGCGCGCTTGAGGCGCATGATCGCGCCGTTGCGGCTGCGGCCCGAGACGATCAGCTTGCCGATCATCGAATCGTAGTACGGCGGGATGCGATAGCCGGCGTAAAGCCCGCTATCGACGCGCACGTTCATGCCGCCCGCCGCGTGGTAGCCCGTCACCTGACCCGGCGAGGGGGTGAAGTTCCACGGGTCTTCCGCGTTGATGCGGCATTCGATGGCGTGGCCCTTGAACTCGATCTCGTGCTGCTTGAACGAGAGCGGCTGGCCGTCGGCGATGCGGATCTGTTCGCGCACCAGATCGACGCCGGTGATGGCCTCCGTCACCGGATGCTCCACCTGCAGGCGGGTGTTCATCTCGATGAAGTAGAACTCGCCGTTTTCCCAGAGGAACTCGATCGTGCCCGCGCCGCGATAGCCCATGTCGGCCATCGCCTTGGAGACGATGCCGCCCATGCGGTCGCGCTCTTCCGGCGTGATGACGGGCGAAGGGGCTTCTTCCAGCACCTTCTGGTGGCGGCGCTGCAAGGAGCAGTCGCGCTCGCCCAGATGCACGGCTTCGCCGTTGCCGTCACCGAATACCTGGAATTCGATATGGCGCGGGTTGCCGAGGTACTTTTCCATGTAGACCGTGGCGTCGCCGAAGGCCGCCTTGGCCTCCGAACGGGCCTGGCCCATCTGGCTCTCAAGCTCTTCGGCCGAGTTCACGACCTTCATGCCGCGACCACCGCCGCCCGAAGCGGCCTTGATGATGACCGGGTAGCCGATCGTCTCGGCCAGCGCGCGCGCCTCGTCGAAGTCCTCGATCGCCCCGTCCGAACCGGGGACCAGCGGCAGGCCGAGGGCACCGGCGGTGCGCTTGGCCTCGACCTTGTCGCCCATCGTGCGGATGTGCTCGGGCTTGGGGCCGACCCACTTCAGGCCGTGGGCCTCGACGATCTCGGCGAAGCGGGCGTTCTCGGAGAGGAAGCCGTAGCCGGGATGCACCGCGTCGGCCTGCGTGATCTCGGCGGCCGAGATGATGGCGGCGACATTGAGGTAGCTGTCCTTCGCGGCGGGCGGACCTATGCAGACCGCGTGGTCTGCCAGGCGCACGTGCATCGCGTCGGCATCGGCGGTCGAGTGGACCGCGACGGTCTCGATGCCCATCTCGTGCGCGGCACGGTGGATGCGCAGCGCGATTTCGCCGCGGTTGGCAATCAGGAGGCGCTTGATGGCCATGTCAGTCCCGCTCTCAGCCGATCACGACGAGCGGCTGGTCGTATTCGACCGGCTGCTGGTTGTCGACGAGGATCGCGGTGACGGTGCCCGCCTTGGGCGCGACGATCTGGTTCATGACCTTCATGGCCTCGACGATGAGGAGCACGTCGCCCTGCTTCACGGTCTTGCCGACCGAGATGAAGTCGGGCGCGCCCGGCTCTGCGGCGAGGTAGACGGTGCCGACCATCGGCGACTTCACGGCATCGACCGGCGCGGCGGCAGCGGCAGGTGCGGCCTCAACGGCGGCGGCAACCGGAGCGGCAGCAGCAGGAGCCGGGGCATAGCCCATCGGCGGCAGGGCGGCGGCCATCTGCTGGACCATCTGGCGCGAGACGCGGATCTTGCGATCGCCGTCCTCGACCTCGATCTCGGTCAGGCCGGTGTCGGCCAGCAGCTCTGCGAGCTCGCGTACCAGGGCGCTATCGATATTCACGCGACTTCCTTTCGTGCAAGATAACCGAGCAGCGTTGCCAGTGTGTCTTTCAGGTCCTTGCGGTGGACCACCATGTCGACCATGCCGTGAGCATGGAGGTACTCGGCGCGCTGGAAGCCGTCGGGGAGTTTTTCTCGGATCGTGTCCTGGATCACGCGCTGGCCGGCAAAGCCGATGAGCGCGCCGGGTTCGGCGATCTGCACATCGCCGAGCATGGCGTAGCTGGCGGTGACGCCGCCGGTGGTGGGATCGGTCAGGACGACGATATAGGGCAGGCCCGCTGCGGCAAGGCGGCGGGTGGCCACGGTGGTCTTGGGCATCTGCATGAGGGACAGGATGCCCTCCTGCATGCGTGCGCCGCCGGCGGCGGTGACGATGACGTAGGCGCACTTTTCAGCGATCGCCTTCTCGGCACCGGCGACGAAAGCCTCGCCCACGGCCATGCCCATCGATCCGCCCATGAACTTGAAGTCCTGCACGCCCAGTACCGCTTTGGTGCCGTTCAGTGCACCGTAGGCGTTGGTCAGCGCATCGGGGTAGGGGTTGGCGGCGCGGGCGGCCTTGAGGCGGTCGGGATACTTCTTGGTATCGCGGAAATTCAGCGGGTTCTCGGGAACCTTGGGGGTCGGCAGGACGGTATAGCCGGTGTCCAGCAGCAGGTCGAAGCGGGCCTTGGCGCCGATGCGGCCGTGGTGCTCGCACTTCGGGCAGACCGAAAGATTGGCCTCGAATTCCTTGATGAAGAGCATCTCGCCGCAGCTCGGGCACTTCATCCAGAGGTCATCGGGCGTATCGCGCTTGGCGAGGCTCGATATGGAATTGCGGACCTTGCTGAGCCAACTCATTCGATTTCGTACCAATCCTGCGGAAAAGGGCCTTCGAGACTGGCCTTTTCCCCTTTGTTTCGGCGCGTCTCGTGCGCATACGGCGGCGACCCGGGAAAGCGCCGGAGCCGTATGAGGCGCGCCCATTAGAGGAATCCGCGGCGGGCTCGCAAGCCAATTCGGGACAGCCTGTGGGCAACTGTACGGCGACGGCATCGCGGGGGCGTAACGGCAGGGCGATGCCAGTGGCCAGATTGGATACGAAATTTGCCGAAAAGTGAATATTTTATGGGATATTTCGTGAAATTGTACTCATATTCTTTTCCAAAGCGTAAAGCACGCTTTTCCTCGTCTCAGACTTGATCCGGAACCGCCGGCAGTCTTTAGATGAGGCTGGGCGGCGTGCGGCGGGTCGGCCGTTCACGACCAGCGGTCCTGATCAAGTCCGCGACGACGAGGAACCGACATGGATACCCCCGCTTCCGCCTCCATCGTCACCTTGCGCAGCGCATACGACGAAGCGCGGGGCGAGCGGATCGACCTTCATGTGCCGGTGGAGGCTCCCGTCGCCATCGAAACCAACGGCATTGCTTATGCCGTGATGATGGCAACCCCCCTCCAGATCGAGGACTTCGTTACCGGTTTCCTGATGGCCGAGGGTCTCGCGCACGCGCACGAAGTGGGTGAGGTCGCTGTGTATGCCACCGAGAACGGGCAGTGGGGCGCAGGCTACGTTGCTCGTGTGAACCTGCCAGCCGAGCGGCTCGGCCCCATCCTCGAACGCGCGCGGCGCCGGGTGGGCGACAGTTCCTGCGGTATCTGCGGGATAGAGGGTGTGGATGCGGCCCTGCGTCCGCTGCCGCCGCTCTCGCGCAAGTCCGGTGCGAGCCCGCAGGCGATCCGGCGCGGGCTGGACGCCATGGGCAAGGGGCAGGAACTCGGCCGCCACACGCGGGCGACGCACGCCGCCGCATTCTGCGACGAGGCGGGGCGACTGCTCGCGCTGCGGGAGGATGTCGGGCGGCACAATGCGCTCGACAAGCTGGTGGGCGCGCTGGCGCGGGCCAATGGTGGACGGGGGATCGATCCGGCGCAGGGCTTCATCGTCATGACCTCGCGCTGTTCCTACGAACTGGTGGAGAAGACCGTGCGGGCAGGCTGCCCGCTGCTGGTGACGATCTCCGCGCCGAGCGACCTTGCCGTGCGGCGCGCGCAGGCGGCGGGACTGGCGCTGGCGGTGCTGGCGCGTGAGGATTCCATGCTCATGGTCGATCCTGGTCAGCCGTTCGTCGAAGGTTGAGGTCCGGTTCTCCTTGCAGACAGGCGGGAGCACACATAGGTTTGCGGACAACCGGGTTTTCACGAGGATCTTTGCATGGCTACGGCCGTTGAAACTGCTGGCGAACTCAAGCTTACGCCGCCCGATCCGGTGCCCACCGTCGCGCCGGAGCGCGCGGCGGGTCTCGTCGCCATCGGGGATGAGGCGAAAAGCAAGCTGCAGGTGCGCGTGGACGAGTTCGTCAACGATCTCGTCGCCGAAGACGCCGCATCGCCGGAGTTCGGCCGCAAGGTGGACCAGATCACCAACATGGGCCGCAAGGAGATTTCCGAGGCTTCCGGCCACTCCAACCGTTTCCTCGACCGCCCGGTGCGAGCGATGGACAAGGACGCTGGCGTTGGGGCCGATCTGGCGGAGCTGCGCCGCACGGTCGAGGACCTCGATCCCAGTCGCAAGGGCAAGCTGCTGGAGCCGCGCAAGATTTTCGGGGTGATCCCCTTTGGCAACAAGCTGAAGAACTATTTCGACGGCTACCAGAGCGCGCAGGGTCATATCAGCGCGATCCTCGCCCGACTGCAGGGCGGCAAGGACGAACTGCTGATGGACAACGCCGCCATCGACGTCGAGCGCCAGAACCTGTGGGCTGCCATGGGCAAGCTCGAACAGATGATCTACATGGCCCGCACGCTGGATCAGGCGCTGGAGGACAAGGCCAACGACCTCGACCACAGCGATCCGGCCAAGGCCAAGGCCGTGCGCGAATCGGCGCTGTTCTATGTGCGCCAGCGCACGCAGGATCTGCTGACGCAGATGGCGGTTTCGGTGCAGGGCTACCTCGCGCTCGATCTGGTGAAGAAGAACAACGTCGAACTGGTGAAGGGCGTCGATCGCGCCTCGACCACAACGGTCGGCGCGCTGCGCACGGCGGTGACGGTGGCGCAGGCGATGGCGAATCAAAAGCTGGTGCTCGACCAGATAACCGCGCTCAATACGACGACCGCGAACATCATCGACGGCACCGGCCAGATGCTCAAGGACAACACCGCGCGCATCCACGAGCAGGCGGCGAACTCCACCATTCCGCTCGAAACGCTGAGCCGCGCCTTCCAGAACATCTACGACACGATGGATTCGATCGACACCTTCAAGCTCAAGGCGCTCGACTCGATGAAGCAGACCGTCACGTCGCTCGAAGGCGAGATCGGCAAGTCCAAGGCCTACATCGCCCGCGCGCAGGGACAGTCCGAAGGTCTGGCGGCAGGAGATGACGCCGCTGCCAGGACGCTGCTGGAGGCGCTGGACTAACCGACGATGGCTCACGTTCCAGCAAGAGTATCGCAGGACATCGTGCGCGCTGCCCGGCGCCAGCGCGCGGCGCGCATCTACAATGCACGCAAGGAACAGTGGCGCTTTCGAATGCGCCGCCTGCGCCGCGCGTTCCTTGCGATGGCGGGGGTCTACATCGCCGGGCTGGTAGGGGCCTTGGTGCTTGGCGGGGTGTCGTTCACCGCAGGGCTGCTGACGTTCCTGCTGGGACTGGCGGTGTTTGTGGTGCTCTCGATCTTCCCGGCGACACCGCGCACCCATGTCGAGGACCTCAACGCCGCCAGTCTCCCCGAACTCGCCGGCTCGACCGAGTTGTGGCTGGAAGGCAAGCGCAAGGCGCTGCCCAATGCCGCGGTCGATGCGGTGGACATGATCGGCGTGCGCCTGGAACAGCTGGCTCCGCAACTGGCGGTGCTTGACGAACGCGGCCCTGCCGCGCGCGAGGTCCGCAAACTGCTGGCCGAGCATCTGCCGGAAATGGTCAACAGCTATACCCGCATCCCCGCACAATTGCGGGGCAAGACCGGTGCAGGCGGGACGTCGCCGTCCGAACAGCTCGTCGACGGACTGTGCGTCATCGCCGACCAGATCGAGGCGATGAGCGAGGACCTGTCCCGGAACGACGTCGATGCGCTGGCTACGCGCGGTCGCTTCCTAGAGGTGAAATACCTCGACAAGGAGTGATCGCTCCGGCGGCGCGCTCCCGCCCCACGGTCATGGTATCGCTGCACCTCAATCGAGGGGAGCGGACCCGGTGCACAAGATCCTGTTGTTCATGAAGCGGCGGCCGGACATTTCGGTCGAAGAGTTCCGGGACTATTATGAGACCCGCCATGCGCCGCTGGCCGCGAAATATTCGCGTGGGGTGACGCGGTACATCCGCCGCTACGTCGATCCACAAGTGCATCCGGAGACCGGAGCATTCATCGATGGCCCCGACGTCATCACCGAATTGTGGTTCGCGGACGAGGCGATCTATCGCGGGACGCTCGCTTACATCACCACCAGCCTGATGCCGGAGGACATCGTCGAGGACGAGAAGAACCTGTTCGACCGGACCTCGTTCCGCATCGCCACGGTCGTGGAGCACGAGACGGATTTCGAGTGACGTGCGCTGGCTTCAACTGATCAGGCAAGCGGCGGGGGCTTCGACAGGCTCAGCCTCAGCGGAATTGGGAACCGGTCTTCAATTTTCGCTCAGGCTGAGCCTGTCGAGGCCCCTTCGCATGGCATCTCCCCATCTGCGGGCAGTCCGGACCGAGGTTACCAGCGCACACCTTCTTCCTTCGGCTTCCACGCGATCGGCCGTTCGTAGGACGGGTCCTCCCGGCTCCACTGGTGCTTGAGGAAGCCCTTTACAGCGTCCGAGAACACCCAGTTCGGATCGGCATCCGCCGTCATCTCGATGGTGCAGCGGCGCACGGCGATGCGCCATTCGCCGTCACGCTTTTCCAGCCGGTCGAGATAACGGCCGAAGGCGATGGAGGTATGGCTGGAATCCTTCCAGAACAGGCCGCCGACCACATAAGTCTCGCAGTTGGCGGTATCGCCGTCGATCTCGCATAAATGATTCGTGATGTTGTGACTGGTCGCCTGAAAGCCCCAGCGATGACCGGCATTGGCGCGTTCGGGATAGTCGGGGGCGAAGGTCACGACGGCGCCGTGCTCGTCCACGCCGTCTTCCCACCAGCACGACGCGATCTGCTCTACGTCCTGCCGGTCGCGCGCGCGGCATTCGCGCACGATGCAGTCGAGGATGTCCTGCCGGTCCTTGAGATAGGCGACTGTGGCGGCAAGCTCGGCGACGCCGTCGGTCATTGGCCACTGCCTTTGGTGTTGAGCAGCCCGATGATCCCGCCATCCACCCGGATATCGACGCCGCTGACGTAGGATGCGGCGGGCGAGCACAGGAATTCCGCGACCGAGGCGATCTCGTCACCCTGGCCCATGCGTTGTTGCGGGACCATGCCGATCAACGCGCGGAGTTGCTCGTTGGCCTCCGCCTCGGCATTGCCCATGGGCGTTGCGATGAAGCCCGGCGCGATCGAGGCGATGCGCAGGCCCCTGGCGCCGAATGCGGGCGCCTCGCGCTCGACGATGCCGATGACCGCGCGCTTGGAAATGGCGTAGGCCATGCCGGGATGATCCATGTGCCCGGCGATGCCTTCGCGGTTGCCGGTGGTCACGAAGTCCCGGATCGACGCCAGCAGCGCGGGATCGCCCAGCATGTAGGCCGAGACCGAAGAGATCAGCACCGCGCATCCCCCGGCCTCGAAGTGGGGGAGGAGCCCGGCAACGAGCCGTTCGGTCGCGTCGTAGTTCACCGCGAAGATACGGGCACCGTCACTCATCGTCGGGGACAGGCCCGCAGTATGGATCAACGCGGAGATCGGCGCACCGTCAAGTCGGGCGACAACTTCCGCCGGAAAGTCCTCCGCCGCGATGTCGGTGGCGAGGATATCGACCTTCCCGGCACCGGGTCGCAGTTCCTCGGCCAGTGCCTCGAGCCGCCCGGCATCGAGGTCGCAAAGGAGGAGAGGGCGGCCCTGCGCGGCAAAGCGCTGCGCGGCCGGACGGCCCATGCCGCCTGCGGCTCCGGTGATGACGACGGTTCCGGTAGTCATGCTCTCTCCCTATGGGTCCCTGGCGGTTTGGGCACACCTAAAGACAGCCACCGGTCCCGGATCAAGTCCAGGGCGACGTCATCGCCGGGGCGTCAGACAAGGTCGAACCCGGTCGTTGCCACCTTAACGCCCGGCACTGCGGAGCGCCCGCGCTGCAGCGTCGATGTGCCCGAGAGAGGGCGGCCGGTCCTGAGGCATTCGCCCGCATCGGCGGGGACGAGGGTAATGTAGACGTCGCACCCGTCGCTGCCGCCGAAGCGGACCTGAGTGGTCGCGCCAGGCGGGGTGGGGACAGGCGCCAGTTCCTGTCCGGAGGGTGAGATGCGCCGGATGATCCCGGGGGAATAGACGCCGGTAATCCACACCGTGTCCTCGGCATCGATGGCGAGCCCGTCGCAGTCGTTGCGGTCGAGCAGTACGCGGCGGTTCGCCAGTTGCAGGTCGGACGTCACATCCCAGGCGAGCGCCTGCCCGAAGGTTTCCGAGCAATAGAATTGCGCCAGCTTCGGGTTGTGCGCGATGCCGTTGGTGAAGCACAGGCCCTCGGCAAGCAGGATCGTGCGACCCTCGCGGGTCAGGCGCCAGAGCTGGGTGGGGCGGGCGGGCCTTGCGGCGATGACGCTCTCGATGTCCAGCGTGCCGAAGAACATTCCGCCTTCGCCATCGGGCCACATCTCGTTGATGCCGTTGACGGGGGCACCGTCGAGCGTGTCGATCAGCCAGCCCGAACGGCCCGAGGCGGGATCGTTCCAGCGCACGCCGCCCTGTCCGCTGGACAGCACCGCACCGTCCGCATTTACGAGGACGCCGCCGGTCCACATGCGATCGGGATCGAGCACGGTAACCGGCGTTCCATCCGGCTTCACGCCGTGGATGCCGCCCCCCACCACATCGCTGTACCAGACGAGGTCGCGTTCATGGTCGATGGCAAGGCCCTCCAGATAGATGCCCTGTGCCAGCGTGGCGTATTCTCCCGGCGCAAGCTGGACCATCTTCTGCCTCTCCCTGTCGGCGCATCGTTCGCGGGCCGTGGCGGAATGCTACCAGCATGGACCGGGGCAGCGAGCGGCGAGGACAACGCCCGGGCGGTATCGGTGGTGATCAACGGTACGGTCAGCCCGAGCCTGTCTGGAAATAAGATACACACTCACTCATAATCTCTTGCATCGGACACGTCGCAGGGCTTCAATCCGGTTCGCAGACATCGCTTGGGAGAGGCACGAATGCAGATGACGGGCGAGCAGCGGATTGACGCGCCTCGAGCCAGAGTGTGGGATGCACTCAATGACCCGGCGGTCCTGGCCCGGTGCATTCCGGGTTGTCAAAGCCTCGATCGCGACGGGGAAAACGGGTTTCTCGCCGTTGCCGAAGTGAAGATCGGTCCCATCGGCGCGCGGTTCAAAGGCAACGTGACGCTGTCCGACCTCGATGCGCCGAACGGCTACACCATTACCGGATCGGGCAATGGCGGTATCGCAGGTTCCGCGAAGGGCGGAGCCAGGGTGCGCCTTTCCGACATCGAAGTCGGTGGAACGCTGGTCGCCTACGACGTCGAGGCTGAAGTCGGGGGGCGCATGGCGCAACTCGGCGGTCCGATCATCGATGCGACGGCGAAGAACCTTGCGGGCAAGTTCTTCGGCCGGTTTGGGGAAGTCGTCGGCGGCGAGACGCCGGGAGCAGGGGCAACAATCGCTGCAACGCCTTTGGAGGCAGGCGCGGCGCCGATACCGTATGTCGCACATCGGGGCGGGGCCGTTCCTGCCACGCGCGGGGCGCTATGGGGCTGGGTCGTCGCCGTCGTTCTGGCATTGCTCGCCGGGTACATGCTGGCGGAGACGGGCATGGCAGCTCTGGTCGTCGTGCTGATGCTGCTCGTGGTGACGGCGGCGGCGGCTTACGAGGCCGGGCGCAGAGGTCTGGGGCAGGGGGTAGGCTCATGAAGCCGGCGCCTTTCGACTACGTGCAGCCCTCCAGCATCGAGGAAGCCTGCGGCATACTCGCCGAGGCGGGCGGCGGCGCGACGGTGATCGCAGGCGGGCAGACGCTGATGCCGCTGCTGGCGCTGCGCATGAGCCAGCCTTTCATCCTTGTCGATATCAACGGGATTGCCGCGCTCAAGGGCGTGACGCGGGAGGAGGGCGGCATGCGGATCGGCCCGGCGACGCGGCAGGCCGATGCCTTGCGGGACGAGACCCTGGCGCGCCACCTGCCGGCCTTCATCACCGCGCTCGGCCATGTCGGGCATTACCAGACGCGCAATCGCGGCACGGTGGGCGGATCGGTCGCGCTGGGCGAGCCCGCGGCGGAAATGCCCGCGACGGCGGTTGCACTGGGCGCGCGGATCGAGATCGCCTCGGTGCGCGGCACCCGCATTGTCCCGGCGGACGAGTTCTATCTTGGACCGTACATGACCGTGCTGGAACCTGACGAACTGGTGACCGGCGTGGTCTACCCCGAATGGCCGGACGGGCACCTCGTGCTGTTCCGCGAAGTGGCGCAGCGGCCGGGGGACTTCGCGCTCGTCGGCCTTGTCGGCGCGCTGGTGCTGGAGGACGGGGCGATCACCCGCGCAGGTGCCGGGTGGTTCGGCATGGGACCGACGCCGATCCGGGCGCGGCAGGTGGAAGCGGCGCTGGTCGGCACTGAACTCGATCGCATCGACCCGCACGCCATGGCGCGTCTCGCGGTCGCTGACACTGCGCCGTTCGACGATCACCACGCCAGCGCAGAATATCGTCGCACCGTGGGTGCTCGCATCTTCGCGCGCGCTCTCACCGAAACGCTGGACCTCAGGAGCGCAGCATGAGCGAGCATGTCATCGACCTCACCGTCAACGGTCACCGCCATTCCGCGCGGATCGAGGCGCGCACAGGCCTTGGCGAGTTCCTGCGCGATACGCTCGGCTATACCGGCACGCATCTCGCCTGCGAGCATGGGGTTTGTGGGGCCTGCACGGTCATGGTCGATGGCGTGGCCATGCGATCGTGCCTGATGCTGGCGGTGCAGGCGGACGGAACCGTGGTCACCACCGTGGAGGGCCTCGCCGCGCCGGACGGCGCGCTCCATCCGGTGCAGCAGGCGCTGAAGGACAACTTCGGGCTGCAGTGCGGCTTCTGCACGCCGGGCGTGGCGATGACACTGGCGGCCGTCACCCGCGATCATGAGGGGCCGGGGCTGGAGGAGGCGCTGACCAAAGCCATGTCCGGGCACTTGTGCCGCTGCACCGGCTATCAGGGCATCCGCCGCGCGATCCGGCAACTCGCGGGGGCATCGGCATGAACATAGATGTAGGGGGCATCGGCGCCGCGCGCTACGTCGGCACGCGCCAGCCGCGCAAGGAGGACGGACGGCTGCTCACCGGGCGCGGGCAGTTCACCGACGACGTGCGGGTGCCGGGGATGCTCCACGTCGCCTATGTGCGCTCGGCGGTGGCACGGGGGCGGATCGTCTCGATCGACCTCGACGCCGCGCGCGACATGCCGGGCATCCACGCGATCTACACGCAGGCGGACCTCGCAGCCGTGCCGGTGAGCTTCCAGACCTTCTTCTTCACGCCCGTCGAGGCGCCGGTGACCCTGCTCGCCGACGGGCGCGTCGCCTGCGTCGGCGATCCGATCGCGATGGTCGTCGCCGACAGCCGGGCGCTGGCGGAAGACGCCGCCTCTCTGGTCGAAGTGACGATCGAGGAGGAAGCGCCGGTCGTCACCATTGCGGATGCGCGGACCGGTGCGCTGGTTCACCCCGAACGCGACGACAACATCGCCGCCGAGATGGGCGACGAAGACACGCGGCTGGCGATCCAGCCCTTGCTCGATGCCTCGGCCCATGTCGTTACGACCCGCGTGCGTCACCAGCGCATCGCTCAGTCGCCGATGGAGGGGCGCGCCTGCCTCGCCTCTCCCGAGGGTACGAACGAGATGACGGTCTGGCTCGGCTGCCAGAGCCCGCACCTTGCCGCGCGCTGGATCGCGCTGGTGCTGGGGCTGCCGCAGGAAGCGATCCGGGTCATCGCAAAGGACGTGGGCGGCGGCTTCGGCCTCAAGAACATCCCGTGGAAGGAGGAGATGGCGGTCATCGCGGCGGCAAAGCTGATGCGCCGCCCTCTCAAGTGGATCGAGGACCGCTTCGAGGCGCTGACCGCGTCCAGCCATGCGCGCGACCAGGACGTAACGCTCAGCGTGGGCTTCGACGCTGACGCCCGCCTGACCGCCGCGTGGTGCGACTATGCCTGCAACAACGGCGCCTGGCCCATGGGCGAGGACGCCAACATCGCCGTCCACATGTTCATGTGGCCTTGCTACAAGCTGCCCGCCTACGGCTTCGTCACGCGCGGGTGGTACACCAATACCATGGGGCTGGGCGCCTATCGCGGGCCATGGGCGATGGAGTCGCTGGTGCGCGAGACGCTGCTGGACAAGGCGGCGCGGCGAATCGGCGTCGATCCGGTGGAGCTGCGCCGCCGCAACCTCGTCTACCTTTCCGACCAGCCGCACACCTCGACGCTGGGCATTCCGGTGGAGGACATCACCCCGGGCGAATGCCTCGAAAAGCTGGTCGCCAACTTGGATTTCCCCGCGTTCCGGCGCGAGCAGGCCGAGGCGCGCAAGGAGGGGCGCTACCTCGGCATCGGCGTCGCGACCTATATCGAGCCCACCGGCGCGGCCGGTTCCATGGCGCCGATGACGGGCGAGACGGTTCACTTGCGCATCGAGCCGACCGGCAAGGTCGTCGCGATGCTCTCCACCCATTCGCAGGGGCACGGCACCGCGACGACGATGGCGCAGGTCATCGCCGAACAGCTCGGCGTGCCTTACGAGGACGTCGCGGTCTACGAAGGCGACAGCGCCATCGGGGCGTTCTCCCCGGGCGCGGCGGGGAGCCGTCAGGGCGTCATTGCGGGCGGTGCAACGTGGAAGGCGGCGCAACTGCTGGCCGAGAAGGTCAAGGTCGTCGCCGCGCACTTGTCCAACGCCAGCGTCGAGACGATCACCATCGACGGGGGCATGGTCCACGTCGCCGGAGCGCCCGAGATGTCCCGCCCGCTGCGCGAAATCGCCGAGATCGCCTATGGCGAACCCGGCCGTCTGCCGCCCGGCCTCGCCACCGGGCTGGAGGCGCAGTACCGCTACCAGCCGCCGCCGATGACCATGACCAGCGCCGCGCACTGCTGCATGGTCGAGGTCGATGCCGAGACCGGCTTCGTCAGGATCCTGCGCTGGATCAGTTCGGAGGACTGCGGCACCGTCATCAATCCCGGCGTGGTCGAGGGGCAGATCGCGGGCGGGCTGGCGCAGGCGATCGGGCAGGTGCTGCTGGAGGACATGCCCTACGACGCGCGCGGCAATCCGCTGGCGGCGACGTTCAAGGACTATATGCTGCCGACGATTTTCGACGTGCCGGACTTCGAGTACCTCCACGCCAGCACGCCGTCGCAGACCATCGGCGGCATGCGCGGGGTGGGCGAGGGCGGCTGCATCATCGGTCCGCCGACTTTGGTGAACGCCATCGCCGATGCGCTCAGCCCGTTCGGGGAGATCGACGAACTCGTACTGCCGCTGACGCCCGCGCGGATACTCGACGTGATCGAACAGCGCGACGTTTCGGGCACCCGGGCGCCGGAGGTCGTGCCGGTGGCCGAGGTGACCGCGCCGGTCGAGGCCGCGCCCGTGGCTCAGGTTTCCGGGATCGACGGCGACTGGAACATGGTGCTCAAGACGCCGATGGGGCCGCAGGCGATGGTGGCGCACTTCGATTGCGATGGCGACGCGGTCTCCGGTTGGCTCGAAGCGCCGGAGGGCAGGCAGGTCTTTGCGGGCGGGGTGCTGTCGGGCAGTCAGCTGAAGTTTGAGATGAAAGTCGAGAAGCCGATGAAGATTACCCTGAAATACGACCTGACGTTCGATGGACAGACGGTTTTGGGGAAGTGCAAGATGGGCATGTTCGGCTCCGCCAAAGTGACGGGTGAGCGCGCCTGAAGTTCCTCCCCGAGCTTGCTCGGGAAGTAATTGCTACTTCACCTTGTATCCCGCGTAGACTGGCGGGGCGGCTCCGGTGCCGTCGCGCGAAGATGGCGGAAACTTGCCTGCTATATCGGTGATGCCGTACTCGCGCCCCAGTTCGGCACCGATCACGGTGCGCCCGTTGTGCCGCATCATCTGAGGATCATTCCAGAGCGCCCAGGCGAGGTGCCCGGTATAGCCCGCCGACTCCAGCGTACCCTCCAGATGCGCGAACCGCTCCGGCATCTGCTCCATCATCTGCATCAGCCGCTCGGTGGTCAGCGAGCCCATCCACACCGACACCGCCGCCACGTTCGCCCCCGCATCGGCGAAGTCAACGCCCATGTCGAAGGCCATCTTGTCCAGCCCCGCCTTGTGCGCCCCGTAGGCCGGGCCGAAGCAGTAGTGCATGGACCCCGGCGAAGAGGTGAACAGCACCAGCCCCTTGTCCTGCGCGGCCATATGCCGCGCCGCATGCCATGTGGTGACGAAGCCGCTGCGCACGCCGACGTTGATCATGTTGCCGATCTCGACCGGCTTTTCCCAGAACTGGCCCGGAGCGGAGAGGCTGTCGAGCACCGCGCAGGCATTGTTCACGAGGATGTCGATGCGCCCCTGCTCGGCGATGACCTGCTCGATCAGGGCCGCGGCTTGAGCGTCGTCCCCGCTGTCGCAGGCGACGGCGATGCCCTTGCCGCCTGCCTCGGTCACCTCGCGCGCGGTGGCGTGGATGGTGCCGGGCATGGAGGCGTCGCCCTCCTTCTGCGAGCGCCCGGTGACGTAGACCGTGCAGCCGTGCGAGCCGAGCGCCACGGCGATGCCGCGCCCGGCTCCGCGGCTGGCACCGGTGACGATGGTGATGGCAGGGGCGATGGGAGGCAGGACGGATGATTTACTCGCCATTGTTTCTCTCTCCCCCGCTTCCATCCTTGCGTCGTTGCGCGCGTGGCGAAGCAAGATGTCAGCCTATGTGGTCTGATTGGCCGGTCAACGCGCGCTGACCGATCACCGCCGCAGCGATTAGCTGCTGGCGTCCTTCACCGTCTCCATCGCCACGAACGTGGACGTGCTGGCGACGTGCGGCAGGCTGGAGATTTTCTCTCCCAGTACCACCCGGTAGCGGCGGATGTCGGCCGTGCGCACCTTGAGCAGATAGTCGAAGCTGCTGGCGATCATGTGGCATTCCTCCACTTCGGGAATGCGGCGCACGGCGCGGTTGAATTCGGTCAGCGCGCTTTCGCGGGTGTCGGACAGCTTCACTTCGGCAAAGGCCACGTGATCGAGCCCGAGGCTGGCGGGATCGACCACCGCGCGAAACCCCCGGATCACGCCGTTTTCCGTCAGCCGCCGCAAGCGTACCTGGCACGGAGTTTTCGACATGCCCACCGCCTTGGCGAGATCGGTCACCGTGATCCGGCCATCGGAGCGCAGGACCGCGATGATCTTGCGGTCCAGTTCGTCCAGTTCGACCGGTTGAGCGCTCTTTGCCATGCGATATGCCTTCAATGTGGATTTAAAAAAGTCGAACCGGATATTTCCGTGCCGCCGAAAAGGCAGAACGACAAGCGCGAATCGGCTAGCATCGCTTGCATGACCACGCCCGCCCTCTCGCCTTTTGGCCAGTTCGCCCCTGCTGTCCGCCCGATGACCCCGCTGCGCCGCGCTATCGCCGATGCGCGCCGCCGGGATGAGGCCGAGTGCCTTGCCCCGCTGCTGGGCGCCGCGACGCTGGACACGGACCTGAAGGCCAAGGTGCGCGAGACCGCCACCGCGCTCGTCACCACCCTGCGTGCCAATCACAAGGGCACCGGGGTCGAGGGGCTCGTGCAGGAATATGCGCTCTCCAGCCAGGAGGGCGTGGCGCTGATGTGCCTTGCCGAAGCGCTGCTGCGCATTCCCGACCACGCCACCCGCGACGCGCTTATCCGCGACAAGATCGCCGATGGCGACTGGAGCGGGCACCTCGGCGGCGGCAAGTCGCTGTTCGTCAACGCGGCCACATGGGGACTGGTGGTGACCGGCAAGCTGGTCGGCTCGGTCGATGACAAAGGGCTGGGCGCGGCACTGACCCGCCTCGTGGCGCGCGCGGGCGAGCCGGTGATCCGGCGCGGGGTGGATCTTGCGATGCGCATGATGGGCGAGCAGTTCGTCACCGGCGAGACGATCGAAGAGGCGGTGAAGCGCGCGAAGGAACTGGAAGCGAAAGGCTTCCGCTACAGCTACGATATGCTGGGCGAGGCGGCGACCACGGCCGCCGACGCGCGCCGCTATTACGCGGATTACGAAAACGCGATCCACGCCATCGGCAAGGCTTCGGCAGGGAAGGGGATATATTCCGGCCCCGGCATTTCGATCAAGTTGTCGGCCCTGCACCCGCGCTATGCCCGCGCACAGGCAGAGCGCGTGATGGGTGAACTGCTGCCGGCCGTGAAGGCGCTGGCGCTGATGGCCAAGGGCTACGACATCGGTTTCAACATCGACGCCGAGGAAGCCGACCGCCTCGAACTCTCGCTTGACCTGCTGGAGAGCCTGGCGCTCGATCCGGAACTGGCAGGCTGGGACGGCCTTGGTTTCGTGATCCAGGCCTACGGCAAGCGTTGCCCCTTCGTGATCGACTGGATCGTCGACCTCGCCCGCCGTGGCGGCCGCCGGATCATGGTGCGGCTGGTCAAGGGCGCCTATTGGGATGCGGAGATCAAGCGCGCGCAAGTCGACGGCCTCGCCGACTTCCCGGTCTACACCCGCAAGGTCCACACCGACGTCGCCTATATCGCCTGCGCGCGCAAGCTGCTTGCCGCGTCCGACGCAGTGTTCCCGCAGTTCGCCACGCATAATGCGCAGACCCTGGCGACGATCTATCGCCTCGCTCCCACGGTGCTGGGGCAGGGTTTCGCGGCCGGGCAGTACGAGTTCCAGTGCCTTCACGGCATGGGCGAGCCGCTGTATTCGCAAGTCGTCGGGGCCGACAAGCTTGACCGTCCCTGCCGTATCTATGCGCCGGTCGGCACGCATGAGACGCTGCTCGCCTACCTCGTGCGACGTCTGCTGGAGAACGGGGCGAACTCCTCGTTCATCAACCGTATCGCCGACCCGGCAGTGCCGGTGGAATCGATGGTGGCGGACCCTGTCGAGGTCGTGCGCGCCATGCCGAATCCGGGCGCGCGGCATGATCTGATCGCGGCACCCTCCGCTCTCTATCCCGATCGCCGCAATTCAGACGGCATCGACCTGACCGACGAGACCGCTCTCGAAGTGCTGGCCAATGCGCTGGCAGCCTCCGCTGCGACGCACTGGCGCGCCGCGCCGGAAGGCGTGGCGGGAGAGGGAGAGGGAGAGCCGGTGCGCAACCCGGCAGACCACAGCGACATCGTCGGCACCGTCATCGAACTCGCGCCGCAGGAGGCTGCAGCCGCCGTCGCTCGTGCCGCAGCCTCGAACTGGAGCGCCACGCCGGTCGAACAGCGCGCGGCCATGCTCGAACGCGCGGCCGATGCGATGCAGGATCGCATGGCGATGCTGATGGGGCTGACCATGCGCGAGGCGGGCAAGTCGGCCTCCAACGCCATTGCCGAAGTGCGCGAGGCGATCGACTTCCTGCGGTACTATGCGAAAACGGCGCGCGACAGTTTCGGTGCCGCTCAGGTGCCGCTGGGTGCCGTCGTGTGCATCTCGCCGTGGAACTTTCCGCTGGCGATCTTCACCGGGCAGGTCGCCGCAGCGCTGGTCGCGGGCAACTCGGTGCTCGCCAAGCCGGCCGAGGAAACTCCTTTGATCGCGGCGCAAGCCGTGCGCCTCCTTCACGAGGCAGGTGTCCCGGCGGACGCGCTGCAGTTGATGCCGGGCGCCGGAGAACTCGGCGCCGCGCTGGTGGCCGCGCCCGGGACGGCGGCGGTGATGTTCACCGGCTCGACCGAAGTCGCGCGCCTGATCCAGCGCCAGCTTGCCACGCGCTTGTCGCCGGAAGGCCGTCCGATCCCGCTGATTGCCGAAACGGGCGGGCAGAACGCGATGATCGTCGACAGCTCGGCGCTGGCTGAACAGGTCGTGGCCGACGTCATCGCATCGGCCTTCGACAGCGCGGGGCAGCGCTGCTCGGCACTGCGCGTGCTGTGCCTGCAGGAGGACGTCGCCGACCGCACGCTGACGATGCTCAAGGGCGCGCTGGCCGAACTGCACGTGGGCAATCCGGACCGGCTCGCCATGGATATCGGCCCGGTCATTACCGCCGAAGCCCAGGCCGGTATCGAGCGGCACGTTGCGAAGATGCGCGCCAAAGGCTGCCGCGTGGAGCAGGTTGCGCTGGGCGAAGGCACCGGGCAGGGCACTTTCGTCGCCCCTACGATCATCGAGATCGCCGGGATCGACCAACTCGAGAGGGAGGTCTTCGGCCCGGTTCTGCACGTCTTGCGGTTCCGCCGCGACGATCTCGGCAAGCTGGTGGAGAGCATCAACGCGACCGGTTACGGCCTGACTTTCGGCTTGCACACCCGACTGGACGAAACGGTGGCGCGGGTAACCGGCGCGGTGCGGGCGGGCAATCTCTACGTCAACCGCAATACCATCGGCGCGATCGTCGGCGTCCAGCCGTTCGGTGGGCGGGGCCTCTCCGGCACCGGCCCGAAGGCGGGCGGGCCGTTCTATCTCGGCAGGCTGGTCCAGGAGGCGCCGCAGGTGCTGCAGGCCGGTCCCGGGATGCCCGAACTGCTCGTCACGTTCGCGGCATGGCTGGACGGAAAGGGCGACACGGCGGCTGCCGCCCATGCCCGCGCGCTGGGCCGGTCTTCGGCCCTAGGGCTCGAGATGCTGCTTCCGGGGCCGGTCGGCGAGCGCAACCTCTATGCGCTTCACCCGCGCGGCCGGATCCTCCTGCGACCGACTACGCGGGCAGCACTGCTCGGTCAGATGGCCGCCGTCCTTGCGACCGGCAACTGCGCCACGGTGGAGGGCATGGACCTGCCTGACGGCCTGCCGGCAGCGATCGCCGCGCGCTTTCGTCCGGATGCCGCCGAGCCCTTCGCCGCCTGCCTCGTCGAAGGCGACGCGCAAGCAGTGCGCGGGGCCTGCGACTCGGTCGCGGCGCTGCCCGGGCCGATCGTGCCGGTGCACGTCTGGAACGAGCGCGGAATCGGCCCGAATGGAGCATGGTTGCTGGAAGAAGTGTCCACCTCGATCAACATTACGGCCGCAGGTGGCAACGCCAGCCTCATGATGATTGGTTGAAGTTTTCGGCAAGCTATTGGTAAAAACAGGTAATGCCCCGTAGCTTTCAGGCGGGGCACTCCTGCTGTCGCAAACGCGCAACAATCCGCCGGAATCTGCGAAACCTGTACCAAAGTCCTAGATTAGTCTCGTTGCGACCACACCGCGTTGGATTACAATGCAGGCGGGAGTAGGACATATGGGCAGACTGATCGTCGATGCGGCCTCGAGCCTCGATGGCTTCTGGGCTGACGCTCGCGGACGGAGCGTGTTTTGCACGTCGGACCTCCATGGTTCGGGCTTGTCCGGCAGGCTGGACGAAGTCTGCGGCGCGGTGGTGATGAGCAGACGGTCCTTCGAACTGTCCGAGGATACCGCATGGATCGCCGAAGCCTATCCGGGAAAAACCCCAGTCTTCGTGGTGACTGACGCACCTCTGGCGATCCCGTCGCACGGCGATTTCCATTTCGTGCCAACTTATGCGGACGCTTTCGCAGCGGCGCAGGATGCGGCGGGCGACAGGGCGGTCCTCGTCGTAGGCGAAGCGGGAGCGGTCAAGGCGGCGTTGCGATCGGGCCACGCGGATGAAATCTGGCTGCGGATGATGTCGCACACGCTGGGCAAGGGCGCGGCGCTGTTCGAGGACGACATCCCGGTCGAGAACTATTTCGTGTCGGAACTCGATACCACGCCGGACGCCGTCCACATGCACCTCGAGCGAAAGCTCGACGCCTGACGTTCAAGCCGGGCAGGGCTCCAGCGTCTCGCGCTTGTGCAGCGAAACGGTGAAGAGGAACACCGCCAGTCCGCCCAGCGCCAGGCATGCACCGATCCAGCCGGTCGAGGTCAGGCCGTAACCTGCCGCGATCGCCATGCCGCCCAGCCACGGGCCGATGGCGTTCGCGGTATTGAAGGCGCTGTGGTGCGCGGCGGCGGCCAGTGCCTGCGCATCGCCGGCCACGTCCATCAGTCGCGTCTGCAGGATCGTGCCGAGGCCGCCGCTGAAGCCGATCAGCAGCACCACGATGCAGAGCGTCCAGATATTGCCCGCCATCAGCGAGAACAGCGCCAGAGAAACCGCGCTGAACAGCAGCGCGCAGATGGCCGCCCTGGTCTGCGCCCGGTCGGCGACCCAGGCCCAGAACAGGTTGCCCACGGTCATGCCGACGCCGAAGATGGCCAGTACGGCGGGGACCAGTTTCTCCGAGACATGCGTGACCTCGATCATGGTGGAGGCGACGTAAGTGTACACGCAGAACAGGCCGCCGAAGCCGATCGCGCCGGTCAGCAGCGTCAGCAGAACCTGCGGGCGGCGCAGCGCGCCCAGTTCGCGCAGGGGGCTCGCGCTTTCGTCGGCGGGCTGGTGGGGGGCGTAGAGAGCGACGAGGGCCATGGTGATGATCGCAAGGCCGGATACGACCGCGAAGCCGCTGCGCCAGCCGATTGCCTGACCCAGCCAGTTGGCGGCGGGCACGCCGATGATCGTCGCAACGGTCAGGCCGGACATGACCATGGCCACCGACTGCGCGCGCTTGTTGGCGGGCACCATCGATGCGGCGACGAGGGCGGCGATGCCGAAGTACGCGCCATGCGGCAGGCCGCTGACGAAACGGCACAGCAGCAGCAGGTCATAGGTCTTGGCCAGCGCGGAGATGCCGTTGCCGATGGCAAACAGCGCCATCAGGCCGATGAGCAGGCGGCGACGCTCGATCTTGGCGGCAAGCACGGCGATCACCGGCGCGCCGACTACGACGCCCAGCGCATAGGCGCTGATTGCATGGCCCGCCTGCGGCTCGGTCAGGCCGAGATCGCGGGCGAAGAAGGGGACGAGGCTCATCGCCGCGAACTCGGTGGTACCGATGGCGAAGGCACCCATCGCAAGCGCAAGGATGACGAGCGCGGGATGAGTTGCGCGGGTGGAGGCGGAATTGGGCTGAGTCATGTTGCGACGCAACATAGAAACAAAGCCGCGATCCGGCTAGCTGCCAGGTGTTGCAAATTCCGCATCGTTGCTGTGAACAACCTGCATCATCGATTGCAGGGGCGGCATTCAAGCGTTTGCCGAGGTTGCTCCGGCACTGTAGGGGCCTTCGCAATTCAAGGCAATTCAGGCAGACTCATGGCCCGCAAGTATTCGAAGCACGGACCCTACGAAGACCTGCATCGCGAGGACGAGGAAGTTCCGGTCGAGCCGGTACAGTGCTGGCTCTGCGGGCGGCCCACAGGCGAGACAATCGTGTGGCATCACCCGGTGCCGAAAAGCCGGGGCGGGCGCGATGTCGTGCCGATGCATCCGATCTGCCAGCAGACGGTGATCGCGAACTTCACGAACTCCGAACTCCAGCGCTTCGGCACCGACGTGGACGCGCTGCTGATTTACCCGAACATTCGCAAGTTCGTGGACTGGGTGGCGAAGAAGGATCCCGATTTCAACGCGGCGATAACCAAGAAGCAGCGGTAACCTGACACGGCGGTCGCGTTTGACCGCCCGTCATCCCAGCGAAGGGTGGGACCGCTATCGTTGGTGGCTAGCCCTCGAAGGACGGCGATAGTTCGCGGGCGTCCTGGAGCGAGGTCGCATGATGGCCACAACGGTCCCAGCCTTCGCTGGGATGACGGGTGTGAGGATCGAAGTGAGTTCTTTCCGCCTCAGAACACCGGATCGAAGCCCGGAGGCAGTTCGCTGGCAGGACCGTCATCCTTGCCGGGGACGTGGATCCCGCATTCGGTCTTGTCCCAGCCTTTCCAGCGGCCCGAGCGCGGGTCTTCACCGGGCGCGACCTTGCTGGTGCAGGGCATGCAGCCGATCGAGGGATAGCCTTCCGCCACCAGCGGATGCGCGGGCAGTTCGTGCTCGGCGATGTAGGCGGCCAGACGCTCCGCCGACCAGTCGATCAGCGGGTTGATCTTCAGGCGGCCCTGCGCGTCCGTCGTGTCGATCTCGAAGCGCGGCAGGTGCGAGCGGGTCGAGTTCTGGAAAGACTTGCGGCCGGTGAAAGACGCATCGTAATGCGCCAGCGCCTTGGCGAGCGGCTTGACCTTGCGGATTTCGCAGCAGCCGTCCGGGTCCCACGACCAGCGCAGGCCGTTCTCGTCCTTCTTGGTGATCTCGGCTTCGTCGGGCGTCAGGTTGATGAGGTTCGTCAGGCCGAGGCGCGTGATCAGGGTGTCGCGATAAGCCAGCGTCTCGGGGAAATGCTTGCCGGTTTCCAGGAACAGCACGGGCACGCTCGGGTCCACGCTCGCGACGAGGTGGAGCAGCACCGCGCTTTCCGCGCCGAAGCTGGAAACGATCGCCACATCGCCCGCCATCCGCTCCTTCAGCAGCGTCTCGAGCATCTCGCTCGTGTCGGTGCCGCGGAACAGGCGGTTGAGACGCACCGCGTCCGCCTCGGTGAACCGGGCGGAGGTGTCGATGCGGTCCCTGATACGGTCTTCGTTTTCAGCTTCGGTACGGAACATAGGGATATCCCTTCTGGCCCCTGGACTTGCGCTCCCCTCAGGCGGGGTGGCGCTTGGCCCAGATGGCCTGCCTGCCGTCGACGACGGTGGCCTGGTATACGTTGTCCCACCGCTCGAAGGCGTTCTTCGCATCGGTGGGGTTGAGCGCCTTGTCGGGCGCGAAGGCATCGAAGCCGCAGCGGCGCATGTGATGCAGCATGTCGATCACAAGGTCGCCCACGCCGCGCAGTTCGCCTTCGTAACCGGCTTCGCGCAGGATACGGGCGGCGGAGTAGCCGCGCCCGTCGGTCCACGCCGGGAAGTTCACTTCCACGAGCGAAAGCCGGTCGAGATAGGGCAGCAGCGCGCGGGCATCCTCGCCCGGTTCGATGCGCACGGCGGTGGCGTTCGACTGTTCGGAGAACGCATCCACGGTGACGGCAGGATCGTTGACGGCTTCGTCGTCACGGAAGCGGAACTGGACGTCAACCATAGATGGCCTCCTTGAACGGATCCATGCCGATACGGCGATAGGTGTCGAGGAAGCGCTCCTCGCCCTGCTTGTTGGCGAGGTATACTTCGGTGGCTTTTTCGATCGCATCGACCACGCCGTCCTCGGTGAAACCGGGGCCGATGATCTTGGCGAGCGATGTGTCCGCGCCCTCGCTGCCGCCGAACAGGAGCTGGTAGTTTTCCAGGCCCTTCTTGTCGACGCCGAGGATGCCGATGTGACCCGCGTGGTGGTGGCCGCAGGCGTTGATGCAGCCCGAGATCTTGAGCTTCAGCTCGCCGATCTCGGCCTGCTTCTGCGCCGAACCGAAGCGTTCGGAGATCTTCTGCGCGACCGGGATCGAGCGGGCGTTGGCGAGGCTGCAATAGTCGAGGCCGGGGCAGGCGATGATGTCGCCCACGGTGTCGAGGTTGGCAGTGGCGAGGCCCGCTTCGTCGAGCGCCTGCCAGACGGTGTAGAGGTCGGCCTTCTTCACGTGCGGTAGGACGATGTTCTGGGCGTGGGTGACGCGCAGTTCGTCGAACGAGTACTCGGTGCCCAGCTTCGCCATCAGGCGGATCTGGTCGGCCGAGGCATCGCCGGGGATGCCGCCCACGGGCTTGAGGCTGATCGTCGCGATGATGTAGCCCGGAACCTTGTGCGCGGTGGTGTTGCGCTCCACCCAGAGGCGGAAGTCGGGATCGGTAAGGTCCAGATCGTCCGACAGGCCGGTCTCGAAGGCGGGACCTGTGAAGTGCGCCTTGATCCGCTCCAGTTCGGCGAGCGGCGGCTCGATCGGCTGGGTCAGCAGGTGCGCGAATTCTTCCTCGACCTGGCGGACATATTCGTCGCGGCCCAGTTCGTGAACGAGGATCTTGATGCGCGCCTTGTACTTGTTGTCGCGGCGGCCATGGCGGTTATAGACGCGCAGGCACGCCTCGGAGAAGGTGATGAGCTGGTCCAGCGGCACGAAGTCGCGGATCAGCGGCGCGATCATCGGAGTGCGGCCCATGCCGCCACCGGCGTAGAACTGCGCGCCGATCTCTCCGGCGTCGTTACGCACCATCTTGATGCCGATGTCGTGCAGGCGCATCGCCGCGCGGTCGGTCTCGGAGGCGATTACGCAGATCTTGAACTTGCGCGGCAGTACCAGGAATTCCGGGTGGAAGCTGGACCACTGGCGCAGCAGTTCCGCATAAGGGCGCGGATCGATGATCTCGTTGGCGGCGGCACCGGCGAACTGGTCCGAGCTGATGTTGCGGATGCAATTGCCGCTGGTCTGGATCGCGTGCATTTCCACCTTCGCCAGCTCGGCGAGGATGTCGGGCGTCTCTTCCAGCTTGATCCAGTTGTACTGGATGTTCTGGCGGGTGGTGAAGTGGCCGTAGCCGCGGTCGTACTTGTCCGCGATGTCCCCCAGCAGGTGCATCTGGGTGCCGTTGAGGGTGCCGTAGGGCACCGCGACGCGCAGCATGTAGGCGTGCAGCTGGAGGTACAGGCCGTTCTGCAGGCGCAGCGGCTTGAACTGGTCCTCGGTCAGATCGCCCGAGACGCGGCGGCGCACCTGGTCGCGGAATTCCTCGACCCGCACATCGACCATCTGCTGGTCGTATTCGTCGTACTTGTACATCAGATCACCCAGTTCAGAGCGGCGGGGTCGGACGGCTTGAGCGTCAGGTCGAGGCGCACGGTCGGGCCGAAGGCGCGGATGCGCTCCTTGATGTGCGCGGGGCGCACGCCTTCGTCGGTCTTTTCGCCATCGACGACATAAGCGGCGAAGACGTTCTGCGCGCCTTCTTCACGCGCGATGATCGCCGCGCCGCCGTCTGCCACGTCGGCGCTGTCGTTCACGTCGAGCGACCAGCCGAAGCCGGTCCACCACACGACGGCGCCGCTTTTCAGGTCGTTGCCCGTCAGGATTTTCACTGCATTGCCTCCAGCGCCAGGGCGCGAATGGTGTTGTCCGCCGAGTCCCCATCCGAGTCAGGGGCGTCGGCAGCGACCGAGCCGATAACGATAAGCGCGGGGCTTTGCACCTTCTGACTTTCGACAAGATGCGCAAGACCGGCCAGCGCAGAGCGCAGGACTCGCATGTCGGAGCGGGTCGCCTTCTCGATAATTGCGACGGGCACGTCGGGCGCCAGGCCGTCGGCGATCAGCTTTTCGGAGATCTGCGCGGCCGTGGCGATCCCCATGAAGATCACCAGCGTGCGTCCCGTGCCCGCAAGGCCCGACCAGTCCTGTTCGGACAGGCCCTTGCACTGGCCCGCCACGAAGCTGACGATCGAGGCATGGTCGCGGTGGGTCAGCGGGATCTGCGCTGCCGCCGATGCGCCCAGCGCCGAGGAGATGCCGGGCACGACCTCTACCGCCACGCCAGCCGCGCGGCAGGCCTCGGCCTCTTCGCCGCCGCGACCGAACACGAAGGGATCGCCGCCCTTGAGGCGCACGACGTCATTGCCGGCCAGCGCCTCGCGCACGAGGAGGGCGTTGATCTCCTCCTGCTTCATGGTGTGGCGCGAGCGGGCCTTGGCGACCGAGATCAGCTTCGCCGTAGGCCGCGCCATCGCCAGGATCGCGGGGTCGACGAGGCCGTCATGCACGATCAGCGAAGCGCTCATCAGCAGGCGCGCGGCGCGCAGGGTCAGCAGGTCCGGGTCGCCGGGGCCTGCACCCACGAGATGCACCTTGCCCACGCGGGGCGTCTTGGGGGGATTCGCGGTCATGGTGTGGCGCAAATGGGCGCGATGGTCGTCGGATGCCAGCCATAATGGCTTTGAGGGGGGTAAGGGGAGCTTTACGCTGGCCGGATTGCCGCTTTTGCAAAGCGGTTCGCAGGAAATTACGCATGACTTCGGTGCTTCATTAGCTCCGGCTCTAACCGAATCTTAACCTAACTTGTGGACGTTTGCCTCACACATGGAGGTGGACTGATGCCCATTGCGGCCCATTTTGAAGCGCCTGAAGCAAACGGTCGCCCGCGTGCGGAGCGTCGACGCCTGTTGCTGGAGACGCAAGGGGCGCTGGAGTCGGGCGAGCACATGAAGGTGGTGCTGCACAATTTCTCCGAAACCGGCGTGCTTCTGGAAAGCAAGGTCGAACTCGAGATAGGCGAAGTGCTGGACCTCGATCTGCCGGAAGCGCCGCACGCGCGCGCGCGGGTCATCTGGGCCAGCGGCTCGCTCTATGGTTGCGCCTTCGATGCGCCGATACCCAGCGCGACCTTGCGGGCGGCGCAGCTTCGCAGCGCCGTGCAGACCGAACTCGGGCTGGGTGCCGCGCCTGCACCGATGGGTCCGGGTGCGATCGGCGGCGAGAGCCTGGGGGAGCGGCTTCATCGCCTGCGCAAGCTGCGCGGGCTGACGCAGGGCGAACTGGCCAGTCGCCTCGGCGTGTCCAAGCCGACCGTGTGGGCCTGGGAGCAGGGACGTGCCCGCCCGATCGAGGAGCGTCTGGACGCGATCGCCGAAGCGCTTGGGGTCGAGGCCGCGGAATTGCGGCCTAGTCGCACGGTGCCAGGCCTGACCGACCTCATCTCCCGCTGCCGGGACCAGATCGCGGCGGCAGTGGAAACGACGCCGGACAAGGTCCGTATCATGATCGAACTGTAAAGCGGCGCTCTGCTGCTTCATCTCTGGTCATCGTTGATCTGCTGAATTCGAAGCGTGGCGCAGCCAATCTGCATCGGCAGAATTTCGTATTTTCCACGGCACCTTTAAGTGGTAAACAGAATTTTAAGAAATTCGTGAAGTTAGTTCTATTAACTAATAGAACTAAATTACAGCATAGTTAATGAAATATCTATGGTTAATGATATTAATTTTATCTGCGGAGTGTTTTACTCAAATCTCCAGGCGCAGATTCGCGGCGGCCAAGAGGGTCGCTGAAGGACAGGTCGAGGCAGGCACCGGGACGTAGTCGGCATGGGCATGAACTTCACATTTCAGGAAAGCTCGGTCCTCTACGGGATGCTGGCCGAGAGTTCGACCGACGTGATCCTCAAGACCGATCCCAAGGGATTCATCGTCCACGCCACACCGGGCATCGCCGAACTCGGCCACCGCGATCTCGTGCGGATGGACGGGCCTGCGCGCACCGATGGAGGGGTGCTGGTCGGCCCGCATCTCCTGGACCTCGTTGCGCCCGAGGCCAAGCAGCAGATATCCAAGGCCCACGCCCGCGCGATGGCGGGGGAGGATCTCGACTGGATCGAGTTTCCGGCCCTGACCCGTGACGACCGCAAGCGCTGGTTTGAACTGCGCCTGCGGGCGCTTTTGCGACACGACGGGGCACCTTATGGCGTGCTTGGCGTCATGCGCAACGTCGATGAACTGCGCTCGCTCAGCGAACGGCTGTTCACCGCGACCTATACCGATCCGCTGACGGGGCTCACCAATCGTACTGCGTTCATCTCGATGCTGGAGCACATGCTCGATGCGGGAATGGAGGGCTGCCTCGCCCTGTTCAGCATCGATTTCTTCCGCACGATCAACATGCAGTACGGCCAGAACGTCGGTGACGAGGTGCTGACCGTCTTCGCCGATCTCCTGCGCGAACTGTTGCGGACCGAGGACATCATATCGCGCATCGGGTCGGAGCGGTTCGCCGTGATCCTGCCGCGTGTCACGGCGGCCGAGGCGGAAGGGATCTGCCGCCGCGTGGTGACGACGCTGGCCGAGCTCAAGCAGGCGATCGGCGACGGCAGCTTCGCAATGACCGCCAGCGCCAGCGTCGCCCGCGTCGGCACCAGCCTCGATTCCACGATCGAGCGTGCCGAGATGGCGCTGTTCGTGGCCAAGGCCAAGGGTCGCAACCGGCTGGAAATGGAAAAGCCCGTCCGGCTCGCGGTAGGCTGAATACCCGCAAAAAGGAGGGGCGCCGCCGTCGCCGGTGACGCCCCCTTTCGTCAGGTTGTGGTTACGTCAGTTCAGCAGCCCGGCGTAGCGGTCGAGCGCTGCCAGCGGTCCTTCGGGCCAGCGCGAGAGCACCAGCAGGCGCTTGTGTCCGCCGCCGATGGCGAGTTCATCGGTTACGCCCATGCCGCCATGGAACTGGATCATCTCATGCCCCAGCGTCACCGAAGCATCGGCGATGTAGGCCCGCGCGCCATGGACGGCATTCGCGAACTGGTCGCTTCCCCATGACACGAGCGCGAGGTTGAGAAGGGCGCGGCTCTGCTCGATCGCTGCGTACTGGGCGACCATGCGGTGCTGGATCGCCTGAAACGAGCCCAGCGCGGCCCCGAACTGGTCGCGCGTGCGCAGATAATCGATGGTTTCGGCGAATATCCGCTCCATGATCCCCAGCGCCTCGGCGCTGCGGGCGAGGGCGGCGAGGTCGCTGGTCGCGGCTATGGCGGCGAGCCCGTCGTCGCTCAGCTTGTGGTCGGCGGGGACTGCCACGCCGGTCAGTTCCAGCGAAGAGGCCACGCTGCCGTCCGCCATGTGCCAGTCACGGGTCGCCACTCCGGCGCTTGCCCTGGGCACGAGGAACAGGGCGATGCCGGCCTTGTCGCCGGGCTTACCGGACATGCGTGCCGAAACGATATAGCCGTGCGCTCCGCCGCCGGCGACGCAGTACGGCTTGGAGCCCGTCAGCTTCCAGCCGTCGCCCTCGGCGACTACGGTCGTTTCCACCCAGTCCAGACCGTCGCGCGCGCGCGCTTCGGCATGAGCGAGGGCAAGGCGCCTGGTGCCGGTCAGCAGGTCTTCCAGCCATTCGCCGCGAAGCGATTCGGGCGCCGTCGTCGCAAAGAGTCTTCCCGCCATCACTATCGATTCGGCAAGCGGCTCTACGACCAGCCCGCGGCCAAGCGCCTCGAAAACCGTGGCAATGCCCGTCGCGTCGAGGCCGAGGCCGCCCATGTCCTCCGGGAAGGGCGCGGCGATCAGGCCGAGTTCGCCAAGCAGTTCCCAGTTGGCGCTTGAAAAGCCGGCAGGCTCCGCCAGAAAAGCGCGGCGGCTGTCGTGGTCGTAATGGTCGGTAACGAAGCGCTCGGTCAGGGCCTTGAGCATTTCCTCGTCTTCGCTGAGGTCGAAATTCACAATTCTCTCCCCATCGGGCACTTCCGAAAGGACGTCCCGCTTGATCCCGGGTTTCTATCACCAGCCGCGGCCCTGTTACCGCTGGGCAAAAGGCTAGTCATAAAAACGCGGTAATTCGGCGCTTCAAGCAATTGTGCCCCCCGATTCCGCGGGCTAAGGAAGGGCTCGAGAGGACATCAATGCAACTTCTGTCACAGGAAAACATCGACGCCGTCCGCGTGACGTCGCCCGAAGGCATCCGCCCAGCAGCCGAGGCCCTGCATCGCATCGCCATGGAATGCGGCATGCGGGCGGCTCCCGCGCATGACATCGCCGACAAGCGCACGCCTGTCGACGCCGACGGCAACCTCCTTGCCACCGAAGTCTTCGGCTGGGGTGACGACGATCGTGTGTGGTGGCGCAACTCGCGCATTGCTCTCGACAGCCCGCTGACGACCGCGTGCCGATTTGAAAGCCAGCCGTTCTGGGCCAACGCGGAAGGTTTCCGTACCCTCGAGCCGAATGCCTACCTGTCCTCCATCGACATCGGCAATTTCGAGACCCGCGCATTGACCCGCGCGGCGATCGGCGTGCCGGTGCATCTGCCTTTCGGCCAGATCGGTGCGGTCAGTTTCAACCCGCTGGACCGTGACAAGACGGACTTGTCGGAAGATTTCGCGCGCTATTCGGACGCGCTTGGCCTTTACGCGCGCACGTTCATCGCGACGTATGTGCAGGTCATGGGTTCGACCCAGGCGCTGCCGCCCGAATCCCGTCTCTCCAAGCGCGAGGTGGAGTGCCTGCGCTGGGCGGCCATCGGCAAGACCGATCTGGAGATCAGCATGATCATGTCGCGCAGCCGCGCGACGGTGCGGTTCCATATCCACAATGCCGCGACCAAACTGAACGCGGTGAACCGGAGCCAGACCGTCTTCAAGGCGGCCCAGCTCGGTTACATCTCGCTTCAGAACTGACGTAGCTTTTTGAAATAGCTGCAGATTGCTGGTGCGGGCCAAGCATTGCCCGCACGCCTCGCGTTACCCTCTTTCCCAAGCCGTTTTTCTTGTTACACTCGGCTCACAACATAAAGAGAGGGATGTCGATGGAACGCAAGATGCATACTGCCTTGCTATTCAAGCTTCTGGTGATCTTTGCCGCCTTTGCGGCGCTTTTTGCCCCGCTACGTTCTTGGATACTCAATTCGGTGGGGTTCTAGGCCGCGAGGGATCGGGCGACGTATCGCTTCGCGCGATCGTCGCCACCTTTGAAGGCCCTGCAGATCAGCCGATGCCAATGGCCCGGCGATCCTCCAGCATCAGTTTCGCTCCGCGCAGGCCTACAGCCATGGCCGGAGCATTGGTATTTCCAGTGACGTGCCACGGCATCACCGAGCAATCGGCCACGCGCACCCCCTGAACACCGTTCACCCGCAAGCGTGGATCGACGACGGCCTCCGGATCGGAGCCCATGCGGCAGGAGCGGATGGCGTGGAGGCCGCAGCTGGACAGGCGGCGGAACATGGCGAGGATGTCTTCGTCGCTTTCCACTTCCGCGCCGGGCACCAGTTCCTCACCGACCATATTCGCCAGAGGTCCGGCATGGACGTACTCGCGCATGGCCCGGACAAGGGCGATCGCGGATTTGCGATCGTGCTCGGTGCTGAGAAAATTGTGCAGGATATCCGGCGCATCGCTTGCCTTGGTGCCGGTCGCGCGCACGCTGCTCTCGCTTGTGAGGCGCAGGAGCTGGCCGTAGATGGTGACGCCGGGCTTGGGGTCGATCCTGTCGAGCGGCACCGGATCCTTGCTGTCACTGACCTCGAAGGTGTAGCCACCAAGGTAGAATTGCGCATCGGTGCGCCCGTCGGGGTGGGCGACGTTGCAGAAGGCGCCGACCTCGAACGGGCCGGTTGCCAGAACGCCGTCGCCGCGCAGCAGATAGCGCAGCATGGCGAAGGCAGCGCCGATGCCGAAGAAGCTTTTGTTGGTTCCCTTGCCGTGGTCGAGCCGGAAAGGCATCGAGATCGACAGGTGCTCGATCATCTTTTCGCCGACGTCCGGCGAATGCGTGACGAGCGGGATGCCCGCCGCCGCCAGCCGCGTGGCGTCACCGATGCCGGAACGCTGGAGGAGCAGGGGGCTTTCCATCGCGCCCGCACTCACCACGATCTCCCCGCCCGCCGTCAGGGCGAAGCGTTCGGGCTTGCCGCCCACCGTGGCTTCCAGTGCAATCGCGCGGGTGCCGTCGAACACGATACGATCCGCCATGGCGCCGGTGACGACGGTTACGTTGGGCCGCTTGCGCGCCACCGCCAGATAAGTCCGCGCCGAGGAGTCGCGCTTACCCTTGCGTATGTTGTGGCTGTAATAGCCGACGCGCGGGCCGGGGGTGCCGTTGAGGTCGTCCACCCGCTTCAGGCCTTGCGCCTCGCCTGCTTCGATCATGCGTTCGGCGAGGGGGTAGGTGTAACAGGCCGGGTCGACGCGGACGAGGCCGCCACTGCCGCGCATGGGGGCGGGACCGGCCTTGTGGTCTTCCAGTTCGAGGAATGCCGCAGTCATGCTGGTGCCGTTCCAGCCGGCCGCTCCCGCCTCGCGCTCCCAGGCGTCGTAGTCGGCGGGCTCGCCGCGGCTCCAGATCATGCCGTTGATGGAGGACGAGCCGCCAAGGCCCTTGCCGCGAATCCAGACTTCGCCCGCGCCCTTGTCATTGGCGCCGGGATCGCGGGGCTGGGCGACGTGGTAGGCCCACATGTGCTCGGGCTTCTTGACCAGCTTGGCGACGCCCTTGGGCAGCGTGACCCAGAAGCTGTCGTTCTCGCCGCCCGCTTCCAGCACCAGCACCTGCGAGCGGCCGTCGGCGCTCAGTCGCTCCGCCATGACGCAGCCCGCGCTGCCTGCGCCGACGATGATGTAGTCCCACTGCTTGGCCATAATTCGTCTCTCCCGGCGCAGGGTTGTCCCAGTCGCCCTCGAAGTCGCACGAACTAGCGCAATGGCTATCCTATCGTTTTGGTGAGTCACAAATGCCGCGGGGACGCGCTTAAACCGAATCCATGGCCGGATCTTCAATACCGGCCCAAAGTTTGAGGATCGGGAGCGAGATGAAAGCGATAGCCGAAGGCCTGTTCACCGAAGAGGCGCAGCCGCGCCTGATCGGCGGGAAGGACCGGGAAACCGGGCGCATCGTCTTCCCCTGTCCCACCGTACCAACCTACGAGCCGCTGCCGCTTTCGAGCGAGGGGACCTTGTGGTCCTACACCGTGCAGCGCTTCCGCCCGAAGACCCCGCCTTATGCCGGACCGGAGGCCTTCGCGCCCTGGGTTGTCGCCTATGTCGAACTGCCGGGGCAGGTGATCGTCGAGGCGAGGCTGAACGATGTCGCGTTCGAGGACGTGAGGGTGGGCATGGCAGTACGTTTCGCGCCCTCGCTGCTTGATCCCCAGGACCCGGACAGTCCCTATATCCCCGCTTACGTACCCGCAGGAGACGCAGCATGAGCGGCGACGTGTGCATCGTCGGGATCGGCATTCACCGCTTCGGGCGGACCGATGGCCTGTCCGGCGTCGATCAGGGCGTCTATGCCGTGCGCGAGGCGCTGGCCGACGCGGGCGTGGAGTGGCCGCAGATCCAGTTCGCCTACGGCAGCTCTGACGCGGCCGGGAACCCGGACACGATGGTCGATCGGCTCGGTCTGACCGGCGTTCAGTTCATCAACGTGCGCAACGGCTGCGCGGCGGGTGGATCGGCGCTATTCAGCGCGCAGATGGCGATCAAGTCGGGCGAGTTCGATCTTGGCCTTGCGGTCGGCTTCGACAAGCATCCGCGCGGCGCTTTCAACGCGCTGCCGAGCGAATACAACCTGCCGGACTGGTACGGCGAAGTCGGCCAGATGGTCACCACGCAGTTCTTCGCCGCCAAGATCATGCGCTACATGAGCCTGTTCGGCATCTCGCAGAAGACTCTGGGCATGGTGTCGGAAAAGGCATTCCGCAACGCGGTACACGCGCCGCATGCCTGGCGCCGTCAGCCGGTGTCGCTGGAGGAAATCCTCGAAGCGCCGCTGGTGAGCGATCCTTATACCAAGTACATGTTCTGCTCGCCCGCTGAGGGCGGCGTGGCGCTGATCCTCGCGAGCGAGAAGAAGGCGCGTGAACTGGGCAAGCCGCTGATCCGGCTCAAGGCCGCGACCATGCGCACCCGTCCGCCCAGCAGCTTCGAGGTCTTCGCGCCTTCGGTGGACGTGGTGGCCGACGACACCGGCCCACGCGGAACCGCCTCGCGCATCGCCTCGGCCGATGCCTATCGTCTTGCCGGGATCGGCCCGGGCGACATCGACGTCGCCCAGCTTCAGGACACCGAAGCGGGCGCCGAACTGATGCACATGGCCGAGAACGGCTTCTGCGCCGATGGCGAGCAGGAGCAGTGGCTGGCCGAGGGGCGCACCGAGATCAACGGCGCGCTGCCGGTCAACACGGATGGTGGCTGCCTCGCCTGTGGCGAGCCGATCGGCGCATCGGGTCTGCGCCAGGTCTACGAAAACGTCGTGCAACTGCGGGGAGACGGCGGCGGCCGTCAGGTGCCCAATGCGCCGAAGACGGCATACAGCCACGTCTACGGCGCTCCGGGCGTCTCCGCGGTCACTATTCTGGAACGCTGATGGATATCGAACTTTCCCCTCAAGACGCCGCCTTCCGCGACGAGGTGCGCACCTTCCTGCGCGATAACCTGCCTGCCGATGTCAAGGCAGGCGCGGCGGCGACGCCGTCGGTCTTCGTCGAGCCGGAGATCGGTCAGGCCTGGAACGCGGTGCTGAACAAGCAGGGCTGGCTGGGTTACCAGTGGCCCGCCGAGCATGGCGGCACCGGCTGGACGCCGCTGCAGCGCTACCTGTTCGAAAAGGAATGCGCCGCTGCCGGCGCGCCCAATCTGACGGTGCTGGGCCTCAAGCTGCTCGCCCCGGTGATCTACAACTTCGGCACCGATGCGCAGAAGGCGCAGGTTCTGCCGCGCATCCTCTCGGGCGAGGATTACTGGTGCCAGGGCTTCTCCGAGCCGGGCGCGGGGTCCGACCTTGCCAGCCTCAAGACCCGCGCGGTGCGCGAGGGCGATCATTACCGCGTGAACGGTTCCAAAATCTGGACGACCCACGCGCACCATGCCAACCGCATGTTCACGCTGGTGCGCACCAACACCGAGGTGAAGAAGCAGGCCGGCATCTCGTTCCTGCTGATCGACCTCGACACGCCCGGCGTCTCGGTACGGCCGATCCTGACGAACGCCGGTGACCATGAGGTCAACCAGGTGTTCCTAGAGGACGTGCTGGTCCCGGCCGAGAACCTCGTCGGCGGTGAGGGCGATGGCTGGACGATCGCCAAGTTCCTGCTCGAAAACGAGCGCGGTGGTTCTTGCCATGCGCCCAAGCTCGGCTACGATCTCGACCAGATCGAAGCGGATGCGAAGGGGGAAAGCGATGGCAGGGGCGGCGCGCTCGCCGATCAGGCCGACTGGCGCCGCCGCGTGGCCAGGGCCCGTCTCTCGGTCAATGCGCTGGAGATGATCGAGCTGAAGATCATCTCGGAGATCGCCAAGGGCCGCAAGGCCGGGCCGCAGACCTCGCTGACCAAGCTGCTGGCGTCCAACCTGCGGCAGGAGATCGATCTTCTGGCTGTGGACCTCTACGGCCCCGCCGGCCTCCAGCTGGAAACCGCGCGCCCGCTCTATGGCGACAATGCTCCGGCTGCCGTCCATTCCAAGGCCGCACAGGTCGCCTCGGCGCGCTATCTCAACAGCCGCGCGTGGACCATCTTCGGCGGCACCAACGAAGTGCAGAGCACCATCATCGCCAAGTCGGTGCTGGGGCTGTGACTTCGCAGCTTGCAGCTAACCTCGCGTGGGAATCCATGCTTCGGCAGGCTCAGCATGAGCGAAGTGGGATGGGCAATTCGCTCTCCTTCCCGCTCAGGCTGAGCCTGTCGAAGCCCCCGCGTTCCCACTCAGAAATTCACACCATCAACGAGAGGAATCCCTGATGCAGCTGAACCGCGAGGCGCTGACGCGCGCCTATCGGCAGATGAAGCTGATCCGCGAATTCGAGGAACGGCTCCACGAGGAGATCCAGACCGGCGAGATCGCGGGCTTCACCCACCTCTACTGCGGCCAGGAAGCCGTCGCCGTCGGCGTGTGCGAGCACCTGACCGAGCGTGACAAGATCGTCTCGACCCACCGCGGCCATGGCCACTGTCTGGCCAAGGGTTGCGACCTTGACGGTATGATGAAGGAAATCTGGGGCAGCCAGGAAGGCCTTTGCAACGGCAAGGGCGGATCGATGCACATCGCCGACATCAACAAGGGCATGCTCGGCGCCAACGGTATCGTCGGCGCCGGCGCGCCGATCGCGGTGGGCGCGGCGATCTCCAACAAGATCGATGGTCCGGACGAAAACGGCAAGCTGGCCGTCTCGATCGCCTTCTCGGGCGACGGCGCCTGCAACCAGGGCACCACGTTCGAGGCGATGAACCTTGCGGTCGTGACCAACGCACCCGCGATCTTCGTCTTCGAGAACAACCACTATTCCGAGCATACCGGCGTCGATTACGCGGTGGGCACCACCAAGGACATCGCCAGCCGCGCCGAAGCGTTCGGCATGAAGGTATGGCGCGGTGACGGCACCGATTTCTTCGCCGTCTACGACACCTTCCGCGAAGTGCTGGAATATGTCCGCACCCCCGGTAATGGCCCGGCCGCCGTGGAATTCGATACCGAGCGTTTCTTCGGCCACTTCGAAGGCGATCCGCAGCGCTATCGCGGCGACGGCGAACTCGATCGCCTGCGTGCCGAGCGTGATTGCCTCAAGATCTTCCGCGCCAGCGTCACCGGCGCCAAGCTGCTGGAAGACGTGGATCTCGACACGATCGACACCGAATCCCTCAAGGCCATCGAGGATGCCGTCCAGGCTTCGCGCGCCGCACCGCGCCCGCAGCCCGAGAACGTCCTCGAAAACGTCTACATCAGCTACTGACGGCAGGAGCGAGACCCATGGCAAAAATGATGTATCGCGATGCCATCCGCAACACGATCTTCCAGGAAATGCAGCGTGACGAACGTGTCGTCGTGCTGGGCGAGGACGTCGTCGGCGGCAACGGCACGGCCGGCGGCCCCGAAGCGATCGGTGGCATCTGGTCCACCTCGACCGGCTTCTACGAGGCGTTCGGTCCCAACCGCGTGATCGACACCCCGATCAGCGAAAGCGCCATCATGGGCGCGGCGGGCGGCCTTGCCCTTGCCGGCAAGCGCCCGGTGGCAGAGATCATGTTCGCCGACTTCATCGGCGTGTGCATGGACCAGCTCTGGAACCAGATCGCCAAGTTCCGCTACATGTTCGGCGGCAAGTCGGTCTGCCCGGCGGTGATCCGCATGCCGGTGGGCGCGGGCTACAACGCCGCCGCGCAGCACAGCCAGATGATCAGCCAGTTCGTCACCAACATGCCCGGCATCAAGGTGGTCATGCCGACCACCCCGGAAGACGCCTGCGGCCTGCTGCGTCAGGCGATCCGCGATGACGATCCGGTCGTGTTCCTCGAACACAAGTTCCTCTACGCGATGAGCGGCGAAGTGAACGAGGATCCGGATTTCTGCATCCCCTTCGGCCACGCCCGCCTTGCCCGTGCTGGGCAGGACGTGACCATCGTCGCCAGCGGCATGATGGTGCGCTACGCCGAGACGGCTGCGGACGATCTGGCGCAGGACGGCATCGGCTGCGACGTGATCGACCTTCGCACCACCTCGCCGCTGGACGAGGAAGCGATCCTCGACTCGGTCGAAGTGACCGGCCGCCTCGTCGTGGTGGACGAAGCCCCGCCGCGCTGCTCGCTGGCCACCGACATCTCCGCGCTCGTCGCCCAGAAGGCTTTCGCCAGCCTCAAGGCGCCGATCGAGATGGTGACCCCGCCGCACACGCCGGTCCCGTTCGCCCGCGAACTGGAAAGCGCCTACCTGCCGAGCCCGGCCAAGGTCGCCGCTGCCGTGCGCAAGACGCTCGAATACCGTTGAGGGGAGCGCTGACATGAGTCGCATCCGCGCATTCACGATGCCCAAGTGGGGCATCGAAATGACCGAAGGCACGATCGCCGAATGGATGGTGAAGGAGGGTGAAACCTTCAAGCGCGGCCAGACGCTGTGCCTGATCGAAACCGCCAAGATCACCAATGAGGTCGAGGCCGAATACGAAGCCACCGTCCGCCGCATCATCGTGGGCGGCGGCGCGGGCGAGGAACCCGTCGGCGCGCTGCTGGCGGTGTTCGACGAGGGTTCGCACTCGGACGCCGAGATCGATGCCTTCGTGGCCGATTTCAAGCCGGCCGAAGGCGGCATCGCCCAAGGTGCAGGTAAGGGGGGCGCCGAGAAGACTAAGACCCAGGAGTCCGCTCCGGCTGCCGCTGCTGCGCCGGCTCCTGAAAAGCAGCGCATCAAGATCGACACCAACCGCCCGATCAGCCCCGAGGCCCTGCGCCTCGCGGAAGAAGAGGGCGTCGATATCGCCGGTATCGAGGGTTCGGGCCGTGGCGGTCGCATCACCCATCAGGACGTGGTGAAGGCGCTGCGCGGCGAGGGCGCTCCCTCGCTCAAGGGCACGGTTCCCGTCGAGGCGGACGACCTCAAGGTCCTCGCCTCGCCGCTCGCCCGCCGTATCGCCGCGCTGCACGGCCTCTCGCTGCAGGGCCTGACCGGCACCGGACCGCGCGGCCGTATCTCCAAGGCCGATGTGCTGGCGCTCGTGCCTGCGCCGAAGGCGTCGGCCGGCGGCATCGGCACGCCTGAATTCGTGGCCGGTGAGAACCGCCCCGAAGTCGTGCCTTTCGACCGCGTCCGCAAGGTCGTCGCTCAGCGGCTCACCCAGGCGAAGCAGGAGCTTCCGCACTTCTATCTGCGCATGTCGGCCAGCGCCGATGCGCTGATCGCGATGCGCAAGACCGCGAACGTCGTGCTGGGCAGCAAGGCTTCGGTGAACGACTGGATCGTCAAGGCTTCGGCCATGGCGCTGGCGAAGCACCCGGACGTCAACGTGCAGGTCCACGGTCAGGAAATTCACCGCTTCCCGCACGCCGACGTTTCGATCGCGGTCGCCAGTCCCAAGGGCCTCGTCACCCCGGTGGTGCGTCAGGCCAACCTGATGCGGATCGACCAGATCGCGGTGGAAACCCGCCGCCTGATCGACAAGGCGCAGGCCGGCAAGCTCAGCATGGACGATATGGACGGCGGCACCTTCTCCGTCTCCAACCTCGGCATGTTCGGGATCGAGAACTTCGATGCGATCATCAACCCGCCGCAGGGCGCGATCCTCGCCGTCGGCGCGGCGCTGCGCCAGCCGGTGGAGACGGATGACGGCGACGTGGCGTTCGAAACCCGCATCTCCTTCACCCTCTCGGTCGACCACCGCGCCATCGATGGGGCTGCGGGCGCGCAGTTCCTGCAGACGCTTAAGGGTCTGATCGAGGCGCCCGAGGACCTGTTCGGATGAACTTCCGCCGTCATTCCCGCCTGCGCGGGGATGACGAAGACAAAAGGATAAGCGAATGACCGGAGAGGCCACCCAAACCGTCGTGAAGCCCGGCCCGCTCAAGCGGCTGGGCGACGTGATCCAACTCGCCTATTTCCCGACCGATTTCGATGCGACCATGAAATACTGGATCGAAACGGTCGGCGTCGGCCCGTTCTTCGTCCTCAACGACGTGCGGCTCGACGACATGAAGTACAAGGGCCAGCCCACCGACGCCACGTTCACCATGGCCATCGGCTACTGGGGGGACATCCAGATCGAGCTTATCAAGACCGATTCCGATGCCCCCTCGCTCTATTCGGGCGAGTATGCGGTGCGCGATAGCCTGCACCATGTGTGCGTCTTCGTCGAATCGATCGCCGAGGCCCGCAAGGCCTGCGCCGAAGCGGGCGCCGAGGTGATCGTCGAGGGCAAGGTGGGTGCCGATGGCGAGGTGATCTATGTCGATCCCGGCCAGGGCCCCGGCCACGTAATCGAATACCTTCAGCCGCATTCGGGCACCGAAGGTCTGTTTCAGATGATGAAGGATGCCGCCCGCGACTGGGACGGCTCCGATCCGATCAGGGTGCTGCAGTGATGGCCGAGATTTCCCAATACGCCCTCGACATGGCCGACAAGGTCGAGGCTTTCGTCCGCGACGTGGTCGTCCCTTACGAAAAGGACCCGCGCCGCGATCACCACGGCGCGCCCACCGACGAACTGCTGATGGAGCTGCGCGGTCTGGCCCGTGAGGCGGGCGTGCTCACCCCGCACATCCGCGCCGATGGCTCGCATCTGACGCAGCGCGAGACGGCGGTTGTGCTCATCAAGTCGGGCCTATCGCCGCTCGGCCCGCTGGCCTGCAACACCATGGCGCCCGACGAGGGCAACATGTACCTCATCGGCCACGTCGGCTCGCCCGAACTGAAAGAGCGCTTCCTCAAGCCGCTGGTCGAGGGCAAGGGCCGCTCCGCTTTCTTTATGACCGAGCCCGCCGAATGGGGCGGCGCCGGTTCCGATCCGTCGATGATGAAGACCACCTGCCGCAAGGACGGCAACCACTGGGTCATCGATGGCCGCAAGACCTTCATCACCGGCGCACAGGGCGCGATGGTGGGCATCGTCATGGCCGCTTCGGCGGAAGAGGACACCAAGGGCGGTGCCTGCATGTTCCTGGTGGACCTGCCGGACGACGCCATCCGCATCGACGAGGTGCCGAACACTATCGACAGCTCGATGCCCGGCGGCCACGCCACGTTGACGATCGACAACCTGCGCGTCCCCGCCGAACACATGCTGGGCGACCCGGGCGAGGGCTTCAAGTACGCGCAGATCCGCTTGTCGCCTGCGCGCCTCTCGCACTGCATGCGCTGGCTGGGCTGCTGCATCCGCGCCCACGAGATCGCCAGCGACTATGCCTGCCGCCGCATGGCGTTCGGCAAGCAGCTGATCGAGCACGAAGGCGTCGGCTTCATGCTGGCCGAGAACGCCATCCTCATCAAGCAGTGCGAACTGATGATCGACTGGTGCGCTTCGGTGCTGGACACCGGCTCGCTCGGCACGGTGGAAAGCTCGATGGCAAAGGTCTCGGTCTCCGAGGCACTGATGAAGATCGCCGACAACTGCGTGCAGGTCATGGGCGGAACCGGCGTCACCGAACGCACGATCGTCGAGCAGGTGTTCCGCGAAGTCCGCGCCTTCCGCATCTATGATGGCCCCACCGAAGTCCACAAGTGGAGCCTCGCCAAGAAGATCCGCCGCGACTGGCGCAAGGCGCGGGAGGCTCTGGCCAAGGAAGCCGAACCGGCATGACCGACGTCGCCGAAGCCAACTCGGGCACGACCGCCGTGCGCGAGGGCTACGCCTTCGACGAGGCGGTGCTGACCGCATGGCTGAAAGCCAATGTCGTAGGCTTCGCCGGACCGCTGAGCGTCGAGCAGTTTAAGGGCGGGCAGTCCAACCCCACCTACAAGCTGGTGACGCCTTCGCGCAGCTACGTGCTGCGGCGCAAGCCGCCGGGCCAATTGCTCAAGGGCGCTCACGCGGTTGAGCGCGAGGCCAAGGTGCTTTCCGCGCTCCACGGCGCGGGCTTCCCGGTGGCGCGGGTCTATGGGCTGTGCGAGGACGACGGCGTCATCGGCACCTGGTTCTACGTCATGGAGATGGTGGAAGGCCGCATCTTCTGGGATGCGACCGTCCCCGGCGTCTCGAACGCGGAGCGTGCGGCGCTGTTCGATGCGATGAACGCCACGATGGCGCAGCTCCATTCCTACGACCCCGAGGCGATCGGCCTTGGCGATTACGGTAGACCGGGCAATTACTTCGCCCGGCAGGTTGGCCGCTGGTCGAAGCAGTATTTCGAGGACGAGGCTGCCGGCCGCGACGCGGACATGGATGCGGTGATCGCGTGGCTCGAAACGAACATGCCGGCGGACGACGGCGCCTCCAGCGTGATCCACGGCGACTTCCGCATCGACAACATGATCTTCCATCCCACCGAGCCGCGCGTGCTGGCGGTGCTGGACTGGGAGCTTTCGACGCTGGGTCATCCACTGGCGGACTTCGCGTACAACGCAATGATGTACCACATGCCGCCGCACATCGTGGCGGGGCTGGGCGGCGCGGACATCGCCGCATTGGGCATCCCGAGCGAAGAAGACTACGTCGCCGCCTACTGTCACCGCACCGGCCGCGATGATCTGCCCGATTATCGCTACTACATGGCGTTCAACTTCTTCCGCCTTGCTGCGATCTTCCACGGCATCAAGGGCCGTGTGATCCGGGGCACCGCTTCCAACGCCCAGGCGAAGGAGCGGGCCGAGGCCTTCCCCGAACTGGCGAGGCTGGCGTTGAGCTTCACGCGGGGGTAGCGTTTGGCGATGGGGCTTCGACAGGCTCAGCCTGAGCAGTGTTGAGAGCGGGTCTTTAATCCCGCTCAGGCTGAGCCTGTCGAAGCCCCCGCCGACGACACTCAGCTCAAGGTGGCCTGCCGGCCGCGGATGAGGTGAGCCCATTTCCTTGACTTTCCCCGCCTCCGGCCCTAACTGGCAGCCTTTCCGATCCCATAGATTCTTTACCGGGAGTGCCCATGGCGCGCGTTACTGTCGAAGATTGCGTCGACAAGATCCCCAACCGCTTCGACCTCGTCCTTCTCGCCGCGCAGCGTGCGCGTGAGATTTCGGGCGGCGCAGAACTCACCATCGATCGCGATCGTGACAAGAACCCGGTCGTGGCCCTGCGCGAAATTGCCGAGCAGACCGTTACGCCCAACAACCTCAAGGAAACCCTCGTTACCTCTATGCAGCGCGTGCTGCCGGACGACGACGACGAGATGGACGACATCGGCTCGCTCAGCCAGTCGGCCGAGGCCCTGCGCATCACTGCGTCGGCTCCGACCCGCAACACGTCGCTGGGCGGCGATTACGACGGCTGATCGTAAGCGTTGACTGCCGCTTGACTGTGATGGGGCGGCAGGCAACGATGCGGTTGTGTCCGCGAAATCGAAATTGCCACGTATCATCGGATTGACCGGGGGACCGCCCAAGAGGGCCGGTCCCCTTCGTGCGTCCGAAGCCCCCTTGGAACCAGTTGCCGAGGGCAAGGGCGCCACGATCGCCATCTACAGCGTCAAGGGCGGCGTCGGGAAGACGACGTTTTCCGCCAATCTGGCATGGTGTTCCGCGGTGCAGACGGGGCATCGGACCCTGCTGTGGGACCTCGATGCCGCCGGCGGTTCGGCGTTTCTCTATGGTCTGGAACCGCAGGAAGCGCAGCTGGCCGAAGAAGTGTTCGCGCGTGAACGCCCCGCTGCGCGGCTGATCCAGCATACGGCTTTCGAGGGGCTGGACGTGCTTCCGGCCGATGAATCGATCCGTGCGCTCGATGCGCAATTGGTGAAGATCGGCAAGCGCAAGCGGCTGGCAAAGCTGACCGAGGAGCTTTCGGCCGACTATCCGCGGATCATCCTCGATTGCCCGCCAGTCATGAATGAATTGTCGGCGCAAGTCGTGCGCGCGGCGGATCTCGTGATCGTGCCATTGCCGCCATCGCCGCTGTCTTCGCGGGCCTTCGACCTGGTGGTGCGGGAAATCGCCGGAAACACCAAGCGGCATCCGCCGATCCTGCCGGTGCTGTCGATGCTCGACATGCGGCGGGCGCTGCACAGGCAGGCGCACGAGACGAATCCGAACTGGCCGGCCATCCCTTATGCCAGTGCGGTTGAACAATGCGCGGTCCAGCGCCAGCCTGTTGGTGCGCTGGCACCGCAGAGCACGGCAGCGCAGGCCTTCGCGCGGCTCTGGGGAGCGATCGAGAAGAAGCTGGGCCAGCGCTGAGCGGGTTACGCGGCGCATCAAGCCTCCTCACGCGCACTCTCATTGCGTGAATTCCGATCGCGACATAGATTTTGCGGCGTCAAACGGGGGCGAACATGAGCGGGATCGGTGAAGGATTGGCAGAGTTGGGGCAGGGGACCGCCTTGGCATCTGCCGCTGAAGCGGAGTACGCCACGGGGCAAGGTGATAGGCATGGGCAGGATATGGCGGGCCATACGCACGAAGCGGACTGCCTGAACTGCGGAACTCATCTCATCGGTTCGCATTGTCATGCCTGCGGGCAGGCGGCGCATGTCCACCGCACGCTCGGAGCGTTCTTCCACGACCTGCTTCATGGCGTTTTCCATTTCGAGGGGAAGATCTGGCGGACGCTCCCGCTGCTGGCCTGGCGGCCGGGGCGCCTGACCCGGGAATATGTCGACGGGCGCCGTGCCAGCTACGTTTCGCCGATCGCGCTGTTCCTGTTCTGCGTCTTCCTCATGTTCGCCGTCTTTCACGCAACCGAAGGGCACGAGGAGCCTGCCGCGCAGACGGTGGATGCCCAGGGTATCGAGAGCAACATCAAACGGCTCGAAGGCGAGATGGCTGGGATCCAAGGCAAGCTGCAGGCTGCAGCGGCAAAGGGCCAGCCGACCGAGAGCTTCCAATCCCAGCTGAAGGGGCGGCGTGCAGCACTCGAGACTTTGCGCGACCTCAAGGCCGAGGGCGTGGATCTGAAGATGGACCCATATCGCAAGGTCAGCGATATTCCCGCGCTCGACAAGGCGATCAAGAAGTTCCGCTCCAACCCCGATCTCGCGAGCTACAAGCTCCAGACTTACGCCTACAAGTACAGCTGGGCGCTCATCCCGATCTCGGTGCCGTTCCTGTGGCTGCTGTTTCCGTTCAGCCGCCGCTTCCACCTCTACGATCACACCGTCTTCGTGACCTATTCACTGTGCTTCATGACACTGCTGGCGATCGTGGGCATGATCGTCAGCACTTTGGGAGCGGAAGGTCTGATTGCACTGCTGATCCTCACCCCGCCGTTGCACATGTATCGCCAGTTGCGCGGGGCTTACGGCGTTGGGCGGTTCGGCGGCCTGTGGCGAACGGCGGTGCTGCTGGTCTTCGCCGCCATGGCGCTCGGGGTGTTCTTTACGCTGATCATGGCGCAGACGAGTATGTAAGGCTGCTCGGGAGCGGGCTCAGTCGACGATTTTGATTGCGAGACACGTCTGAAACCTGCCGGTTTCGGGCTCTTCGCGGTGCCACACGTCGATGACTTCGTAATAATGGAAGTAATCGTCCGTATCCTTGGCGATGGATTCGCCGACGCGAGGCAGGAAATCGAACCGTCCCGTGAAGAGCAATTCGTCGCCTTCGCCGTCATATATTTCGACCTGGGTCATAGCGTCCTCGCATTTCGCGACCGTCCAGCATGGCGATACTACACTTGATCCGAACTTCGACCCTACGACAAACGCAAAGAGGCGTCAGACTCGCGTCTGACGCCCCTCCTGCATTCTCCTTGGGGGAGAACCCGTGTCTTTCGCTCAGGCGCCCTGCGGCGCCGTACCAGTGAAGCGGCGCCCAGCCTTGGGGATGGCCGAACCTGAGAGCGGACGCGCCGCCGAAGGACCGCGCGGCTCCGAGGGGCGGTCGATCTGACCGCCTTCGAGAAGCTGCTTGATCTCGTCGCCAGAGAGCGTCTCGTATTCCAGCATGGCCTGGGCCAGAGTTTCCAGCGCCGCGTTCTGATCCTTGAGGATCTGCGTGGCGCGTGCGTGGGCGTTATCGACCAGAGCGCGGATTTCGCTGTCGATCAGCTGGTTGGTCTCGCTGGAGCCCATGGTACGCTGGGTGCCGCCCATGCCGAGGTAGCCTTCCTGGCTGTCCTCGTACTGGATCGGGCCGAGCTTGTCCGACATGCCCCACTTGGTGACCATCGAGCGCGCCAGGCTGGTGGCATACTGGATGTCCGAAGAGGCGCCCGACGAGACCTTGTCGTAGCCGAAGATCAGTTCTTCCGCCACGCGGCCGCCCATCGCCACCGACAGGTTCGCGAGCATCTTGTCGCGGTGGTACGAGTAGCTGTCCCGCTCCGGCAGACGCATGACCATGCCCAACGCACGGCCGCGCGGGATGATCGTGGCCTTGTGGATCGGGTCGGAAGCCGCCTCGTTCAGCGAGACGATCGCATGGCCCGCCTCGTGATAGGCGGTCATCTTCTTCTCGTCCTCGGTCATGACCATGGAGCGGCGTTCCGCGCCCATCATGACCTTGTCCTTGGCGTCTTCGAATTCCTGCATGGCGACGAGGCGCTTGTTGCGGCGCGCGGCGAGCAGGGCGGCCTCGTTGACGAGGTTGGCGAGGTCGGCGCCGGAGAAGCCCGGCGTGCCGCGCGCGATCACGCGCGGGTTCACGTCGGGGGCGAGCGGCACCTTCTTCATGTGCACGGCAAGGATCTTCTCACGGCCCTCGATGTCGGGAACGGGCACGACCACCTGACGGTCGAAGCGGCCCGGACGAAGCAGCGCGGGGTCGAGCACGTCGGGGCGGTTGGTCGCCGCGATGATGATGATGCCTTCGTTGGCCTCGAAGCCGTCCATCTCGACGAGGAGCTGGTTGAGCGTCTGCTCGCGCTCGTCGTTCGAATTGCCGAGGCCGTGGCCACGGTGACGGCCAACGGCGTCGATTTCGTCGATGAAGACGATGCACGGCGCGTTCTTCTTGGCCTGCTCGAACATGTCGCGCACGCGGCTGGCACCGACGCCGACGAACATCTCGACGAAGTCGGAGCCCGAGATCGTGAAGAACGGCACGCCCGCTTCACCCGCGATGGCGCGGGCGAGCAGGGTCTTGCCGGTGCCGGGCGAACCGACCAGCAGCGCGCCCTTGGGGATCTGGCCGCCGAGCTTCGAGAAGCGGGTGGGATCGCGCAGGAACTCGACGATTTCCTCCAGTTCCTCCCGCGCTTCGTCGATGCCGGCGACGTCGTCGAAAGTGACGCGGCCCGAACGCTCGGTGAGCATCTTGGCCTTGGACTTGCCGAAGCCCATCGCGCCCGAACCGCCGCCCTTCTGAACCTGGCGCAGCGCGAAGAAGGCGATGCCGACGATCAGCAGGAACGGCAGGGTCTGCGCAAGGATGTAGAGCAGCAGGCTGCCCTGTTCGGCTTCCTTGCCCGAATACTTGACGTCGTTGCGCTGGAGCAGGTCGGTCAGGGTCTGGTCGTTGGGAACGGGGACGGTCGAAAAACTGTCTCCATTCTTGAGCTTTCCGTCGATGCGGTCTTCGGAAATCTCGACCGAGGCGACGCTGCCTTCAGCCACCTTGCTGCGGAAATCGGAGTACGGAATCGCCGGGCCGGTCGTGGCGCGCGATCCGAACATCGAGACCACCATCAGGAGCGCGAGGAAGATGCCGCCCCATACGAGCAGGCTCTTGACCCATGGGTTGCCGTTGGGCTGGTCGTCGTTCATTTTGCGGGAATCCGTCCTTTCGCGCTCCAATGTAGGCGCATGGCGATGAATCACAAGCTGGCGAGGGGAGGACTAGCGTCGTTTCGGCGCGATATCCGCGGCGATGAGCGCCCACAGTGCCTTCAGGCGGTCTCTGCAAGGCGCGAAAGCGGCAATTCCAGCGTCATTCGCGTGCCGTCCACGTGGTTCTCCAGTGCAATCCGGCCTTCCAACTGCTGACTGAGAATGCGGGATATGCGCAGCCCGATCGACTGCGTCGCGACAGGGTCGAAACCGGGGGGCAGCCCGCGGCCGTCATCCTCCACCTGGAGTGTCACGCCCTCCTCGACGCGAGCGAGGCGGACGGTGATCGTGCCGCTTTCGCGATCGGGAAAGCCGTGTTCGAGGGCGTTGGCGATCGCTTCGGTCACGATCAGCGCGACGGGGACGGCGCTGTCGGGACGCAGGGTTATGCCGCCCTGCGCTTCCACCGAGCAGGCGATCCCGACACGGGCGCTGGATGCCATGGTCTTGGCGCAGACTTCGCCGAGGAAGCGGTCGAGCGCGACGAGGCGACCGTCCTGGTGATAGAGTTGGCGCTGGATGTTGCCGATCACCTGCAGGCGCGACGCGGCGTCGGACAGCGCGCGCCGGGCCACGGGCTCGGTCAGGGCGCGCATCTGCAGGGAGAGGACGGCGCCCACCATCTGCAGGTTGTTGCCGACCCGGTGCTGCATTTCCTGGAACAGCAACTCGGCGCGCTCGGCCAGTTGGCGGCGCTCTTCGGCAAGCGCCCGGACTTCCTCGCGGGCGTGATGGAGGCGGGCATTGGCGGCCTGCATGAAGTGGACGAGGGCGATATCGACCACCACGACGCCGGTATAGAACAGCATCGCCGTCAGGGTGCCGTGGTCGAATGCGAAGGCCGTCCGGGGTGGGATGAAGACATACCATGCGAACAGCCCGCATAGCACGGCGGCGACCACGCCCGGTCGCGGTCCGAACAGGAACGAGCTGAGGATGACCGCGGGGAAGAACGTCAGGAACGGATAGCCCGGCGGGAACGCCGCATCGAGAGCCCAACGCAGCCAGAAGGCGAAGACGCATAGGATAACCGTTACCGCGTAACGGATCAGCGGCCGGTCGGGCAGGAAGGGCAGGCGCTCGGTAAATCGGCTCAGGCTGTTCAACGCGGTCCCCAATCACCCTTTCGCGATTCACTCGCATATTTCGTATCGCATGGACGGGACGCGCGAAAGGGAGGCGGGGGGCTGGCTGGGGAAAGGGGCCGGGCATGCGCGATGGGCGCCCATGGTCGGGGCGGCCGATCAGGTGCGTATGAGCTGATAGTCTCCGGCGGCATCGACTTGCGCGGTCCAGCCGGGATAGACGACGATGGTGGTGAAGGTCTCCTCGACGATGGCCGGGCCGGGGATCTCCATGCCGGGCGACAGGGCGCGACCGAGGTGGACGGGAACCTGCATGAAACCCCGGCCCAGATTGGCGCGGCGATGGCGCGCAGGTTCGGGGATCTCGCCGCTCGGTGTGAAGCCCCCGGCGGCTTTCGGGCATGGCGTCTCGACATGGGCGCTGAGGCGCACGCCGGATACTTCCGGCACCTCGTTCGCGCGGACATGGCCGTATTCGGCCATGTGACGCGCATTGAACAGGCTGATCGCGCGGGCTGCGAAGTCCTGCGCGATGAAGCCGAGATCACCGAGTGGGGCATCCGCCTCGAACGGGATCGAGAGCGAGAAATTCTGGCCGGGATAGCGCATGTTGAGCTGGTAGCTTGCCCGGATTCTGCCCGTTTCGAACGATGCGGCGGCGAAGTGATCGCGGACACGCTTGCAGAGAACGCTCCACAAGTCGCGGATGCGCGCCACGTCCAGCGCGCCCGCGGAGGCGATGTAGGCGCGTTCCTCGTCGATGGCCGGGTTGGCGACGAGGGTGCCGAGGGCCGAGAAGGTCGGCGATGCCTTGGGGACAAGCACGCGCTCGATGCCGAGTTCCTCGGCCTGGATCGCGGCGAAGGCGGGGCCGTTGCCGCCATAGGCGAGCATGGCGAGGTCGCGCGGGTCGATGCCCTTGCCTGCGGTGGTGCGGCGCACGCCCTGTGTCATGACGGCATTGACGACGCGCCAGCAGTCGAAGGCGGCCCGTTCTGCGCCCTTTTCGTCGTCTCCGTGGCCCAGTTGCCGCGCCATGGCTCGAAAGGCTTCGGCCACGCCATCGCGCGAAAGGGTGAAACTGCCGCCCGCAAAGCCCTCCTCGGTGGACAGGATACCCAGCATGACGAGGGCGTCGGTGACGGTAGGCTCCGTACCACCACGGCCGTAGCAGATCGGGCCGGGCTCCGAGCCGGCAGAGCGCGGGCCGACCTGCAGCGCGCCGGCGTTTACGTGGCAGATGGAGCCGCCGCCTGCGCCCAGGGTCTCCACCTTCACCATCGGCACGCCGACGAGATAGCGGTGATGCATGTTCCAGCCGGCCTCGGCCGGTGCCTTGCCGTCGATTACCAGCGACATGTCGTAGCTTGTGCCGCCCATGTCGACGCACAGCAGGTTGGGGCAGCCCTTGGCCACGCCGCAATGGGCCGAGCCGACGACGCCGCCCGCCGGACCGGAGGCGAGAACACGGATCGGCGCGCCCGCGATGTAGTCGCGCGTCATCACCCCGCCGGACGCCTGCATGACCATGAGCTGCCTGCGATAGCCGCCTTCCACCAGCCGCCGGACCAGCTTTTCAAGATAGCCCGTCACGCGGGGGCCGACGTAGGCGTTGACCACGGTGGTGGAGGTGCGGTCGTACTCCGGCGCGCGAGGCAGGACTTCGTGGCTGGCGCAGATGTAGGCGTCCTGGATCTCCTCCCGGACGATCTCGTGCGCGCGGCGCTCGTGCTCGGGGTTCACGAAGGAGAACAGAAAGCTGATCGCCACCGCCTCGACGTTCTGGAGGCGCAGCTTGCGACAGGCATCGCGCAGGGCTTCCTCGTCGAGCGGCTTGTGGACGGTCCCGTCGTGGAGCACCCGCTCGGGCACGGTAAGGCGGCGGCGGCGCGGCGTGATCTGCCGGGGCGGCGCGAGGCGGACGTCCCAGATGTCTTCCTTGTAGCCCCGGCGATATTCGATCTCGTCGCGGAATCCCTCGGTGGTGATGAGGCCGGTGAGGGCGCCGTTCATCTCGATGAGGGTATTGTCGGCGACGGTGGTGCCGTGAACGATCGCCTCGCAGCGGGCGAGGAAATCGGGCAGGGCGAGGCCCCCCTTGTCCGCCAGCCGGCCCAGACCTTCCATGACGCCGAGCGAACGGTCCTGCGGAGTGGAAAGGTTCTTGTGGAGGATGACCTCGTCCTCCTTCAGGAGCGCGAAGTCGGTGAACGTGCCGCCGATGTCGATACCGACCCTGTAATTCATCGATTGTCCTCTCTGCTCCCCCTTCTGCATTCGGGGGGACCTGGCCGGCGTCATGCTACGACATGGAAGTGTGGTTCATGCCCCGGAGCATCTCAGGCATTCGCTGCGACATGCTCTGCCATGCGCGCCCGCAGTGCTTCGGTCGCCTCCCGGTCCACAGCCAGCGTGTAGTCGTCGAGGCGTCCCGTCAGCACCACGCCGTATCTGGCGCGCGCGGCCTCGAGGCTGACGTACTCGTCGAGGACATCCTCCTTCACGGCTTCGGGATCGCGCTTCAGGGCCGGGCCGAAGCCGCCGCCGCCGCCGTGCTGGTAGGCGATCACCGCACCTTCGGGCAGAAGCTCCTGCGCGGTGTGGAGGATGGCGCGCTCGTTCGCGGAGCCGACTTCGAAACGGTTGGTGTAGGGGATCGCGTCGTCTCCGCCGCACAGGCCGCTCAGGGGATGCTCGGCCGAGACCATCCATGCCATCGCCGAGGTCGGCTTGAGCACCTGCTTGACGTTGAGCGATCCGGGCGCGCCGCGCCATTGTCCGGCACCGCCTCCATCGGTGGTCATCTCGCGGCTGATGTTGAGGATGGGAAAGCGGCTTTCCGCGTCCTCCGCCTCGGACAGGATCAGGCTGCCCAATGCGCTGGGGCACGACCCCCAGCCGTCGAGGCCCGCGACCGCCGAGACGTCCATCGAGCGGCAGTCCACCCCCTGATCCATCCACATCGCGCCGTCGTCGTCGAAGCCTACCACCATGTTGGGCATGCCGATCTTGTAGAGTTGCGGCTGTGACCGCTCCGGCGCGACGTGGGAGAGGGCGATGCACACCGCCTCGGTGATCTCGCAGGCCGGGTGGAATGAACCCAGCGCGGCAGGCTTGTTCGGCGGAGGCTGGGCGATGCAGCCCTCGGGCACGATGATCTCCACGGCGTCGAAATAGCCCTCGTTCTTCACGATCGTCGGGTCCATCGCGGCGACGACCTGGCACATCACGTAGCTGCGGGTATTGGCGAAGGTATTCCAGACGCCGACGAGTTCGGGGCGGTCGTCGGTGCCGGTGAGGTCGACGGTCAGCTGGTCGCCGGCGATGGTGCAGGTGACGTGAACTTTCACGTCCTTGGTGCCGGCGGTGTCATGGTCGATGAACACCATCGCCTCATAGGCCCCGTCCGGCCACTTCGAGACTTCGTCGCGCACGCGCCGCTCGGTCTGGGCGATGGACTGGTTGATCGCCGCGCGGATGACCTGTCCCCCCCAACGCGCGACGAGCCTGTCGAGCATCCCGACTGCGTGCTGGACACCGCCGATCATCGCCGCGATATCGCCACCGAAGCTCGGGAAGCGGTTGTTGCGCACCACGGTGTCGAACACATCGCGGCGCAGCGTCCCCCGGTGGACCAGCTTGAGGCAGGGATAGATCACGCCTTCGGTGAACAGGTCGGTGGCGTCGAGGGAGAAGCCGCCGGGGTCCTTGCCGCCGGTATCGCCCTGATGCGCCTGCAGGGTCTGGATGCAGACGAGCTGGTCATTCTCGTCGTAGACCGGCCCGTAGACGCAGTAGTCCGGCAAGTGGCCGCCGCCATGGTCGGGGTCGTTGGCGAGGAATACGTCGCCCGGCCCCCAGTCGTAGCGTTCCTGGTTCATCAGGCCCCAGCGCGTTGCCATCTGGTTCACGAAGGTAAGGTGCGGCGTGCCCACCGCCCCCATCGCGAGGCGACCATGCGCATCGACGATCGCGGCATTGCGCTCGTTCGACTGATTGATGATCGGCGAGCTTGCCGCCCGGCCCAGATATGTGGCGCTCTCGAAGCAGACCGTCTCGAAGGCGCCGCGAATGATGTCGGCGGTCACCGCATCGATCCCGGCGTCTGTCGGCAGCGGTGCGCGGCGCGCGGCCAGCCTGCGGTTCAACTCGTAGGACATGCGTGCCTTTTCCCCTTCTGGACATGTCGGGGATAGGCCCCGTCATCGCGGCCTTCTCGACAAAGCGCGCCGGGCGACGTGCATTTTGCGAAAGGCGGCGCTATCGGCCGAGCCGGCAAAGAGCATCCCGCCGTATCGGAGCAGATCCCGCGATGAAGACGAGACCCCGCATCCATCCCGTCTACGCCGAAATGGGCACGACGGTGTTCGAGCGGATGTCGGCGCTGGCGCGGGAAACCGGCGCGATCAATCTCGGGCAGGGCTTTCCCGATGGCCCGCCCCCGGCGCCCCTGCTGGAAGCGGCGGCGCGCGCTCTGCACGAAAAGTCGAACCAGTATCCGCCCAGCGTCGGGCTTCCCGCGCTGCGCGAGGCGGTCTGCGCGCATTATGCACGCACGCAGGGGCTGTCGCTGGCGCCGTCCGAGGTCGTCGTCACCTCCGGTGCGACCGAAGCCATCGCCGCCGCCGTGCTCGCGCTGGTGTCAGAGGGGGACGAAGTGATCCTGTTCCAGCCGGCCTATGACGCTTATGCGCCGATGGTGCGGCGGGCCGGGGGCATCCCGGTCTCGGTGCCGCTGCAGCCGCCGCATTTCCGCTACGACCCGGCAGCGCTGGAGGCGGCGGTGACACCCGGGACACGCGCGATCATGCTCAACGATCCGCTCAATCCCGCCGGGACGGTAGCGAGCGCCGAGGAGCTTGCCATGATCGCGCGGTTCTGTGTGGCGCACGATCTGGTCGCCATCTGCGACGAGGTATGGGAGCAGGTGCGCTTCGACGGCAAGGCGCATCGCTCGCTGATGGCCTGCGAAGGCATGGCGGAGCGGGTCGTGAAGATCGGTTCGGCAGGCAAGATCTTCGGCCTTACCGGCTGGAAGATCGGCTGGATGGCGGCGAAGGGGGAACTCGGCACGGCGCTCGGGCGGGCGCACCAGTTCCTCACTTTCACGACGGCGGTGCCGCTGCAATGGGCCGTCGCCGAAGGGCTCGGCCGGGCGGACATTCTGGGCGCGCTGCATGCCGACTGGGCAGCGTCCCGGGAGCGCCTGAGGGCGGGACTGGAAGCGGCGGGGCTGGTCGTTCTACCTAACGCAGCGACGTGGTTCCTCTGCGTGGACCTCGCCGCTTCGGGCATTGCCCTCGCCGACCGCGAGTTCAGCGAGCGGGCACTGCGCGAGGCGGGCGTGGCGACGGTGCCGGTCAGCGCTTTGTACGATGTCGGCGAGGAAGGGCATGATGCCCCCAGCCATATCGTGCGGCTGTGCTTCACCAAGCCTGATCACGTTCTCGACGAGGCGCTGGAGCGGATCGCGGCATGGCTGCGCAGCCTGTGAGCCCGTTGCGCTGGCGCCCTATGCGCGAGGAGGATATCGACGGCGTCGTGGCGGTCGCGCGGGCGGCTTTCCCGGATCATTTCGAGGCGCGCGCCTGTTTCGAGGAGCGGTTCGCGCTGTTCGCCGCGGGGTGCTCGGTGCTGGCGGATCCGGCGGCGGAAGAAGTGAAGGGGTATCTCGTGGCCTATCCCTGGCCGCTGGGCGCCATCCCCCCGCTGGACAGCCTGCTGGGCGTGCTGCCGCCAGAGCGTGAGGCGTTTTACCTCCATGACCTCGCGCTGCATCCAGAGGTGCGGGGGCAGGGACATGCGGGGCCTGCAGTCCGGCGACTCGTCGAGTACCTGCGCGCATCGGGCGGCAGGGACCTCGCGCTCGTTTCGGTCAACGATACCATGGCTTTCTGGCAGCGGCAGGGCTTCGCCGTGGTGACGGCCGACGACGTCCTGCGGCGCAAGCTCGCGAGCTATGGGCCGGATGCAAGATACATGCGCCGCGCGATCTGAGCGTGCTTCTCCGTCTGCCGGAGAGCGGTGACATCAGGGGCTTGACGCCATGCTGCACTGCGGCATCCTCCGTTCTTTCCGGATATCGGTGGGGGCCAGTATGGATCACGCACAGACGCACTCAGCGGGGGTCGAGCGAGGGGATAACACCCTTTGGAACGCGGACCTTGCCCCCACTGACGCATCGCAGCGAAACTGGCGCTGGTGGCACTTTGCGGCGCTCTGGGTCGGCATGGTGGTCGCGGTGCCGACCTGGATGCTGGCGGCGGGGCTGATCGAGCAGGGCATGTCGGCGACGCAGGCGGCGCTGACGGTGGTTCTTGGCAATGTCGTGATCCTTGTGCCGATGCTGCTGATCGGGCATTCCGGAACGCGCTACGGCGTGCCTTTCGCGGTGCTGGTGCGGGCCTCCTTCGGCACCGTAGGCGCGCGGTTGCCTGCGCTGGCCCGGGCGCTCGTCGCTTGCGGCTGGTACGGCATCCAGACCTGGATCGGGGGAGAGGCGCTGCTGACCCTGCTCGGCATTTTCCTCGGCGCCGACTTGCGGGGCACGCCGCTGCCGTTCTTCGGGATCGGGCTGGGCCAGTTGCTCGCCTTCATGGCGTTCTGGCTTGTGCAGCTGCTGTTCGTGCGCAAGGGGCTGCTGACGATCCGGCGGCTGGAAACCTGGACTGCACCGCTCAAGATCGTCGCCTGCGTGGGGCTGCTGTGGTGGGCCATCGATGCGGCAGGCGGGCTCGGGCCGATCTTCTCCGCGCCTTCCGCCTTCGGGCCGGGCGGAGCGAAGGAAGGGCAGTTCTGGGCGGTCTGGCTTCCGGCGATGACGGCGATGGTCGGCTTCTGGGGGACGCTGGCGCTCAACATCCCGGACTTCACCCGCTTCGCGAAGACGCAGCGCGACCAGATGATCGGCCAGACCCTCGGCCTGCCGCCAACGATGGGGCTGATCGCGCTGATCAGCGTCATGACCACCTCGGCGACCGTGGTGATCTATGGCCATGCGATCTGGGACCCGGTGGCGCTGGCGGGCACGCTGTCGGGGCCGTTCGTGCTGCTCGGCCTGATCGTCATTGCGGTCGATACGGTGTCATGCAACATCGCGGCGAATCTCGTGTGCTCGGCCTACGACTTCGCCTCGTTGAGCCCCTCGCGCATTTCCTATCGCAGCGGGGCGCTGATCACGGCGGTGATCGGTCTCGTGATCATGCCGTGGAAGCTGATGGCCAGCACCGAAGGCTACATCTTCACCTGGCTGACCGGCTACGGCGCGCTGCTCGGCCCAATCACCGGCATCCTGATCGCCGACTACTGGCTGGTGCGCGAGACGAAGCTGGACGTCGAGGGCCTCTACAGCGAGACCGGACCCTACGTGTACGGCAATGGCTGGAACCCGCGCGCGCTGATCGCGCTGGCGCTGGGCATCGCGCCGAACGTGCCGGGTTTCCTCAAGGTTTCGGCACCGGGATTGTTCGGCGGCTTTGGCGAAATGTGGTCGGTGATCTATACTTATGCGTGGTTCGTCGGCGTGGGCGTGGCGCTGGTGTCCTATGCACTGATGATGCGCGGACGCGCTGCGCCCCTGACACTGGAGCCGCAGGCAGCCTGATCCTTCAGGCGTTCAGGCCGCCGTTCACGCTGAGCACCTGGCCCGTCATCCGCCGCGCGCCGTCGCCGCACAGGAACAGCGCGAGCGGGGCGATGTCGTCGGCGGTGGGCAGGCCGAGGCCCGCGCGCTGCGCTGCCTTGGCCATGCGCTCGGAACCCATGCGCAGGGCGCTCTCGCTGCCTTCGACATAGCTGGGAGAGATGACGTGGGCGCGGATGCCGTCGCGCGCGGCCTCGACGGCGAAGTTGCGGATGAAGCCGATGGTTCCGGCGCGTGCCGCGCCGATCAGCGTCTGGCGCGGCGCCGCATAGATGCCCGCATCCGACACGAAGGCGATCAGCGTGCCGCCTTCCTGCGCCAGCATCTCGTAGCTGGCATGGGCGAGCCGCTCGATCCAGCCGACCGAGACCTTGAGGAAGTCGCCGAAGACCTCCGGCGAAGTGCCGGGGAACAGGCCGGTAATGCCTTGCGGGCCGGTCGCGGTGCAGTCGATCACCGCGTCGATGCGGCCGTATTGCTCGGCGACCTCGGCGATGAGAACTTCGGCGGCGTCCTCCTCCCATATGTCGGCCGCGAAGCCGTCTATCGTACCGAAGTCGGAGAGATCGACGATGACGTCCTGCAGCTTCTCGGGACTGCGGCCGTGCAGCGCGACCTTCCAGCCCTGATCCAGAGCCAGGCGGGCAATCGCGCTGCCGATGGAGCCGGAGCCGCCGGCAATGAGGAGAACGCGGGTCTCGGTCATGCGCCTTCGTTCTGACATCCTCCCCATTGCGATGCAACGGGGAGGGGGACCACCGCGAAGCTAGGGTGGAGTGGGGATAAGGCCCTTCCGTCAGCGCTTCGCGCTGCCACCTCCCCATCGCTGCGCGACAGGGAGGATTTGCGCGGTCAGTCGCTTTCGAAGGCGGCGCGCATGTCGTCGGGGGCGAGGTCGGAGAACTTGGTGATGCGGGCTTCGAAGCGGAGGCGGACCTTGCCGGTGGCACCGTGGCGCTGCTTGGCGATGATGAGTTCGGAGAGGCCCGTGACCTCCTCCATCTTGGCGCGCCAGGTCTCCCACTTGTCCTTCACGTCTGGACCGTCGGTGTCGCTGGGGAACTTCGGTTCGGTCGCCTTCACGTAGTAGTCTTCGCGATAGACGAACCAGACCATGTCCGCGTCCTGCTCGATCGAGCCCGATTCGCGAAGGTCGGACAACATCGGGCGCTTGTCGTCGCGCTGTTCCACCGCACGGGACAGCTGCGAGAGCGCGATCACCGGCACGCCCAGTTCCTTCGCCAGGGTCTTGAGCCCGCGTGAAATCTCGGAGATTTCGTTCACGCGGTTGTCGTTGGCGCGGCCAGAGCCGGACAGCAGCTGCAGGTAGTCGATGATGACGAGGCCGATGTTGTGGCGGCGCTTGAGGCGGCGGGCTCTGGTGCGCAGGCCGGCGATCGTCAGGCCCGGGCTGTCGTCGATGTAGAGCGGCAGTTCGGCAAGACGCTGGCTGGCGAAGGACAGCGACTGGAAGTCCTCGCGACTGATCTTGCCCATGCGCAAGGCTTCGGAGCTAATATTGGACTGTTCCGCAAGGATACGTGTGGCGAGCTGGTCGGCGCTCATTTCAAGGCTGAAGAAGGCTACCGGCGCGCCGACCGACTTCTCGTGCGGCATGCCGTCGCGCACGGTGTCATCGACGTAGCGCTGCGCGGTGTTGAAGGCGATGTTGGTGACCAGCGAGGTCTTGCCCATGCCGGGACGTCCGGCAAGGATGATAAGGTCGGAATCGTGAAGGCCACCGATCTTCTGGTTGACCGAGGTAAGGCCGGTGGTCTTGCCGGAGATGTGACCGCCCGAATTGAACGCCTTTTCGATCGCCTGGATCGCGACGCGGGTGGCCGAGCCGAAGCTCTTGGCCTCGTTCTGCGTCGCGGCGCCTTCGGCCACCTTGTAGAGCGCGGCTTCGGCGTGTTCGATCTGCTCCATCGGTTCGACCGATTCGGAGGTGTCCATCGCGCTCTCGACCAGATTGCGGCCGACCGAGATGAGTTCGCGCAGCAGGGCAAGGTCGTAGATCTGCTCGGCCAGTTCGCGCGGGGCGAGCAGGCCCTGACCGTCTGCCGTCAGCCGGGCGAGGTAGGCGACGCCGCCCAGTGCCTTCAGCGATTCGTCGGCCTCGAAATAGGGGCGCAGGGTAACCGGCGTGACCACGGCCTTGCGGTCCAGCAGCTGCAGGATGCGCTCGTACAGGCGGCCGTGGACAGGCTCGAAGAAATGTAGCGGAGTGAGCGGGGTCTGCAGTTCCTCGATCACGCGGTTGTCGATGAGGACCGCGCCGAGGAACGCGGCTTCCGCCTCGACGTTCGCGGGCAGGGTTCGGACTTCCGCACCATCGGTACGGGCAAGGGCAACAGGCTGGACCATAAGCGCGCGACAATGCTCCGGCCCGGCGGCGCGGACAAGTCAGGCGGGGAGGGATATTAATCCACAAGCTGTGGATGTGTGTGGGGGCTTCGACAAGCTGGGCCTGAGCGGGATTTGAACACCTGCTCTCGACACCGCTCAGGCTGAGCTTGTCGAAGCCCCGGCCACGTAGACTGCCGATGCACCAAAGCCCACTTGCCCGCCCATGCCGCTACCGCGTAAAGGGCGTGCCGTAATGGCCGACCCGCGTATCTCCCACATCGAACTCGACGATGCGACCATCCTGTGGCGCAATGCCGATATCGAACAGGAGCGGCGCATCGCCATCTTCGATCTCATAGAAGACAATGTCTTCAATCCCTTGCGCTCATCCGAGGCCGGGCACGAAGGGCCTTATCGCCTGCGGTTGTCGGTACAGGACGGGCGCCTTTCGCTGCAGATCACGGCCGAGGACAATGCTCCGCTGGAGACGCTGGTGCTTGGCCTTGCCCGATTCCGGCGGCCGATCCGCGAGTATTTCGCGATCTGCGAGAGCTATTACCAGGCGATTCGCAAGGCGACCGCGCAGGAGATCGAAACCATCGACATGGCGCGCCGCGCAATTCACAACGAGGCTTCGGAACTGCTGCTCGAACGCCTGCAGGGCAAGGTCGAGACCGACCATCCCACGGCACGACGGCTGTTCACGCTGATCTGCGTCCTGCATATCCGCGGCTGAGGGGGCATCGTGGCACGCAAGGGAAAGACCGCGTCTGGCGGCAGGGGGCTGTTGTGGCGCGCTTTGGGCGCACTCCTGCTGCTGGCGATGATCGCCGGGGCATGGGGTTGGTGGCACTTGCGCCACTGGACGCCGGAGCGATCGATCTACCCGCTGCAGGGTGTCGAGATCGGCGTCGATGACGGTGAAGTCAGCTGGAAGTCCTTGAAGGCCATCGGCGCCGACTTCGCCTATATCGACGCGAGCGCCAGCGCTTTTGCCCGCGATCCCGCTTTCGTCGACAACTTTGAGGCGGCCAAGGCGGCGGGGATGCAGGTCGGCGCACTCCACCGCTACGATCCGTGCCAGCCGGCGGGCACGCAGGCGGCGAACTTCGTCACCACCGTGCCGCGCGACGCCAAGTTGCTGCCGCCTGCGGTCGAACTCGACATGTTGGCCGACAACTGCCCGGTCAAGGTCTCCGACGCGCGGGTCGAGAGCGAGCTGATGACCTTCCTGAATCAGGTCGAGACTCATGCGGGCAAGCCGGTGATCCTCAAGGTCACTCCCGCGTTCCAGTCGCGCTATGCCATCGCTCACAAGCTGGATCGCAACCTGTGGCTGGTGCAGGATCGCTTCGAGCCGGGGTATGCCGGGCGGCCCTGGACGATGTGGACGGCGAACCACGCGCTTGCCAACGAGGTTGCGCAAGGGGGGCTGCGCTGGGTAGTCGTGCTGCCATGACCAATGGCACCAACGATACCAGAGACACCCTGATGGCCGCTGCCCGCAAGGCCGCGGGATCGGCCTATGCGCCTTATTCCAACTTCCATGTCGGTGCTGCCCTGTTGCTGGCCGACGGCACCGTGGTGACCGGCGCCAATGTCGAGAACGCCAGCTACGGCCTTTCGCTCTGCGCGGAGACGGTGGCCATCGCGGGCATTCTCGCAAGCGGAGAGCGCCCGCAGCTGCAGGCCCTCGCCGTCACCGGTGGTGCGCCGGGCGCTGCGGGGCAGGGGGCGCAGGTGACGCCTTGCGGGCGCTGCCGGCAGGTCATCAACGAGATCGCGCAACTGGGCGGGACAGATCCGGTGATCTGGTGCGACGGGGCGGAAGGCGTGCTGGAAACCCGGCTCTCCGAACTTCTCCCTTATGCTTTCGGTCCGGCGAACCTGGGCTGACCTGAAGGGCCGGTGCGACGACGGAACCACACAGATCGTCGCATCCCCTATTGTCTATCGTTGTGGTTGAGATAATCTCCAGGGCAGTCGGGACGGATACAGAGTCGACCGGCGGAACCTCGATCAACTGGAGATTCCCGTGGCAACCCTTCGCAATTCCCCTGAGCACGACGCGCCCCTGATCCTGCTGGTGCCCGGCACCCCGGTTACCCCCAAACACTGGATGAGCCGCTGGGCGCAATGGAGCGAGCATTGCCGCGTGGTGGAGCTAGGCCTGTGGGACGAGCCGCATCGCAATACCTGGGTGAACAAGCTCAACCTCGCGATCCGCCGCGCCGACCGGCCGGTGGTAATCGTGACCGACGATATTGCTGCGCTGGCGCTGGCCTGGTGGGTGGAGTTCGAGGCGGTTGGGGCTGAGAGCCCGGTAATCGGCGCGCTGATCGTCGATGCGCCCAACGTGGATCTGCCAGGTGCCGACCCGCGCCTTGCCGCTTTCGGAGCCTGTCCGCGTCAGCCGCTGCCGTTCACCTCGTTCCTCGTCGCCGATCTCGACGGTTCGGCGCAGCGCTCGATGCTGCGGCTGGCGAATGACTGGGGGGCGTGTCCGATCGCCGACGAGCCGCGCGGCGATTGGGGGGAGGGCTGGGTACTGCTCCAGTCCATCGTCGGCGCGTTGGGCGTCGAACTCGCCGAGCCGCACTGGGCGAGCGGCACTGTGCGCGAGGAGCGTCGCCGAGCGGCGTTCTAGGATGCCTTCGTGCCGGACTTGCTCCGAGACCAGTGGCTGTCTTTAGTACGTGCAATGGGCGGGGGCTTCGACAAGCTCAGCCTGAGCGGATTTGAGAGAATATCTCGATCCCGCTCAGGCTGAGCTTGTCGAAGCCCCCGCGTTACACGCCGTCATTTCGGCAGTTCACGGTGCGTGGTCCCGGAGCAAGCCCGGGACAAGGACACTCAGCCCGCTTCGCGCTCCACCAGCCATTCCAGCAGGGCAGCCATGCAGTCGCGGCCCAGCTGTGCCGAGCGTTCCGGGCTCCAGCCCTGCGCCTTGTCGGCGGCGGGGTCGTGGTCCTTGAAGGGCATTTCCAGCGTCATCGACACGGCGCCGTAGCGCTCGGCCAGTTGGTTGGTGGACATCGTCAGATTGCCCTTGCCGGGCCGCGTGAGCGGGTAGCCCACCTTGGTCTGGAAGTCGGGCGTGCGCCGCTCCAGAAGGTCGGCATAGCGTGTATAGCCCGCCTGCTGCTCCTGCTTGAGCGAGGGGATGCCCTCGAAGCCCGCAAGGAACACCGCCGGTATCGCCTCGTCGCCGTGGACGTCCATGGCGAAGTCGACGCCGGTTGCGTCCATCGCGTCACGGATCGCCAGCACTTCGGGGGACTTCTCGGCCGTGGGCTCGGCCCATTCGCGGTTCAGGTTCACGCCTGCGGCATTGGTCCGCAAGTGCCCCCGGCGCGAGCCGTCGGGGTTGGCGTTGGGCACGACATGCAGGGTGCAGCGCTTGCGCAGTTCCCGGCCCACCGAACTGGCGGGATCGGCGAGCAGGTCGAGCGCGCCTTCCATCCACCACTCCGCCATCGATTCGCCGGGGTGCTGGCGGGCGTAGAGCCAGACCTGCAGCGGCCCGTCGCCCATATCGAGGCAGTCGATCGCTTGCCCGTCGAGCGTCAGGCCCAGCGAGCGGTGCGCGACGCCGTCCGCCCCGGCGATCGCGGCGACGAGGTCGTGGTGGCGCTCCATCGAATAGGGCGCGAAGTAGGCGAACCACGCGAGGTCGCCGACGGGTTCGTAGCGGATCGTCAAGGTGCCGCCGTCGCGGCTTTCGTCGAAGGTGCTTTCCGCCCGGCTCCAGTATTCGCGGTCCTCGGAGACGACGGCATCGTAGTTCGGCCAGCCCATCGGATAAGCCGAGCCGTTGAGCCCGGTGATGCGCAGCACCAGTTCGCGGCCCGCCGCGCCCGAGACGCGGAAATGGAACCACTGGAAGAACTCCGATTCGTGGTCCTTGCGGATCGCGAGACTCGCCTCCGGCCCGGAGACGGAGAGGACTTCGATGTTGCCGGAGTCGAACGAGGCGGTGATCTGGATCTGGGTCATTTCACCTGAATAGTTTCGCCCGACTGTCCCGGGAACCCCTTGAACAGCGCTTCGGCAACTTTCGCCGAGCCGAGCGGCGCCTGGGCGAGCGGCGAATCGCCGCGTACCACGAAGCCGGCGCGGCCTTCCCACAGTGCGGTGGCAGTCGGAGCGGCACTACGATCACGGATCGAGACGAACACGCGCGTCTCGACCTGCTCCTTGGGCTTGCCGGAAAGATCGAAGCCGATACCGAGCCCCACGCCCGAGCCATAGCCGCCGGTCCCGCCGCCGACGCCGACCGATACCGGCCCGCGCGAACGCTGCGGCTGGTAGGTGTTGCGCTCCAGCGTCAACCACGCGACTTGCGCGCTGCCTGCCTGTCCGGGAAGCGGTTCGGTATAGCCGATGCGGGCCAGTTCACGCGCAACCGCGGCCGCGTAAGTGCGGAACTCCAGATTGTCGGCCTGTCCGGGCGCGGGCTCGACGCGGATCGTGCCAGTGCCGAGGCGCGACATGTCGGGTGCGTGGAAGCGGGTGACTTCGACGGGGCCGACCGGCGCGACGCAGGCATTGAGCGCCAGTGCGGCGGTGAGGGCAAGCAGTGCGGGCAGGGTGCGCATGATTTCGAAGTCCTCTTCGCGGGCCTTGTAAAGCAGCCTCAGTGCCCTGCCGAGGGGGCTTCGACAAGCTCAGCCTGAGCGGACGTTATATAACCTTGCGCAGGCATGTGCAGTTCCAGTGCTCTCCCCGCTTATCCTGAGCCTGTCGAAGGATGGGCGGTGCACGACTTATCCCGCGCGGCCGACGCCGTCCGGGCCGATTGCGTCGGCCTTGGGGAAATTGTCGAACAGGGCGCCTGCCAGCTTGGTGGCGATCATGCCGTCGGGCCACTTGTCGTCGCCTTCGCGGGTGGCGATCGTGGCATAGCCCTCCCACAGCACCTTGCCGCTGGCGCGATCGACGATCTGCGCATCGAGGCGGGTGGAGACGAGGGCCGAGCGCGGCTTGGTCATGTCGATGTTGATGCCAAGGCCGTATGCCTGACCGTAAGTGCCCACTTCCATCGCGGCGGTGCCGCTGACGGGGCTGCGCTTTTCCTCGGCCGGGGTGAGGACCTGGCGGGAGATGCGCAGCTTGGTGATCTGCGGCTGAGGCGTGTCGGGGTGCAGCGTGTCGTACCCGGCGCCGACCAGCGCATCGATGATCGCGGCCTCATAGGCGCGGCGCGCTCCGGCGTCGACCCAGGCACCGTCGCCCGATTCCGATTCGACCGAGACAGGACCATGGCCGAGTTCGGCCACCGCAGCGGCATCAGGCGAGACGAAGCGGCTCACTTCGACGTGGCCTTCGCGCGAATCCCTGGAGCGGGTCTGCATGCGCGGCGAATCGAGCATCGAGCCACCCCAGCCAGGCCGTCCCCAACCGCCGCCCCAGCCGGGGCCATACTGGGCCTGTGCCGAGGAGGCGAGCAGCGAGACTGCGATCCCTGCGGCAATCCCTGCGCCTTTTAGAAATTTCATGGTGTTCCGGTCCGAATTCGGTGGCGTCGCGCCCGAGTTTTGTCTTATGCGGGCCGCAACTTGCCCGCGCCTGAACGAAGATAGGCGCAGGCACGGGTGCCCGCAACGGCCCGTAACGCTTGACTTTGCCGCAGCGGACCACTAACGGCGCCACTTCGAATTTCCGGCGGTCGGTAACCGCCACGATGACACGGACGAGATAGACCATGAAGATTCGCAACAGCCTGAAGTCGCTCAAGGACCGTCACCGGGACAACCGCGTGATCCGTCGTCGCGGCCGTACTTACGTCATCAACAAGACCAACCGCCGCTTCAAGGCCCGCCAGGGCTGATCCTGTCCCGCCTGCCTTTCTGGCGGGCGATGAACAGGCGGACGGTTTCGTCGCGTGCATGAGGCCCCCGCCGATCGCGGGGGTCTTGTCATGTCTGCAGTTCGCAGGATTGACGCTGTCGTCTTCGACGTCGGCAAGGTGCTGATCGAGTGGGACATGCGCCTGCTGTTCGGCAAGCTGATCGCCGAGCCGGAGCGGCTCGACTGGTTCATGACCAATGTCGTCACGCAGGACTGGCACGTCGAGCACGACGGCGGCCGCGACCTCGCCGAGATGGTCGCCGCCCGCAAGGCCGAGTTCCCCGGTCATGACGACCTGCTCGACGCCTACGCCACGCGCTTTGGCGAGACGATCCCCGGCAACGTCCCCGGTAGCCACGAGATCGTGCGCGAACTGGCCGTGCGCGGGGTGCCGCTCTACGCCATCACCAACTTCGCGAGCAGCTTCTGGCACGAGTATCGCGCCGGTGAGCCGCTGTTCGACCTGTTCGGCGACATCGTCGTCTCGGGCGACGAGAAGCTGCTCAAGCCCGATGCGCGTATCTTCGACCTCGCCGCGCGGCGCTTCGGCCATGATCCGGCGGCGATGCTGTTCATCGACGACAACGCCGACAACATCGCCGCTGCGCGTGCGCTGGGCTGGCAGGTGCATCACTTCGATGGGGCAGAGTCGCTGCGGGCCGATCTGACGGCGCGGGGATTGCTGGGCTGAGCCCTCTACCTCGTCATTGCTTCGCTGCGCTCGCAATGACGAAGTTTTTGGGAAACGGCGGTTCGGCCATTAACGATCGAATCGCTCCGATTTCATCGCTTTCACTGCCTGCTTAAATTTATTTCGCACTTGCAGCGAGAGCGCTTGGCAAGTCCCGATTCCTGTTGCATCAATTGGTCAACAGGGAGTCACAATGGCGACTGCGGGCAGCAAGAACTTCGACGAGATGCTCAACGCGGACGGCTCCGTTCGTCCCGCTTACGAAGAATTCCGCCAATGGTTCGACGGTCAGGATACCACCTGGCTCAGGCGACAGGATGCAGAGGCAGAGCGCTTCTTTCGCCGCATCGGCATCACCTTCAACGTCTATGGGGATGACGCGGGCGAGGAGCGCCTGATCCCCTTCGACATGATCCCCCGCATCATCACTGCACGCGAATGGCGCAAGCTGACGCGCGGGATCGAGCAGCGGGTGCGGGCGATCAACGCCTTCCTGCAGGACTTGTACCACAGGCAGGAAATCATTCGCTCCGGCCGCCTGCCAATCGAAGCGCTGCGCAACAACGAGGCGTTCCTCACGCAGATGATCGGCTTCACGCCGCCGGGCGGGGTCTACACGCACATCGTCGGCATCGATCTCGTGCGCACCGGACCCGACGACTTCATGGTGCTGGAGGATAACGCCCGCACCCCCTCCGGCGTCTCCTACATGCTGGAGAACCGCGAGACGATGATGGCGATGTTCCCGGAACTGTTCACCAAGGTTCCGGTTCGCCCCGTCTCCGATTACCCGCGCCGCCTCGCCCGCAGCCTGCGGGCCTGCGCTCCGGCGGCCTACAAGGGCGGCAAGCGTCCGGTCGTGGCGGTGCTGACGCCGGGCATCTACAACTCCGCCTATTTCGAGCACGCTTTCCTCGCCGACCAGATGGGCGCGGAACTGGTCGAAGGCAGCGACCTGCGTGTCATGGACGGGCGCGTGTGCATGCGCACGACCACCGGCTACAAGGCGATCGACGTGATCTATCGCCGGGTGGACGACGATTACCTCGATCCGCTGACCTTCAATCCGAACTCGGTGCTGGGCGTGGCGGGCATCTTCGACGTCTACCGATCGGGCGGCGTCACCATCGCCAATGCACCGGGCACCGGCATCGCCGACGACAAGGCGATCTACAGCTACATGCCCGAGATCGTCGAGTTCTACACCGGCGAGAAACCGATCCTGCAGAACGTCCCGACCTGGCGCTGTTCGGAAGCGGATTCGCTGGGTTACGTGCTCGACAACCTCGCCGATCTCGTCGTCAAGGAAGTCCACGGTTCGGGTGGCTACGGCATGCTGATCGGTCCGACCTCCTCGAAGAAGGAGATCGCCGAGTTCGAGCAGAAGCTGCGCGCCAAGCCGGGCAACTACATCGCCCAGCCCACGTTGTCGCTCTCGACCGTGCCGATCTTCACCAAGGAGGGCCTTGCCCCCCGGCACGTCGATCTGCGGCCTTTCGTGCTCGTCTCGCCCGACGGGATCGACATCACCCCGGGGGGGCTGACGCGCGTGGCGCTCAAGAAGGGATCGCTGGTGGTCAATTCCTCGCAAGGGGGCGGCACCAAGGACAGCTGGGTGCTGGACGAATGAGCGCGGTGGGAATGATCGGGGGCAAGAACTGATGCTGGGCCGCGGCGCGAACGGCGTCTACTGGATGAGCCGCTACCTCGAACGCGCGGAGAATACCGCGCGGCTGATCGACGTGGGCTTTCACCTCGCGCTGACGCGGGGCAGCCGCCAGTCGCAGGACGAGGAGTGGAAATCGGTCCTCACCACGACCGGTCAGCTCGAGGCCTATTGCGAGTCTCATAGCGAGTTCACCGGCCCGCAGGTCTTCAACTTCCTTTTGCGGGATAAGGACAATCCCGGCTCGGTCCTCGCCATGGTGGAAAATGCGCGTACCAATGCCCGCGTGGTCCGCACCAGCCTGACCAACGCCGTTTGGGAGACCACCAACGAAGGCTGGATGAACTTGCGTGAATTGCTTTCGCGGCCGGTGCGCGAAACCAACCTGGGCGAAGTGCTCATGCAGATTCGCCGCACCGGCACGCTGGTGCGCGGTGCGCTGGAAGGCACCATGCTGCGCAACGAGGTGTTCAACTTCTCGCGCATCGGCACGTTCATCGAGCGGGCGGACAACACGGCGCGTATCCTGGACGTGAAGTATTACGTGCTGCTGCCGTCGGCGGCATGGGTGGGCTCCAGCCTCGACAACGTGCAGTGGGACACGCTGCTGCGTTCGGTCGCCGGCAACCGGGCCTATTCGTGGCTCAACGCTGGCTCCATGGATCCGCGCGGCATCGCGAAGTTCCTGATTCTGGACGGCCAGTTCCCGCGCAGCCTCGTGTTCTGCTACGACAAGATCCGCAGCAACATGGCCGGGCTGGCCAAAGAATACGGGCAGGAAGTTCCCGCGCACGAACTGCTGCGCAACGCGGGTGCGAAGCTGCATCAGACGTCGATCGAGGACATCTTCGAAACCGGCCTGCACGAATTCCTGCAGGACTTCATCGGCACGACCATAGAGATCAGCAGCGCCATCGCCGCCGATTACCGTTTCAGCGAGTAGGAGGGCAAAAGGGTGCTCCTGACCGTCAAGCACACCACACGCTACGCCTTCGCGGGCAAGGTGACGCATGGCCTGCAGCGCCTGCGCCTCAAGCCGAAATCGACTCACGGGCAGGAAGTGCTGGACTGGCGCATGACGCTGGAAGGCGCAAAGCCTCAGGCGTCCTACGAGGACCAGCATTACAACCACGTCGACCTCGTCTCGATCGAGCCGGGCGTGCCGGAGGTCGTCGTGACATGCGAGGGCACCGTGCGAACGGTCGACAACAACGGGGTCGTGGGCCAGAATTTCGGGCTGATGCCGCTGTGGTGCTTCCTGCGGCCGACCAAGCTGACAAGGCCGGGCGCGAAAGTGCGCCAACTGCTCGCCGGAATCGAGGCGGATCGCTCGGACCTGCTGGGCTATCTCCATACCCTCTCGCGGGTGATCGGCGAGCAGGTGGAATATGTTCCCGGCACCACCGACTCGCAGACTACCGCCGAGCAGGCGCTCGCGGCGGGGAAGGGCGTGTGCCAGGATCATGCGCATATCTTCATCGCCGCCGGGCGGATGCTCGACGTGCCGATGCGCTACGTGGGCGGCTACCTGCGCATGGACGATCGCACCGAGCAGGATGCCGGGCACGGCTGGGCCGAAGCGCACGTACCGGGGCTCGGCTGGGTCGGCTTCGATGTTTCCAACGAGATCTGCCCGGACGAGCGCTATATCCGCGTCGCCACCGGGTGCGATTACTCGGAAGCGGCGCCGGTCACCGGTATCGCGATGGGGGCGGGGGAAACCCGACTGGACGTTCATCTATCGGTAGATGAGAATCGGTTAGATATGCAGCAGCAGCAGTCCGCACAGGGCGGGCAGCAGCAGACGCAAGGCAGCTAGACCCCCGCGATATGGTGGGGTACGGGCGGCACGGGTTTGCACGGGGTTTGACGTAGTACCATGACTTATTGTGTCGGCATGATGCTCGATCGCGGGCTCGTCCTGATGAGCGACACGCGCACCAATTCGGGCGTCGATAACATCTCGACCTTCCGCAAGATGTACCACTGGGAGATTCCCGGCGAGCGCATCATCACGGTCATGACGGCGGGCAACCTCGCCACCACGCAGTCGGTCATCAGCCAGCTTGAGGAGCGCAACAAGGCGCCTTCGGAGCGGCACAATTCCCTGCTGGAAGCGCCGACGATGTTCAAGGTCGCCTCGATCGTCGGCAACCTGCTGCAGGACATCATCGCCGAGCGCGCCGCCGACAACGGCCAGAACGCGGCGGCCGGGACCTTCAGCGCCTCGATGATCGTCGCCGGGCAGATCAAGGGCATGGAGCCCCGGCTGTTCCTGATCTACCCGGAAGGCAACTTCATCGAGGCGAGCTTCGACACGCCCTTCTTCCAGATCGGCGAGACCAAGTACGGTCGCCCGATCCTCATCCGTGGCTACGAGCGCGGCATGAGCTTCGAGAGCGCGGTGAAGCTGCTGACGGTCTCTTTCGATTCGACCCTGAAAGCGAACCTGTCGGTCGGGCTGCCGCTGGACCTGCTGGTGATCGAGCGCGATCACTTCACGCCCCGGCACGAACGGCGGATCGATGCCTCTGACCCGTACTTCCAGTCCGTTTCTACGAGTTGGAGCGAGGCCCTGCGCAGCGCGCTCGACGGGCTGCCGGATTATCGGATGGCCTGAGGGGCGTCAGGCCTTCACATCCCACACCAGCGGCAGGTTGCGGATCGAGAGCAGGCCCGGGAACACCGTGGTGTCCGACCCGGGTTTCGGCCGGAATTCCGGGATGCGGTTGAACCATTCCTCCAGCAGCACCCGCAGCTCGCGCCGCGCCAGATGCGCGCCGAGGCAGATGTGCACCCCGCCGACGAACGTGAAGTGGCGGTTGGCCTTGCGCTCGGGGTTGAAGGTGCGCGGGTCCTCGAATTGTGCGGGGTCGAAGTTCCCCGCCGGGTTGAGGCACTGGAACGAATCGCCCTTCCTCACTTGAACCCCGTGCCATTCGAAGTCCTGGGTCGCGGTGCGGGCCGAGGACAGGATCGGCTGCGTGCGCAGGAATTCCTCGACCGCACCGTTGATGAGTTCCGGGCGCGCGCGGATCGTTCGCTGGATTTCCGGCTGCAGCGCCATGCGCCGGAACATCTGCGCGATCGTCGCGGCGACGGTGTCCAGCCCGCCGAGCCAGAGGAACCAGACCATGCCGATCTTCTCGTCGTCGGTCGGCGCGCGGCCTTCGATCCGGCCATGGACGATCGCCGAGACAAGATGGTCGTCCGGTTCGCGCTCCTTCTCGGCGATGAAGGCGCGCAGGAAATCGAGCACGCCGCGCAGCGCCGCCTGCATCTTCGCGAGATCGCCCGAGTGCAGGATGTCCCACTCCCAGTCGAGAAACTGCTCGAACATCTCTTCGGGGAAGCCCATCAGGCCCATGAAGATGCGCACCGGATAGACCCGCCCGAAGTCCCAGGCCATGTCGACTTCGCCCTTGTCGGCGACGGCGGCGATCATCTCGACCACGATCTTGCGGATGCGCGGCTCCAGTTCGCGGGTGATCCGCGCGGGGCTGAAATACGGCATCAGGTACAACCGGTACTTCTGGTGGTCCGGCGGGTCGATGGCGAGGGGGATCGACTTGAACGTTTCCCCGATCAGGCGCTGGAATTCCGCCGTTCCCGCGTTCGAGAAGTGCGCATTGTCGGTATAGACCCGCTCTATGTCCGCATAGTGCGAGACCACCCAGTTGCCGCGCTGGTTGCCCGAGATCGCGCCCAGGCCGTGCCGCACCGGCGGATTGAACAGCAGGCGCGGGATATCCTTGCCATTGAGCCAGGCGAAGGGCTCGTAGGGATCGACGAGGTCGTTGGGCTCGCTGCCGTTGGCGAAGGACAAGTCGACCACGCGGTCCTTCGGCACGTTGTCCGGCGCTGCGTAGTCCACGCGGATATCGTCAAGCGTTCGCGATTGTGGCATATTCGTCTCCCGGACGAATAAATGCCCGGACGGCCGCTCCGCAACAAGAGGGCCGGAAGCGAGACAAGCGACGCAATCCCGCCGTCTCGTGCCCCGCAATGCCAGTCATCGTCCCGGCGTTGCCCTGCGCGATTGTGCGAACCCGGCCCGGTTGCGAAATGAGAGGCAATTGTTTTTCGGGAGATTGAGTGATGGCCGAGTCTGACACCCAGGAGATGGCGGCAAATGCCCGCACGTACTGGTCGGCGGAAGGATATACCGAAGGCGGCGTGATCCGCGAGGTGGACTATGCCTCGCAGTCGGGCGGCCTCGATCCGATGTTCGAAGGCATCAAGATCGTCGATACCGACACCCACATCACCGAGGCGCCGGACCTCTTCACCAGCCGCGCGCCGGCCGGCTGGAAGGACAAGATGCCGCGCGTGGAGCGCGTCAACGGCACCGACCGCTGGTTCGTGGGCGACCGTGACTTCGGTACGCTGGGCGGCAACGTCATCCGTGCCGACAACAACAAGCTGCTCGGTCGCCTGGCCTTCCCGAAGCTGGAGCAGGCGCATCCCGGCGGGCACGAACTCAAGGCGCGCCTGCAGGCGATGGACGACATGGGCGTTCATGCGCAGATCTGCTTCCAGAATTCGGGCGTGACGCAGGCAGGTTCGCTGATGAGCCTGGGTGACCTCGACCTCGCGCTCAAGGTCATCCAGATCTACAACGACGCCTCGGCCGAGTTTCAGGAAACGTCTGGCCAGCGCATCTTCAACATGGCGCACCTGCCGTTCTGGGACCAGAAGGCTCTGGAAGCCGAAGCGAAGCGCTGCCACGACATCGGCCTCAAGGGCTTCGTCCTGCCCGACACGCCTGAGCGCGTGGGCGTACCCAGCTTCAATTACGATTATTGGACGCCGTTCCTCGAGATGTGCGAGGCGACCGGCATGCCGCTGAACTTCCACCTCAATGCGGCGATCGATCCCAACACCCTGACCTGGGAAGGCTTCCAGTTCGAGCAGACGCTGTCGGTGGTGGCGACGATGTTCTCGATCGGCAACGCGGCGACGCTCGGCAATTGGATGGTTTCGGGTCGTCTCGACCGACACCCGAAGCTCAAGATCGGTTTGATCGAGAGCGGTGCGGGCTGGGTGCCCTTCGCGGTCGAGGCGCTGGAACACCAGTTTCGCGAAATGCTGCCGGTCAAGCGCGACGTGCTCAAGAAGCAGCCCTGGGACTACTTCCGCGACCACTTCTTCTGCACCTTCTGGTTCGAAAAGATCGCGCCCAAGTATCTGCTGGAGATCATCGGCGTCGACAACGTCATGTTCGAGACCGACTTCCCGCACCCGACCTCGCTCTATCCGGGCGTGCAGGAGCACCTGAAGGACGTGCTGGGCGGCTATGACCACGCCACCCGAAAGAAGGTGCTGCAGGACAACGCGGTGCGTTTGTACAACCTGCCGTTCTGACGCCGGAGAATCCTCCCCGTTCCGCAGGAATGGGGAGGGGGACCGCCCGCGTAGCGGGTGGTGGAGGGGAGAAACCCCTCCGTCACCCGTGACGGGCTGCCACCTCCCCATCGCTTCGCGACAGGGAGGATTTAGTGCCGGTAGAACAGGGTCACGGACGCCACGTGGTTCATCCGCGTGCGTCCGCGGGTCTGGTCGATGGTCTGGTTGAGATAGCCTAGTTCCAGCGTCGAGGCACCGGGCAGGCCCACTTCCGCACCGACGAAGCTGCGCAGCTGGTCGAAGCCGCTGCGCGCGCCCCAGTCGGTATCGTTGAACGCCACGAAGCCTTCGGCATAGACCAGCGCGTTCACCGCATCGCTGCCGGCCTTGAGCGGATGTTCATAGCGGATCATCTCGCGCAGGCGCCAGCCCACGTCGCTGCCGTCGGAACGCCAGCGCTGTTCCAGCCGCGTGCGTGACGACAGTTCGCCGCCGAAGGGCTTGCCGAGCGCGAGGTTCAACTGCTGGAAGCTGCGCTCCTCGTTGATGTCGCGTCCGCCGTCGACGGGGGTGATGACATGCGCATATCCCTGATAGAGCGTCGCCGATCGGGACAGCTTCACTCCCACCGCTCCGCGCAGCAGCAGGGCATCGAGGCGCGAGATGCCGTCGCCCACGCGCGGCTGGAACTCGGCGAAATAGACCACGTCGCCAGAGATCGGCCCCATCGCCGTCAGGTTGATCCAGGCCTGCTCGTCCTGCGTCGTCTCTGCATGTGCGAGAGGAGAGGCGAAGAGGGTGGCCGTTGCGAGAGCGAGGCGGGCGAAGCGCGAAATCATGGCGCGGGGATATGGCTGAAGCGTGTCGCATTCGTTGCTGCAGCGTCAGGTCTTGTGTCGCAGGCGGCGCTGCAAAGCCCTCTTTCGCGAAAGGCGATCCCGCATTAGGCTGGCTCTCCAATAATAAGCAGGAGAGGTGTCTTATGTTCGTGAAGCTAACCGGGGCGGACCGTACCGCGACCGCTATCAACGCCTCGCAAGTCACCTTCGTATCGCAAGTGAGCGAAGGCACCCGCATCCGCTTCGGCGAAGGCCGCTCGGTCACCGTGGTAGAGCCGCTCGACGAAGTGATGGAGCGGCTGAACAAGACACTTTCCTTCCCGGAGACCTGAGGGGCTACTTCGGTTTCCAGCGCTTCAGCCGGGCGCGGACTTCGGCGGTGAGTTCCTCGAAGGTCGCGACCCGGGTGATGCCGTAGCGTTCGGCGGTGATGTCGACGTTGCCCTTGCGCCAGAACCCGTCCGGGCACAGCAGCACAGTCTTGCCGCTGCGCCCATGAAGGCCCAGTTCGAGCAGGCTGATCGGGCTCTGCGTGCCGGGCGCGAGGTACATGACGATCACGTCCGCGCTGTCGAGCGCGGAAAGCTCCCATTCGACCTGCTGGCGGAAATGCGCCTCATCGGCCACGGGCTTCCACGCCGGGTCCCAGTCCGGGCGGCGCGGGTTGAGGAGGATCGCGGGCTCGTCGGCGAGCGCGGCGATCAGGTCCGCCTGCCAGTCCCGCGCGACGCCCATCTCGATGCTGCCGCCGAGGAAGACGCGAGGCCGGTCATGTGAGGCGGGCAGCGGTGTGGGCGACACGACAACCTCGGCGGCGAGAGACGGCGAGGCGGCAAGCGGCAGGGTCATGAGCGCGGCGGCAACGCTTTTCAGCACGGTCAGAACGAATCCTTCGCACTGCGCAGCGCCGCGAACGTCGCCACCGCGTCGCCGGAATGCTCCCAGCGCTTCTGGAGTGCGGGATCGTCGGCCCGCAGGAAAGGGTTGGTGCGCAGTTCCCGCTCCAGCTTGGTCGGCACCGTCGGCAGGCCCTTGTCTCGGCGGCGCGTGATCTCCTCGGCGTAGGCCTGGAGGTCGGCATTGTCGGGATCGGCGTGGAGCGCGAAGCGGGCGTTCGATGCGGTGTACTCGTGCGCGCAGTAGATCATCGTCTCGCCGGGCAAGGCCTTGATGCGCTTGAGCGAGGTCCAGAACTGCTCGGGATTGCCCTCGAACATGCGCCCGCAGCCGAGCGCGAACAGCGCGTCGCCGACGAAGGCAATGCGCGATCCGGGCAAGTGGTAGGCGACGTGGCCGTTGGTGTGGCCGCCGACGTCGATCACGAAAGCCTGCCGGTCGCCGATGGTGATCATGTCGCCCTGGCCGACGGTGCGATCGACCGCCTCGATCTTGGCCGCATCGCCTGCCGGAGCGGTCACCCGGCAGCCGGTAACCGCCTTGATCGCCGCGTTGCCGCCTGCGTGGTCGGGATGCCAGTGGGTGTTCCAGATCTGCGTGATCTGCCAGCCTTTGCGCCCCGCCTGCCGCAGATACTCGTCGGCGTCGGGCGTGTCGATGCAGACGGTTTCCTGGCTCACGGGATCGTGCAGCAGGTAGCCGTAATTGTCGGACAGGCAGGGGAACTGGTGGACTTCGAGCATGGCACTCTCCTTGCGGGGAGAGACTTAGGGATTCATGCGCCTTCGGGAAAGGGCAGGGACAGTTGCCAGCTGACGCCGTGCACATCGCTGAGCCAGGTGAACAGAGGTGCGAACTCGTAGGCGTCGAGCGGCATCATCACCTTGCCACCTGCGCCCAGCACTTTCGCGGCGTGGCGAAGCTGCGCTTCGTCCTCGCAATCGATGAAGATCGAGGTCGCGGGCGTGAAGGTGAAGGCGTGTGGGATCGGGCTGTCGAACACCCGCCACTCGGTGCCACCGAGCGTGAAGCGGGCGGATGACAACTTGCCCTGCGCCTCGCCGCCAGAGTGGCGGTCCAGCTCCGTAACCTCGATGTGATCGGGAAACGCGCGCTTCCACAGGATCAGCGCTTCCTGCGCATCGCCCTGGAACATGAGGAAGGGGGTGGCTTGCATGGTTTTCGATCCTTGCCCGGCTCGCAGCAACAAAGCGGGCGGGGCATCGCGGTTCCCCAAAAGCAAAAGCCCGCCCGGATCGCTCCGGGCGGGCCTTCACTGTTTCAGCTTCGATGAAGCCGAAGACCGTTCTTACGAACGGGCCTTCAGGGCCTCGCCGAGGATGTCGCCGAGCGAAGCGCCCGAGTCCGACGAACCGTACTGCTCCACTGCTTCCTTCTCTTCGGCCAGCTGGCGGGCCTTGACCGAGAAGTTCGGCTTCTTGGAACGGTCGAAACCGGTGACCATGGCGTCGAGCTTCTGGCCGACCTGGAAGCGGTCGGGGCGCTGCTCGTCGCGGTCGCGGCCGAGGTCCGAACGCTTGATGAAGCCGGTGGCGCCATCGTCGCCAGCCTGGACTTCCAGGCCGCCGTCGCGAACTTCGAGAACGGTGACGGTGACGACCTGGCCACGGCGCAGGTTGCCTTCGGCAGCCGAGGAGGCGCCGCCGGCGGCCGGAGCACCACGCTCAAGCTGCTTCATGCCGAGCGAGATGCGCTCCTTCTCGACGTCGACGTCGAGAACCACGGCCGAAACCTGCTCGCCCTTGCGGTGCAGGGCCAGCGCGTCCTCGCCCGAGATGCCCCATGCGATGTCCGACATGTGGACCATGCCGTCCACGTCGCCGTCCAGGCCGATGAACAGACCGAATTCGGTCGCGTTCTTGACTTCGCCTTCGACCTGCGAGCCGACCGGGTGACGCTCTGCGAACGCTTCCCACGGGTTCTGCTGAGCCTGCTTCAGGCCGAGCGAGATGCGGCGCTTGTCCGAATCGACTTCGAGGACGACCACTTCGACTTCCTGCGAGGTAGAGACGATCTTGCCCGGGTGGACGTTCTTCTTGGTCCAGGACATTTCCGAAACGTGGACGAGGCCCTCGATCCCGGCTTCCAGCTCCACGAAGGCGCCGTATTCGGTGATGTTGGTGACAGTGCCCTGCAGCTTCGCACCGACCGGGTACTTGACGCCTGCGCCTTCCCACGGATCGCTTTCCAGCTGCTTCATGCCGAGGCTGATGCGCTGGGTTTCGCTGTTGATGCGGATGATCTGCACCTTCACGGTGTCGCCGATGGCGATCACTTCGCTCGGGTGGTTGACGCGCTTGTAGCTCATGTCGGTGACATGGAGCAGGCCGTCGATGCCGCCGAGGTCAACGAACGCACCGTAGTCGGTGATGTTCTTGACGACGCCGTCGATGACCTGGCCTTCGCTCAGCTTGTCGATCAGCTCGCTGCGCTGTTCGGCGCGGGTCTCTTCGAGGACGGCGCGGCGCGACACGACGATGTTGCCACGGCGACGGTCCATCTTGAGAATCTGGAAGGGCTGCGGCACGTCCATCAGCGGGGTGACGTCGCGCACGGGGCGGATGTCGACCTGCGAGCCGGGGAGGAATGCAACGGCGCCGTCGAGGTCGACGGTGAAGCCGCCCTTGACGCGGCCGAAGATCACGCCTTCGACGCGCTTGCCTTCGCCGAACTCGCTCTCAAGCTTGTCCCAGGCGGCTTCGCGGCGTGCGCGGTCGCGCGACAGCATCGCTTCGCCGTCGGCGTTTTCGACGCGGTCGACGTAAACTTCGACTTCGTCACCGACCTTCAGGCCGTGGTCGTCTTCACCGCGCGCGAACTCGCGCAGCGACACGCGGCCTTCGCTCTTGAGGCCCACGTCGATGACGGCCTTGTCGTTCTCGATCGCGGTGACGGTGCCCTTGACGACGCGGCCTTCGAAGCCGTCGTCAGCGACGCCGCCGAGCTGCTCGTCGAGCATCTTCGCGAAATCGTCGCGGGTCGGATTGGCAACAGATGCCATCAACACATTTCCTTCGTTCGATTTTTCCGGCCTGGCGGTTGTATCCGCCGGTCTTTTCTCCGCTGCCTGCACCATGCAGGAAAACGGGCCAAAGGGGCCGAACTGCCGCGGCGGCCGGATGCCGTTCGCGGCGCCCCTGAGGCAGATGCCTTTCGGGACCCGGGGCCATTACGCGCGAGGGGGCGGAAACGCAAGGGATTTGGCATTTCCCGTGACATCGACGGCCCCGCAACGACCACGGTGAGCAAGCGGCGGCGTCACCCGTGTGCGTGACTGATGCGCTGGCCGTCACCGTCCCCGCCTGCCTCGAGCGCGAACTGCCGGGCGATGGCAGTATCGAGCTTGTCGAGCGGGGTCAGTTTGGCATCGCGCTTTTCGGCCGAGATGGCCTCCGCCTCCCACGCTTTGGCTGCAGCCATCGCGATGCCCCGGCGGTTTTCGAGGGGCTCGCTGAGGGCTTTCGCGCGCTGCAGCGCTTCTTGCTCTCTGCAGAAAGTTGCCGACATGCGCATTTCTGCTGCTCCCTTAGCGCTTCATGTTTTGAAGACCGGCGACCACGCCCGGCTTTTCGGTCGGTTTGGACGCATTGGTCTTCGGCTTTGCGGCCTTGGGCTTGCGAATTTCGCGGTTCGATTTCTTCTGCGACTTGGCCATGTTCGTTCTTCCCGTGGTGGTTCGATGGAGCGCGCTGTCAGGCGGCGACGACGTCCGGCAGGCTCGAAAATGCGGCCGCCGGACGGTAGATATTCGCCGCGTCCGAGCACAGATGGCGTTCGAGCAGCGAGAGAATCGCGGTGTCGGTCTCCGCGTCGAACTTGCGCGCGAACAGGTCTGGGCTTGCCCGCAAGCGGTCGATGTCGCGTTCGTCGTAATTGCGCGGGCGCAGCTTGATGTCGCCATCCGGGATCCAGTCTATCATCCGCAGATCGTCGTTCATGACGATGCCGTGGTCCCCACCGTTCATCATCACGGTCTGGAAGAAGGCTTCGTCCGCGATGAAACTGTTGCGATAGAATGTCTTGAACGAGTCGGCTCGCCGATCATGGCAGACATATTCGCAGAAGCTGCGGGTCACGGCCTTCCACTGGGTGCCGATGAAGGGCGTACTGCCCGCGAGGTAGGGGCGGGCGGCTCCCGGCGTCAGCTTGCCATGCTCTTCGGTGAACCGATGGCTGATGCGATTCAGGGTGTCAGGCCGTTCCTTGCGCTGATCGAGCGCGCGGATGAACTGCTTGCCCGGATTGGCCGCAAAGAATTGACGGATGTAGTTCTGGCTCTTGAGAGGAAAGTCCTGGCCGGACAGGTTTATGTAATGTGTCCAGCGACCGTCCATTTCGAGGAGACGAGCCATTCCGCGCAGTTCCGCATCGACGAGGCTGTAGCCACCCCACAGCGCATTTTGCGGGTCGAGGATCGCTACCCCCTGATAGGGCTGCAGAAAGGACGCAAAGTCATTCGCAAGGGCCTCGCCAGAGCTTTTGTCGACATGGATGACGTATTGGTTTCCCGCTTTATAGATGGCCTCGAAGAGCCGCTTGAACTGCGCCGGATAGCGGTGAACGAGCAGGAAATAAGCAATCATGCGGTTGTCCATTTCGAGCCGCGTGTGACTGGCTGTCAAAATCCAGGCAATGGCGGCAACGTTTCCTGTCTCAGGAAAGCCGATCGAAAAGTATTTTTGATCGTGAAGAGACACCGCTGGACAGGGTTGCGACGAAATAATTTGCAACAGCGTGGCGAATACATGGCTATCCGCTGGAGATATTACAAGGTTTCCCGAAGGCGATGGTTTCGCTCGATCAGGAGCGGTGCTCGCAGGCTGGGCGGGAAATTCCGTTTGCCGCGCAATAGGGCCGCCAACATCGCTGGCTGAATTTTTTCATGCCGCTATCATGCCGTTCGGGAGAAAAAGAGATGTCCGAACGGCTCGTGCGCCATCTGGCGCAATATGCGGCGTATCACCGCGACCGGCGCAATGTGATGACCCACATGATCGGCATTCCGATGATCGTGCTGGCGGTCGAGGTGCTGCTGGCGCGGCCCCGGATCGAGATCGCGGGTATCAGCCTGGCCGCCGTCGATTTCGCCATCGTCGCGGTGTGCTGCTTCTACTTCACGCTCGACCGCAAGCTGGCTTGCGGCATGGCCGTGGTGCTTGCGGTGGGCAAGGTGATCGGCGGCAAGCTGGCCGAGCAGAATACCGCGACATGGCTGGGCTGGGGACTGGGCCTGTTCGTGGTGGGCTGGCTGTTCCAGCTGCTCGGCCACAAGTGGGAGGGGCGCAAGCCCGCTTTTCTAGACGATGTGCGCGGCCTGCTGATCGGCCCGCTCTTCGTGCTGGCCGAGGCGGTGTTCCACTTCGGCAGGCGGCTCGAACTGCGCGGGGCGATCGAGAGGCAGCTCGCTCAGGCCGATTGAACGAGCGCGTCCACGGCGGCGATGGCGGCGGCGATCGCCTCCTCGCGCTTGAGGGACGAGGTGTCGATCACGATTGCGTCGTCGGCTGCCCGGAGCGGGGCATCCTTGCGGCTGCGGTCGCGCTCGTCCCGGGCGGCGAGGTCGGCGGCGATCTCCTCGAGCGAGACGTCGCGGCCGTGGGCATGCATCTCGAGGAAGCGGCGCTGCGCGCGGGCCTCGACCGAGGCGACGACGAAGAGCTTCGCCGCCGCTTCGGGTGCGATGACGGTGCCGATGTCGCGCCCGTCGAGCACCGCGCCGCCCGGCTGGGTGGCGAAGCTGCGCTGGCGCTCGAACAGGGCCTGGCGCACGGCCGGGTGGATCGAGACGCGGCTGGCGAGGCCGCCGGTCGCTTCCGAGCGCAGTTCGGGATCGGAAAGCAACTCTGGCGCGAAGGCGCAGGCCGCCAGCGCATCGACCGGGTCGTCCGGGTTGCCGCCGTCGAGCACGCACTGGCGGCCCACCGCGCGGTAGAGCAATCCGGTATCGAGGTGCGGCAGGTGGAAGTGTGCGGCGAGGGCCTTGGCGATCGTGCCCTTGCCCGAGGCGGTAGGTCCGTCGACGGCGATGATCATGCGGCGCCTCCATCCTGACTCAGAGCCTCGAGCATCGATTCGAACACCGGGAAGCTGGTGGCGATGGGCCGCACGTCGTCCACTTCCACGCCCGCCCGGCTGGCGAGGCCCGCGATGGCCATCGACATGGCGATGCGGTGGTCGAGGTGCGTGGCGATGGCGCCATTGGTGCCGACGAGCGGGGTGCCGCCGGTGCCGGTGATGACCATGCCGTCCTCGGTTTCACGCACCGTGGCGCCGGCAGCGGCGAGGGCGGTTGCCATGACGGAGATACGGTCAGACTCCTTGACGCGCAGTTCCTCGAGGCCGGTGGTGGTGGTCACGCCCTCGGCCAGCGATGCGGCGACGAAGAGCGCGGGGAACTCATCCACCATGGCGGGCACGATGGCGGGATCGACCTCGATGCCCTTGAGGGCGGAGTGCCTGACCAGCAGGTCGGCGACCGGCTCGCCGCCGACTTCGCGGGGGTTCACAGCCTCGATGGAGCCGCCCATCTGGCGCAGCACTTCGACGATCCCGGCGCGGGTGGGGTTGAGGCCGACGTTCTCGATCAGCACTTCGCTGCCCGGGATGATCAGGGCGGCGACGATGAAGAAGGCTGCCGAGGAGGGATCGCCCGGAACCTCGATCGTCTGCGGCTTCAGTTCGGCTTCGCCCCGGATCGAGATCACGCGGGCGCCGTCGGCGTCGGTCTCGACGGTCAGGTCGGCGCCGAAGCCGCGCAGCATGCGCTCGGAATGGTCGCGGGTGGACACCGGCTCGATCACGGTGGTGATGCCCGGGGTATTGAGGCCGGCGAGCAGGATCGCGCTCTTTACCTGCGCCGAAGCCATCGGCAGGCGGTAGCGGATCGGCACGGCGGGCGAGGCGCCCTTGAGGATAAGGGGCAGGCGGCCGCCCTCGCTGGCGTCGAAGCTTGCGCCCATCGTCGAAAGCGGGTCGATCACACGGCCCATCGGGCGCTTGGACAGCGATCCGTCGCCGATGAACGTCGCGGTGATCGGGTGGCTGGCGACGAGGCCCATCAGGAGGCGCGTCGAAGTGCCCGAGTTGCCCATGTCAAGCGGGGCGTCCGGCTGGAGCAGGGCGCCCACCCCCACGCCGTTGACGGTCCAGGCGCCCTCTCCAGTGCGCGTCACGGTGGCGCCCATCGCGCGCATCGCGGCGGCGGTGGCGAGAACGTCCTCGCCTTCCAGCAGGCCGGTCACCTTCGTCTCGCCGACGGCCAGTGCGCCCAGCATGATCGAGCGATGGCTGATGGACTTGTCGCCCGGAACCCGGATTCGCCCTTTCAGCGACCCGGTCGGCAGGAAGCGGCGGGGGCGCATGCTGGCAATGTCGTGGCTCACAGGTCGGTCTTTCCGGGACGGGAGGATTCAAAAACGGGGCGGCTTTTGACAGCGCGTGTCCGCTATGGCAAGGCGCGCGCCCTGATGCAGCCTGCGCGCTTGATTTCGCCAGACTTGATTAAGTACGCAGGCTTTCCCATCAAGACACGGATTTATTCGCCCGCGCCATCCGGAACGGGCCAGACGAGGACTTTCCATGGCCAAGGCTGAATGGGGCGCCAAGCATGGCTGCCCGAAATGCGGCACCCGCTTCTACGACCTGGGCAAGGATGACCCGGTCACCTGCATCGAATGCGGCAACGAATGGACGCCTGAGCCGGTGCTCAAGTCCAAGCAACCGATTCCCTACGAGGAAATCCAGAAGAAGAAGGAGGTCGAGCAGGAAGACTCCGACCTGGCCGAGGACGATCTGGACATCGACGATGACGGCGATTCGCCGGACAACGACGTCGATCTCGGCGGTGACGACGATCTCGGCATCGGCGCCGGCGACGACGACGACGACATCGAAAGCTGAGTTGATCTGATCCGGGGCCGGTTCGCTTTCAAGCGAACCGGCCCCGACTGGTTATGGGGCCAGGTTCGGTGGGGTACGCGCTGCCGGGCTTTCGCTCTTGCCTGCGCTCCCACTCTTTTCGTCATTCCCGCCTCGCCGGGATGACTGGATGGGATTGGCAATGAGGGGGCGAGCGCGCTTCAAAAACCCGGCCCTGAAAAAAATCGACATCACGCAAATTTTCCTCTTGCCAAGTTTTCAGACCGCCCGTAGATGGCGGCCTCCCAAGCGGAAGCGCTTCTTCGAAACGCCGAAAACAAGGGAAACGGGTTGGTTCTCCCAGAACTAACTTGCTGAAATGATTGGGGCCTTAGCTCAGCTGGGAGAGCGCCTGCATGGCATGCAGGAGGTCAGCGGTTCGATCCCGCTAGGCTCCACCATTTCACTTACATCGAAGTTTCGCATGATTGCGACGCGCTGGTTGACGAGGTTTCGTCCACTGGCGTTTTTTGCTATCAGGTCATGCATCCGCCGGTCAGCGAGGTTTCGCCCACCGGCGTTTTTGGCGTGTTTCGCGCCGGATTTGAAGGAGTGAACGGCCTATGTTCGACAGTCTGTCAGATCGCCTTGGTGGCGTCTTCGACAAGCTGCGCGGCCGTGGTGCGCTCAAGGAGCAGGACGTTCTCGATGCCATGCGCGAAGTGCGCATCGCGTTGCTCGAGGCCGACGTCGCGCTCCCGGTGGTGCGCCGCTTCATCGATACCGTCACGGAAAAGGCCGTGGGCCAGAACGTCCTGCGCTCGGTCACGCCGGGCCAGCAGGTCGTCAAGATCGTCAACGACGCGCTGATCGAGACGCTGGGCGGCGAAGAGACCCCCGGTCTCGATCTTGAGGCCGTGCCGCCGATCGTCATCATGATGGTCGGCCTTCAGGGCTCGGGCAAGACCACCAGCACCGCCAAGATCGCCAAGCTTCTCAAGGAGAAGCAGGGCAAGAAGGTGATGATGGCCTCGCTCGACGTGAACCGTCCGGCGGCGCAGGAACAGCTCAAGGTACTGGGCGAGCAGGTGAGCGTCGCCACGCTCCCGATCATCGCCGGCCAGCAGCCCACCGAGATCGCGACGCGCGCCATGCAGGCCGCGCGCCTGCAGGCCGTGGACGTGCTGCTGCTCGACACCGCGGGCCGTCTCCACGTCGACCAGCAGTTGATGGACGAGATGAAGGCGGTCGCCGCCATCTCGACCCCGCGCGAAACGCTGCTCGTGGTCGACTCGCTGACCGGCCAGGACGCGGTCAACGTCGCGCAGTCGTTCGCGGGGCAGGTGGACCTCACCGGCGTCGTGCTCACCCGCATGGATGGCGATGCGCGCGGCGGTGCGGCGCTGTCGATGCGTGCCGTCACCGGCAAGCCGATCAAGTTCGCGGGCACCGGCGAGAAGATGGACGCGCTGGAGGTCTTCCACCCCAGCCGCGTCGCCAACCGCATCCTCGGCATGGGCGACATCGTCTCCATGGTCGAGAAGGCGGCCGAGGCGGTCAAGGTCGAAGAGGCCGAAGCGCTTGCCAAGCGCATGGAGCAGGGCAAGTTCGACATGAACGACCTGCGCATGCAGCTCAAGCAGATGCAGAACATGGGCGGCCTCGGCGCTCTGGCCGGCATGATGCCGGGCATGAAGAAGGCCAAGGCGGCGATGCAGCAGTCCGGCATGGACGATCGCGTGCTGCTGCGCATGGATGCGATCATCGGTTCGATGACGCCCAAGGAGCGCGCCAACCCCGCGCTGCTCAACGCCAAGCGCAAGATCCGCGTCGCCAACGGCTCGGGCACTCAGGTTCAGGACGTCAACAAGCTGCTGAAGATGCACCTCGAGATGTCCAAGGCCATGAAGCAGATCAAGAAGATGGGCGGCCTCAAAGGGCTGGCCGCGATGTTCGGCAAGGGCGGCCTCGATGCCGCGATGCCGGGCCTCGGCGGAGCCGGTCTCGGTCCCTCGGCCGGGGGCTTCCCCGGGCTTGGTGGCGGCGGCGGCGCCGATCTCAGCAAATTCCTGAAACGATAATTTAAAAATTTTCTCAGAAATTACAGAAAGGTAAGTCTCATGTCCGTTTCGATCCGTCTCTCGCGTGGTGGTGCCAAGAAGCGCCCGTACTACAAGATCGTCGTCGCCAACGCGACCGCGCCGCGCGACGGCAAGTACCTGGAGCAGGTCGGCACCTACAACCCGATCCTCGCCAAGGACGACGAGAACCGCGTGCGTCTGGTCGAAGATCGCGTGCGCTACTGGCTGAGCGTCGGCGGCCAGCCGACCGACCGCGTTGCCCGCCTGCTCGACAAGGCCGGCATCAAGGAGCGCGCTGCCACCAACAACCCGAAGCAGGCCGAGCCCGGCAAGAAGGCCAAGGAGCGCGCTGAAGACCGCGCCACCAAGCTGCGCGAAGCCGAAGAAGCCGCTGCCGCTGCAGCCGCTGCTCCGGCCGAGGAAGCTGCTCCCGAGGCAGCCGCCGAGGAATCGACCGAGGCCTAAGCCTTGGTTGACGGCAAGAAGGATCGCCCCGTCACGCTTGCCGCCGTTTCCGGCGCGCATGGCGTGATGGGCGAGGTTCGCCTCAAGCTGTTCGGTGAAGGCGTGGCGGCGCTCAAGCGCTACCGCGCCTTCAACGATTCCAGCCTCACCGTGGTCAAGCTGAAGGACGACGGCAAGGGCGGCGCGATCGCCCGCTTCGACGAGGTGAAGGACCGCAACGCCGCTGAAAAGCTGCGCGGCACCGTGCTCACCGTCCCGCGCTCGGCGATGCCGGCGCTGGAGGATGGCGAGTACTACCACGCGGACTTTCTCGGCCTGCCCGCCGTCTCGGAAGAGGGCGAGCCGCTCGGCACTTGCGTCGCGGTCGAGAACTTCGGCGCGGGCGACGTGCTGGAGATCGAGCGTCCGATGGCAGAGGACGGCAAGCGCCGCCGCTTCATGGTGCCGATGACGCCCGGTGCGGTTCCTGAATGGAACGACGAGCGCATCGTCCTCAACGCGGCATTCGCTGAGGAATAGCCCGCAGGCGGGCGCGCCTTGCCGCCGGAGCGGCCCGTGGGCAAGGAATACACCACCAGTCGCAATCCGCATGCCTGGGTGCCGAGCCCGACCGCGAATGGATCGCCGCATGGGTCGATGGCGACCTGCGTTTGCGGGCGAAGGACCAGCCCCGGCGCAAGATCGACGTCAGCGGTTTTGCCGGCAAGGCGCCCTGGCTGAAGCCGCTGCCGCCGGAACTGCGCGAATTCGAGGAACGACCGAATAGGATCGCTGCCCGCGAGCAGGCTGAGCGCGGCGAATGGCGCGCTACATGATCGACGCGGATAGCTCGATTTACGCGATGGTGGATCGAGCAAGTCCGGTCAATGCCCGGCTGGCCGATGCGAACCGGGTGATGTGGTCATATCGACCATCAGTTTCGCCGAGATCGCATTGGGCGTGCAACTGCAGAAGCCGCCGCCGCCGGGCGTCCTCGAGGCGTTTCTCGAAGCCCTACCGCTGGTGCCCTTCGACGAAGCGGCCGCGCGGGAATACGCAAGGCTGCCGTTCAGGCGCGCCCGTTTCGACCGCCTGCTGGCCGCCCACGCGCTGAGCATCGGCGCGATCGTCATAACGAACAACGAAGCCGACTTCGCGGATGTGACCGGGTTGAAGGTGGAGAACTGGACGAGATGATGCCGGGCGGAGTGGTCGGCAGCGAAGTCCGGCGACAGCTTGCGCCCCGTTGCTGCCACCCAAACATGGTTGTCATCCCAGCGAAAGCTGGGACCGCTCTCGTCATCACGCGGCTTCTCGGCGAGGCCGGGATGAAATTAGCAATGCCTTGCCGCGAGGGCTCATCATGGTCACGACGGTCCCAGCCTTCGCTGGGATGACGGTTCTTTTTCTGGATCGGCAGGTAACCATCCAAATCCGCCGTCACCCTGAACTTGTTTAGCTGCGCTGGCCTTCGGCTCAGGGTCCATCAAGCCGATAGCTCAGGTTCATGATCGGTGAACCGAGGTGGCGGTTTACGACAGAACGCACCGGCACTAACTGCCCGATGGATCCTGAAACGAGTTCAGGATGACGGCGTGGGGGGCAATGGCAGCTCACCACCCAAACCAGACCAGACCTATCGATCCAAGGTGGGCGGTGAGCTTCTCTTTGCGCCGGAACTCGCGCTCTGTCCTACACGGAACGAGCTCGGTAACATGTCGCGCATGACCACTCTGCCGCGCTTTTCCGACCTGTCACCTTGCGGTTCCTCCAAAGGTCACAGCTATATGGGAGAAAACATAATCATATCAATTATTAATACCGAAGATCTCCGGTGTTTCGCACACGCTTTCGTGTCAACCGGACAGGGCCGATGAACGGGTTTGAGACCGACGCCGCCGCGGCCTATCCTTTCGCCAGCACCTTGATCGCCGCGCCGTGTCGGGCCAAGGGCGAGCGATGACTTTCTCTGCCACCGTGCTCACCCTTTACCCCGAGATGTTCCCCGGCCCCCTCGGCGTGTCGCTTGCGGGCAGGGCTTTGTCCGAGGGCAAGTGGTCGATCGATCCGGTCCACATCCGCGACTTCGCCACTGACAGGCATCGCACCGTCGATGATACGCCCGCAGGCGGCGGCGCCGGGATGGTGCTCAAGGTCGATATCCTTGCTGCCGCCATTGACCATGCCCGCGCCACCAATCCGGACGCTCCCGTCATTGCCATGACACCGCGTGGCAAGCCGATCTCGCAGGAGCGTGTGCGCCAGCTTGCAAGCGGCCCCGGCGTCATCCTGCTGTGCGGTCGGTTCGAGGGCTTCGACGAGCGGATATTCGAAGGCCGCGAGGTCGAGGAAGTGTCGGTCGGCGATATCATTCTGTCCGGCGGAGAATGCGCCGCCTTGATGGTACTCGATGCTTGCATTCGGCTGCTTCCCGGCGTAATGGGCGCGCCTTCCAGCGGGACCGAGGAATCGTTCGAGGACGGTCTTCTCGAATACCCGCACTATACCCGACCCCCTGAGTGGGAAGGGCGCACGATCCCTGAAGTGCTGCGATCGGGGGATCATGCGAAGATCGCCGCCTGGCGGAAACAACAGGCAGAAGGCGATACACGGTCACGCAGGCCGGACCTCTGGGAGCGTCACAGGGACGCTCGGGTTCAGCCTGCCTCTGGCGCGCGGCGAAAAAACGAGGATTTGGGTTCATGAACCTGATTCAGCAGATCGAAGCCGAGGAAATCGCCAAGGCTGCGAAGGATATCCCTGAATTCCGTCCGGGCGACACCGTCCGCGTCGGCGTGAAGGTCGTCGAAGGCACCCGCACCCGCGTCCAGGCTTACGAGGGCGTGTGCATCGCGCGCTCGAACCGTGGCATGGGTTCGAACTTCACCGTGCGCAAGATGAGCTTCGGTGAAGGCGTGGAGCGCGTTTTCCCGCTCTACTCGCCGAACATCGACTCGATCACGGTTGTGCGCCGCGGCGTCGTGCGCCGCGCCAAGCTGTACTACCTGCGTGGTCGTACCGGCAAGCGCGCCCGTATCGCCGAGCGTCGCGTCACCGACAACGCATAAGCGAAAGACAGCCCGGCTTCATCGCTGGGCTGCGCAAAAAGGCGGTTCGGATTCGGGCCGCCTTTTTTCGTGCCTCCGTTTCATCCGTGATCATGTCAGCGGAATCGAGAGGCAGGCCCCGGAAGCGAGTCGCGATGCTGCGTCCAGGTGGATGCTGCATTGCACAACGCTTTGTCTCTGAGAAAACGGCGGAAAAACGCGATTAACTGCGAATTTTGGCTCTATTTGGGCCTTGCCACCCGCAGGAAAAACGGCTCAATTCCGTCGCTCTCGAGGCGAATAGAATTTCTCAACCATCCGCTCCACTGAAAGGTAAGGGGGTTCCCATAATGAACAAGAACGATCTCATCAGCGCAGTCGCCGATTCCAGCGGTCTGACCCGCAGCGACGCCACCAAGGCTGTCGAGTCCGTGTTCGACGCGGTCACCGGCGCGCTGAAGAAGGGCGACGAAGTGCGCCTCGTCGGCTTCGGCACCTTCTCGGTCGCCAAGCGCAAGGCTTCGACCGGCCGTAACCCCCGCACCGGCGAGCCGATGGAAATCAAGGCTTCGGCTCAGCCGAAGTTCAAGGCCGGCAAGGGCCTCAAGGATGCCGTCAACTAAGACGGACCAGGGCCTGCAACGCCTCGCAGGCTGACCAGAATAAGCGCCGCGCCAGCCCGTCAGGGTCGGCGCGGCGTTTGTCGTTTGGGCGTGGGTTGGGTGCGGTTCAAGCGGCACTCAACGGTACTCAAGGTGTCCTTGGCGATACCAAGCGATAGTCCAGAGTGTCGGCGGCCTCGCTTCAGTGCGCACGGCGCTACGATGCCGTGCGCACTGAAATAGATTTACTCCGTCTCGCGGGTCGCGGCCGCGTAAAGCGCGATGGCGGCGGCGTTGCTGACGTTGAGACTCTCCATGGCCTCGCTGATCGGAAGTTTGGCGATGGCATCACAGTGCTGCATGATGTTGTGGCGCATGCCGTCCCCCTCGGCGCCAAGTACGAGTGCGACCGGACCGGTTGGGAGGGCCTCTCCAAGCGTCGATTCGGCTGAGCCGTCGAGGCCGATGCGCCAGTAGCCCGCTTCGGCGATTTCCTCGAGAGCGCGGGCAAGGTTCACTACACGGATCCAGGGCAGTACCTCGAGCGCGCCCGACGCCGACTTTGCGAGCGTACCTGATTCGGGCGGGGCATGGCGATCCTGCGTGACGATGCAGCAGGCGTCGAAGGCGGCGGCCGAGCGCATGATGGCGCCGACGTTGTGAGGGTCTGTCACTTGGTCGAGCACCACGACGGGGCGGGCGGCGTCACCGTCCAGCACGTCACCGAGGAACATGTCGTCGAGGGGCGCGCATTCCAGCACGAGGCCCTGGTGCGGTGCGTCCTTGGCCACGAGGCGGGCGAGGTCGGCGGGCTGTGCCCATTCAACCGGGAAGTCGCTGGGCAGTTCGCCGTCGAGCGATTCGACGCCTTCGCGAGTCGCCCAGAGCTTGCGATGGCTGCGATCCGGATTCTTGAGTGCCGCCTCGACGGCGTGCCGGCCCCAGAGGCGCACCATGCCCGTGGAGGCACGACCGCTGCCGCGGCCGTTCTTCATCCGGCCCGCGCGGCCGCGCAGCGCCTTGCCCCGGCGGGCTTCGCCTTCGTCTCCGCCCTGGGGGCCGACGTGTCCGCCACGCTTGGTCATCTGTAGTCCTTTCGAAAAATCTAAGCGTAAATGCAAAAATCTTGTCCCCTCTGGCAGGGAGGGCATTGACAGGCAAGGCTCGGTTCGGCAAAGGCGCGGCTCCTCGGCAACGGGGCACCTTCGGGGGCCTCGACCAACGCCGGATTTCCCAGGTTTTCCTTGGATTTCCAGCCGCCAGCAACTGGTGTGGACAGGTGGCCGAGTGGTTAAAGGCAGCAGACTGTAAATCTGCCCGTGCAAGCGTACGCTGGTTCGAATCCAGCCCTGTCCACCACCAGCTAACCCGGCGAATGAGCGCCGGTCCCGTATGGGGTTTCCACATAGCAAAATGGATGTTCCCCGGTTCGCGGGCGCTATTCACGTCTGGCCGTGGTCTGCGGAAGATCGTGGTGTGCAGCGATTGGCTTTCCCGTGGACAGGGAACAACGGACGCGCGGTGGCATTGCGGTACACGTGCACACTGGCTAGACGAGAACGATGCCCGGAAACATTCTAGATAATCAAGGTCGCGGCGAAGCGTCGTGGCAATGGCCCGCCATTCACAAGGAAGGTCGCAAGTTCGGTGCCATCGCAGGCGTCGTCGCAGCGATTGTCTGGATTCTGTGGGGGCCGTGGTTCGGCTGGCCGCTGGCGGTCCTGACGATCTGCGTGCTCGCGTTCTTCCGTGATCCGATCCGCGTCACGCCGCAGGACGAGCGCGCGATCGTCGCGCCCGCCGATGGCCTCGTCACCCTGATCGGCAAGGTTTCGCCGCCGCGCGAATTGACCATGGACGACGGCAGTGGCGATGCGCCTATGCCGACCGACCTGGTAACCCGCATTTCGATCTTCATGTCGGTGTTCGACGTCCACATCAATCGCTCGCCGATCAGCGGCACGATCAAGCGCGTGATCTATATTCCCGGCAAGTTCGTGAATGCCGACCTCGACAAGGCCAGCGAAGAGAACGAGCGTCAGCACATCCTCGTCGAACGCGGCGATGGCCTGCGCATCTGCTTCACGCAGATCGCGGGACTGGTTGCGCGCCGCATCGTGCCGTTCGTGAAACCGGGCGACATCATCGCTTCCGGTCAGCGCATCGGCCTGATCCGTTTCGGTAGCCGCGTCGATGTCTATCTGCCGGTAGGTGTCGAGCCCAAGGTCCTGATGGGCCAGAAGATCGTCGCGGGTGAAACCGTGCTCGCCGAACTCGGCAGCGCGCCGCTGATCGAGGGCATCGCCCAGTGATCGACGATCAGCCGGGAAGCGATCTGGACGAAGGTCCCGGCGATGCACCGCGTCGACGTCTGGCTCCCGGCCTGTCCATGCGCGCGGTGGTGCCCAATGCGATCACGGCCGCGGCGCTCTGCTCCGGCCTGACCGGCATTCGCTTCGCCATTGCCGGAGATTTCGAGAAGGCTGTGCAGGCGGTGATTCTTGCTGGGCTGCTGGACGGGATCGACGGGCGTGCCGCACGATTGCTCAAGGCACAGACGCGCTTCGGGGCCGAGCTCGACAGTCTTGCCGATTCGATTTCCTTCGGCGTCGCGCCTGCCCTGATCGTCTACTTGTGGACGCTGCATCAGCTTCCCAGCATGGGCTGGATCGCTTCGCTGGCTTTTGCGATCTGCTGCGTATTGCGGCTCGCGCGTTTCAATGCCCGGCTCGACATGCTCGACCAGCCACACAAGGCCGCCGGTTTCCTGACGGGTGTTCCCGCACCGCTTGGTGCCGGCCTTACGTTTCTGCCGCTTTACTTGTGGGTGGCGAGCGGGCGCTTGCCGGAATTCGCCCATCCCATTCTTGTGAGTGGGTGGATGGTGCTGGTGGCTTTCCTGATGATCTCAAGCATTCCGACGCTTGCCTGGTCGCGCATGCGTCCGCCGCCACATCTGAGGCTTGGCGTTCTCGCGCTGGTGGGCCTGACGGTGGCGGCTCTGTTGATCGAGCCCTGGTTCACGCTTGCGGCAGTAACGATCGTCTACCTGCTGTTGATTCCGGTCGGCCTTGTCACTTACAGCAAGGTCAAGCGGCAAGATCAATCGTCGCTGTACCCGGCCACTCCAGCCGCGCCGGCGTGCGACGGGCAGGACCCTTTCTGAGCGAAGCGAGCACGGGCAGTTGCATGCGCTCTATTACCTTCCATGTCACTACCATCGTGCCGGGGCAGGCCGCGAGCTGTGCCCGAAAGGTCAGGGTGTGGGGGCCATAGCGCCGGATCGTCATCAGGATCGAGAATGCCGAAGCCATCGCGGCGAGGGCAAAGAGGCAGGCGGCGAATACAGTCATGACTGTTCCTTTCGAACCTTCGCCCGAGCCCGGCGCCTGAATATACAGGGGGCTGTGGACAGCTTGTGGAAAACTCGAATCTGTTCTAATAATGTTCTGACGGGGGTTAGTTCTCTTTTTGTTCCCAATGAGTCAAGCGCTTTTTGAAGCCCGCAGCCTGGTCTGCGGTCATGCGACGTGAGAGCGGTGCGGATATTGATGAAGGCGGTGGACGACCGGCTTGGGGTGCTGGTTGCGGCGGCGCCGGGATGTTCGGGCCTGACTCTCTGTTCGGGTTTGCAGCGTCCTTACATTGATCGGCGGCGAACCGTTATCCGATCGCATCGCGTGCAGCATGCGGATGGTCGGCAGGGAAGCTGTCAGGCTTTTCCAGATGGTGAGCGCGGCCGCTGCTGCGGCGAGTGCGAACAGGACGGATACAATCGTAGTCATTTGCGAGCGACCTTCTTGTTCGGTTTCGCTCCACCCCCATCCTGTGGCCCCCTCTTTTTAGCCGCGAAACCTGAGCAATTTCCGATGTTTGCTGCGTTAGCCAATTTATTACCAGCTTTGCTTTGAGAAAACCCTCAGGCGCGGCGAGTTCCTGGTCAAGCCCTTGAAGAGGGCGGGAAATGGCCTTTTTGACGGTGAATTGACAAACGTTTGCGGCGAATTGGGACTGGATTTTGATGACCAAGGCGTCTAAGGGCGCCGCGTTCGCTTAGAGATTGTCCGGATTGTCCGGCGCGACTCGAAGTGGGCAATCCACATGGAAGGCGCACATACCGGTGCTGTCGCGGGGCCTCCGCGCGGTTCCTGCCTTCCAGAGGTTCAACCGGAAAGGAATTCTACTATGGCGGCACCTGTCGTCACCATGTCGCAGCTCATCGAAGCCGGCGCACACTTCGGTCACCAGACCCACCGCTGGAACCCGCGCATGAAGCCGTACATCTTCGGCGCGCGCAACGGCATCCACATCATCGACCTGTCGCAGACCGTGCCGCTCTTCGCGCGCGCTCTCGAATTCGTGCAGTCGACCGTCCAGGCCGGTGGCAAGGTCCTCTTCGTCGGCACCAAGCGCCAGGCGCAGGAGCCGATCGCCCAGGCAGCCCGCGCCTGCGGTCAGCACTACGTCAACCACCGCTGGCTGGGCGGCATGCTCACCAACTGGAAGACCATCTCGGGCTCGATCAAGCGCTTCAAGGCTCTTGAAGAGCAGCTGGCCGGCGACACCGCCGGTCTGACCAAGAAGGAAGTCCTTCAGCTGACCCGCGAGCGTGACAAGCTCGAGCTGTCGCTCGGCGGTATCCGCGACATGGGCGGCATCCCGGACGTGATGTTCGTGATCGACGCCAACAAGGAAGAGCTGGCGATCAAGGAAGCCAACGTCCTCGGCATCCCGGTCGTCGCCGTGCTCGACACCAACGTCAACCCGCAGGGCATCGCGTTCCCGATCCCGGGCAACGACGACGCCAGCCGCGCCGTGCGCCTGTACTGCGAAGCGATCGCCCAGGCCGCGACCAAGGGCGGCCGCGCCGCTGTGGTCGACAGCGGTGCCGACATCGGTTCGTTCGACGAGCCGGTCGCCGAAGAGGCTGTCGAGGCCTAATAGCCCGGCACGACGACACTTTCGTCACGGAATTGTCGCGCGCCGGGTCCATGTGGCCCGGCGCGCACCTGTTTAAAGGGGCCTCTACCGGCTCCCCACTCAATCAAGAGGAATTGAGCGATGGCTTACACCGCCGCTGACGTGAAGACCCTGCGCGAGCGCTCGGGCGCCGGCATGATGGACTGCAAGAAGGCTCTCGACGAGACGAACGGCGACATCGAAGCCGCGATCGACGCGCTGCGCGCCAAGGGCCTCGCCGCCGTTGCCAAGAAGTCCAGCCGCACTGCTGCTGAAGGGCTGGTCGGCATTGCCGTGACCGGCACCAAGGGCGTTGCCGTCGAAGTCAACTCGGAAACCGACTTCGTCGCCAAGAACGACCAGTTCCAGGACTTCGTGCGCAAGACCACCGAAGCCGCCCTGGGCGTTGCCGGTGACGACATCGAAGCGCTCAAGGCATCGGCCTACCCGGGTGGTGGCACCGTGACCGACGCGCTGACCAACAACGTCGCGACCATCGGCGAGAACCAGCAGGTTCGCCGCATGAAGACCGTCGAAGTGTCGGCCGGTCTCGTCGTTCCCTACATGCACAACGCTGCTGCGCCGAACCTCGGCAAGATCGGCGTGCTCGTCGCTCTGGAATCGGAAGCTTCGGCTGACGTTCTCGAAGCCCTCGGCAAGCAGATCGCGATGCACATCGCCGCTGCCTTCCCGCTGGCCCTGAACGCCGAAGACCTCGACGCCGAACTGATCGAGCGCGAGCGCAAGATCGCCCAGGAAAAGGCTGCCGAATCGGGCAAGCCCGAAGCCGTGCAGGCCAAGATGGTCGACGGTGCGATCGCCAAGTACGCCAAGGAAAACGCACTGCTCTCGCAGGTCTTTGTCATGGACAACAAGACCCCGATCCAGCAGGTCGTCGATCAGGCCGGCAAGGAAGCCGGCGCGAAGATCGTCCTCAAGGACTACGTGCGCTTCCAGCTGGGCGAAGGCATCGAGAAGGAAGTCACTGACTTCGCAGCCGAAGTGGCCGCAGCGGTCGCTGGCTGATCTCAAGCCTTCTTCGCTGAAGAAAACGTTCGGGCCGCAGGAGCATATGCTTCTGCGGCCCGTCTCGTTTGCGCCACCATAAAAAACATGCATGATTGACTTATTGGAGGGTCGGCGTAGCTTCCCGCATCGACCCGGCAAGATCCGGGCGTAACCGGAGAGGCCCCATGCGCGTAGAACTCGCTCCCCAGCCGCAGAATCCGATTCCGGACCTTTCGGTCCAGTACTCGCCCGAAATCGTCCGGGCTTCAGGCGCCTTCGCGATGGCGCCTTACCAGTATTCCAAGCTGTCGTTGCGGCTGTTCGAGGCTTGCCGCATCGCCACCGCCGTCATCAACGGCTGCACCGTCTGCATGAATTGGCGCGCGCAGCGGGACTTGCGGATCCTGGGCTATGAGGGCGGGGTGATCGAGCAGGGTAACGCGCCTGATGAGGCCATGTACCAGGCCGTGCTTGGCGGTGACCTCAGCAGCCTGACCGAGAAGGAGCGCCTAGCCGTGCGGTTCTCTCAGAAGATGGGCACCGACCCGCGCGGTCTGGCCGAGGACGAAGTGTTCTGGGCTCAGTTCAAAGGTGTGATGACCGACGTCGAGATCGTTGATCTGACGCACTGCACCGCTGCGTGGATGGCGATGGGCAGGGTGGCGCATGTGCTCGGCGTCGATGGGGTCTGTTCTATCGGCGGGCCTTTGGCGGAAGCAGCTTAAGGGGAGGAAAAGCAGGGATTTACCACCCCTGCACCCCGTGTACCGTCGAGGTTACGCGCGCAGCTTCGTCATGCGTGGGCGATGCGTCGGGAGACTTATGAGCCTGTGGCGCCATGTGGGGTTGAGGGTGCTGGGCGCGCGACGACGACAGTTCGGGGGTCTGGGGCGGTCGCCCCAGGACTTCCTTTTATTTTCAATAAGCCGCCGTAAACCTTTGTCGGGAATGCTTATGCGCTTCCAGTTCATCGACCATCGCGATCGCGTAATCGGCAAAGCTGATCTTGCTCTCGCCTGCCTCATCGATGACCAGTGCATCCCCGCCTGAACGGTAAGCGCCCGTGCGCGGGCCTTCGAAGATCAGCGCGGCGGGGGAGAAGAATGTCCAGTCCACGTCGTCTACCTCGCGTAGGGCGTCGAGGAAGGTGATGCCGCCCATCGCGAAAGTCTTCCACTCTTCGGGAAAGTCGGGCGTGTCGATCAGGCGCGTGCCGGACGCGACTTCGAGGCTGGCGGCGCCTCCGGTCACCAGCAGGCGCGGCACGCCCGCCTTGCGGATCGCGGACAGCAGGGTTTCGGCGGTGACGTCGAAGTGCAGGGCGCTGATGACGGCGTCGCTTCCGGCAATCAGGGCGGCGAGGGCCTCAGGGTCGGAGGCATCGCCGGCCGCAGCCGTTGTGCTCTCGCTGGTTACGATTTTTCCCGGATTGCGCGCGATGGCGAGGACTTCGTGGCCGCGCGCCGCAGCTTCCTTGGTGATCTCCGATCCGGCGCGGCCGCTGGCGCCGAGGACTGCAATCTTCATTTCCATTCTCCACCAGGTATCCAATGGTGACCAGATGTGGTATCGGCAATGCCCATGCAAGAAGGCACTTCCACCGCACCGGGTTACCTTGAGGGAACCGCCTGTCTCTCGCCCAACGTCTATGCGGGGGACTGCCCGACGCGGCAGTTGCTCGATCGTATCGCTGACAAGTGGAGTGTGTTGATCCTGACGACGCTTGGGGCTGGCGAGATGCGTTTCAACGGGCTCAAGCGGCATATCGACGGTATCTCGCAGAAGATGCTCAGCCAGACCCTGCGCTCGCTGGAGCGTGACGGACTGGTGCGCCGCGATGTGGTGCCGACGGTGCCGGTTTCGGTCAGCTATGGGGTGACACCGCTGGGGCGCGAACTGCTCGATGCGCTGCAGGCGATGATCGACTGGGCGGAAAGGCGGATGGGATCGGTGGCCTCGGCGCAAGTTGCCTATGATCGGCGTGAGGAACAACTGTCCGTAATGGCGCGCTGAACCAGGGTCATCCACAGTCCAAGCCCCTTGGCAATTGGCGCTCGCCCTCCTAAAGCCGGGGCCGTTCCAGTATTTCCGGCCCCCACAGGAGACCAAGCGGTATGTCATCCCCCTATAAGCGCGTCCTGCTCAAACTCTCGGGCGAAGTGCTGATGGGGAGCCAGCAGTTCGGGATCGACCCCGATTTCGTCGCGGAACTGGCCAAGGAGGTTAAGGCCGCCAAGGAAACCGGTCTCGAGATATGCCTCGTCATCGGCGGCGGCAACATCTTTCGCGGCATGGCGGGCGCTGCGCGCGGTATGGACCGCGCGCAGGCCGACTACATGGGCATGCTCGCGACCGTGATGAATGCGCTGGCGATGCAGAACGCGCTGGAGCAACTGGGCGTGGAGACGCGCGTGCAGTCCGCCGTGCAGATGGACCAGGTCTGTGAACCCGTGATCCGCCGCCGCGCCGAGCGTCACCTTGAAAAGGGCCGCGTGGTGATCTTCGCTGCTGGCGTTGGGGCGCCTTACTTCACCACCGATTCGGGCGCCGCCCTGCGTGCTGCCGAGATGAAGTGCGACGCCCTGCTCAAGGGCACCAGCGTCGATGGCGTCTACGACAGCGATCCGAAGACCAATCCGGACGCCAAGCGTTACGACACCGTCGATTACGACACCGTCCTCGCCGACAACCTGAAGGTGATGGACGCCTCCGCCGTGGCCCTGTGCCGCGACAACAGCATTCCGATCGTCGTGTTCTCGATCCGCGAGCAGGGCAATCTGGCCACCGTCCTTGCGGGTGGCGGCACCAAGACGATCGTTCAGAAAGGAGCCTGAACCATGGCAAAGTACGACAAGGCGGATCTCGAGCGCCGCATGAAGGGCGCGATCGATGCGCTCAAGCACGACCTCTCGGGCCTGCGCACCGGCCGCGCCAACACCGCGCTGCTCGAGCCGATCACCGTGACCGTCTACGGCAGCGCGATGCCGATCACTTCGGTCGCCACGATCTCCGCGCCCGAACCGCGCATGCTTTCGGTGCAGGTGTGGGACAAGTCCAACATCGGTCCGGTCGAGAAGGCGATCCGTTCGGCCGGTCTGGGCCTCAACCCGATCAACGACGGCAACACCCTGCGCCTGCCGATCCCGGACCTGACCGAGGAGCGCCGCAAGGAATTGGCCAAGCTCGCCAGCTCCTATGCCGAGAAGGCGCGCGTCGCCGTGCGCAACGTGCGCCGCGACGGCATCGAGAACCTGAAGGCCGACGAGAAGAAGAAGGAAATCTCGGAAGACGACCGCAAGCGCGGCGAAACCGAAGTCCAGAAGCTGACCGACGAGATGGTCAAGGCCCTCGACGAGGTCTTCGCGGCCAAGGAAAAGGAAATCCTCGGCAAGTGAGCCTGTTGCGCTTCGCTGAGAAGGGAGCCTGATGGCCAAGGACGAATCTCTGCGCGCCCGTCATGTCGCCATCATCATGGACGGCAACGGACGCTGGGCGAAGAAGCGCCTGCTTCCGCGCGCGGTAGGCCACCAGCGCGGCGTGGAGGCGGTGCGCCGCGTCGTGCGCGGGGCGCGCGAACTGGGGCTGGAGGCACTGACCCTCTACGCCTTCTCGACCGAGAACTGGCGGCGGCCCGAGGACGAGATTTCGGACCTGATGAGCCTGATGAAGCGCTTCATCCTTTCCGACCTCGATGAATTCGCGGCGGCTGGCGTGCGCCTCAAGATCATCGGCGACTACACTGCGTTCAAGCCCGAATTGGTCGATCTCGTCGAAGGCGCGATGGCCAAGACCGCGCACAATACCGAGACGACGCTGGCGGTGGCGCTGAATTACGGCTCGCAGGACGAGATTGCCCGCGCGGCGACCAAGGCGGCGGCGAAGGGGCCGATCACGCCCGAGACTATCGCGGCGGAACTGGACACCGCCGACCTGCCGCCGCTCGACCTGCTGATCCGCACTTCGGGCGAAGTGCGGCTGTCGAACTTCCTGTTGTGGCAGGCGGCTTATGCCGAGATGCTGTTCACCGACGTACTCTGGCCGGACTTCACCGCGGATCACCTGCGCGATGCGCTGAGCGCCTTCACCACTCGCGAGCGGCGCTATGGCGGGCGCTGAGCCTCCGGCGAAAGGCACCTCCGACCTCAAGGTGCGCACGCTTTCCGCCATCGTCATGATGGCGGTGGCCGGAACCGCGCTGTGGCTGGGCGGCCCGGTGTGGATCGCCTTCGTATGCGCGGTCTCGGTCGGTGTGCTGTGGGAGTGGATCAGGCTTGCCCGTCGCATCACGCCGGGACCGGGCGCGCGGGCGGCGTGGAACTTCGTGGGCATGCTCTATGTCGGCATCGGCGCGGCCATGCTGCTGTTTCTGCACAACGATGCCTTCACGCTCGCACCGATCCTGACCCTGCTGGTGACGGTGATCGCGGTGGACGTGGGCGCCTATTTCACCGGCCGCACTTTGCGCGGGCCGAAGATCGCGCCGTCGATCAGCCCGTCGAAGACGTGGTCGGGCCTGATGGGCGCGGTGCTGGGCGCGACCCTTGCGCTCTTCACTGCCGCGCGGTTGTGGCAGGAGGGCGCGATCCGCCTGACGCCTGATGTGTCGGCGGCGAACGCGGTGTCGTGTTTTGGCACGCAGCCCTGCTGGTATGCGACGGCGGGCGCGGCGCCGCTGTTTGCGACCTGTCTCGCGGCCGGACTGCTGGTGGCGGTCTGCGCGCAGGCGGGCGACTTTTTCGAAAGCTGGATGAAGCGCCGGGCCGGTTTCAAGGACTCGGGCAACTTCATTCCGGGACACGGCGGGTTCTTCGACCGGGTTGACGGATTGCTGGCAGTGCTGTTCCTGCTCGCGGTGGCTATCGTGGTGTTGGCATGACCGGTTCTATGCGCTCCCTGACGGTGCTTGGCGCGACCGGCTCGATCGGCGCCTCGACGCTCGACTTGATCCGCCGCAATCGCGACGAGTGGCGCGTGGTGGCGCTGACTGCGCATTCCAATGCGGCCGAACTGGCGAAGCTGGCCCGGGAATTCGGAGCCGAGGTCGCCGTCGTCGCCGATGAGGGGCACTTGCCTGCTCTGCGGGAGGCGCTTGCGGGTTCCGGGATCGAAGCGGCAGGCGGCCCCGCCGCGCTGATCGAGGCGGCTGCGCGCGGCGCTGACGTCACCGTCGCGGCGATCGTCGGCTGTGCCGGCCTTGCGCCGACGATGGCGGCTATCGAGGAGGGCGGTATCATCGCCCTCGCCAACAAGGAGGCGCTGGTCTCCGCGGGCGAGGTGATGATGGCCGCCGTGGCGCGCCATGGCGCGACGCTGCTGCCCATCGATTCCGAGCATAACGCGATCTTCCAGTGCCTCACTGGCAATGACCATGCCCATGTGCGCTGGATCACCCTGACTGCCAGCGGCGGTCCGTTCCGCGACTGGTCGTGGGAGCGTCTGAGCGCCGCCACCCCGGCCGAGGCGGTGCGCCATCCCAACTGGGACATGGGCGCGAAGATCAGCGTCGATTCGGCGACGATGTTCAACAAGGGCCTCGAACTGATCGAAGCCTACCACCTGTTCCCCGTCGGCCTCGACAAGCTGCGGATCATCGTCCACCCGCAGTCGGTGGTGCATTCGATGGTCGAGTACCGCGATGGCTCGACCCTGGCGCAGCTTGGCCCCTCGGACATGCGCGTGCCGATCGCCTCGGCGCTGGCCTGGCCCGCGCGCATGGACACGCCCTGCGCCCCGCTCGACCTTGCCGAGATCGGCGAACTGACGTTCCGCAAGCCCGACGAAGTACGCTTTCCCGCCACCCGCCTCGCGCGCGAGGCGGCGCAGGCAGGCGGGGCGATCCCCGCCGTGCTCAACGCCGCGAACGAAATCGCGGTTGCCGCGTTCCTTGGCGGTCAGATTTCGTTCACCCGTATCTCTGCACAAGTGGAAGACGTGCTAGGCTCGTATGCACCGCCGCCGCCCGGCAGCCTCTCCGACGTCCTCGAAGTGGACACGGAAGCCCGGGCGAGGGCGCGCGTACTCGTGACCAGCACCTGAAGAGAGGCATAGCTTGACCGGTTCACCAGGAATTCTGACGACGATTTTCGCCTTCCTCCTGGTGCTGGGGCCGCTGGTCCTGATTCATGAGTTGGGGCACTATCTCGTCGGCCGCCTGTTCGGCGTGAAGGCGGACGCCTTTTCCATCGGCTTCGGCAAGGAACTGGCAGGCTGGACCGACAAGCGCGGCACCCGCTGGAAGCTCTCGGCGCTGCCTTTGGGCGGCTACGTCCAGTTCGCGGGCGACATGAACCCGACGAGCGCGCCGAAGCCCGACGACGTAAACCTTTCCCCGCGTGAGCGGGCGCAGACCTTCCATTCCAAGCCTCTGTGGCAGCGCGCGCTGATCGTCTTCGCCGGGCCGCTGACCAACCTGCTGCTGTGCGTCGCGATCTTCGCCGGGTTCTTCTCGATCTACGGCCGCGTCGTAAACGATGCGGAGATCAGCGGCTTTACCGCCAACTCGCCCGCGCAGGCTGCGGGTATGCGCGTCGGCGACCGCATAGTCGCGATCGACGGCGACAAGGTCGACGGAGCCACCGACGTGCCGGGCCGCGTTGCGTATTTCCCTGGCAAGACCCTGCCCATCGCGGTGGAACGGGGAGGGCGCACGATCGTCCTGCCGGTGAAGCTGGCGACGCAGGAATTCAGCGACCAGTTCGGCAACAAGGCGAAGATCGGTGACATCGGCGTGCGGATGATGCCGCCCGTCGTCGGCGGCTTCTACGGCGATTCGCCGGCGGAGGATGCGGGGCTCAAGGTCGGTGACCGCATCGTCGCGGTGAACGGCAAGGCCATCACCAGCTTTGAGGACATTCCCGAACTCATCCGCCCGCAGGCGGGGCGCAGCGTCGATCTTTCGGTGCGGCGCGACGGTGAAGTTCGGACCTTCCCGGTCAAGGTGACTGAGGGCTCGATTCCGGACGCGCAGGGCAAGCCGCAGAAAGTCGGCCAGATCGGCGTCCGTGCAGGCCGCTTCGAGCAGGTCGGCCCGGTCGATGCCGTAGCCCTGGGTTTCCAGCAGAGCTTCCGCGCCATGGGCAACATGGTGACCGGGATCACCCAGATCTTCACCGGCGATCGATCGGTCCGTGAACTGGGCGGCCCGATCAAGATCGCACAGTATTCCGGGCAGACTTTCACGCTGGGCTGGGAGGCCTTCGTGGAGTTCGCCGCGCTGATCTCGATTAACTTGGCATTCATCAACCTCCTGCCAATTCCTGGCCTCGACGGCGGACATCTGGCTTTCTACGCGGCTGAACTGGTCCGGCGCAGGCCCCTGGGTGCACGCAGTCAGGAATGGGCGATCAAGACAGGTGTGGCGCTGGTGCTGGCGCTGATGGTCTTCGTCACGGTCAACGACCTGGCCTCTCTCCCCATTTTCGGGGGATAGCCTGGAGGGATTCACGAGCGATCACAATATTGCCGGGTTTTGTCTGCTTGATTGGTCCGGCTCCATCGGGCAGATGGCTGCGATTGCCTGCGGGTCTGGGTGCGCTCCCGCCGGTGGTCTGTTTTTCATCGCGAAAGCGAATACGGGATTTTGCGTAGAATGATCGGACGGGAAATGGTTCGCGGCACTGGATCGCGCCGCGCCGGAGCCCTTTGGGGCTCGCAAGTCGCAGCAGTGCTTCTGGGGACCACCATCCTTGCAGGGATGCCCATGGAGGCTTCGGCGCAAGGCGCAAAGACCGGCAAGCGTGCCCCGCTTCCTGCTGCGCCCGCTGCTCCGGCTCCGGCAGTCGTGGCACCGGTGGAGGAAGGCCAGCCGATCCAGACCATCGTGGTGAAGGGCGCCGAACGTCTCGAGCCGCAGACGGTCCTCTCCTACATCAAGATGCGTGTCGGCCAGAACTACACCAAGGTTTCCGCCGACGCCGCGCTCAAGGACCTTTACGGCACGGAACTGTTCAAGGACGCGCAGGTCGCCTTCGACAACGGTGTGGTGACAATCACGGTTCAGGAAAACCCGGTCGTCAACCGCATCATCCTTGAAGGCAACAAGCGCATCAAGGACGACAAGATCCTTCCCGAGATCAAGGTCGCGCCGCGCCAGATTTTCACACGTTCCAAGATCCGCGCCGACGTTGCCCGCATCATCGAGCTGTACAAGCGCCAGGGTCGCTACGCCGCGACCGTCGAGCCGAAGATGGTCTCGCTCGACCAGAACCGCGTCGACATCGTCTTCGAGATCACCGAGGGCGACAAGTCCAAGGTCCGCCAGATCAACATCATCGGCAACGAGCATTTCTCGGCCGGCGAACTGCGCGGCCAGATGGTGACTAAGCAGGCGCGCTTCACCCGCCTGTTCAGCTCCGGCACCAGCTACGACCCTGACCGCATGGCCTTCGACCAGCAGAAGCTGCGCCAGTTCTACCTGACGCAGGGCTATGCCGATTTCCGCGTCGTCTCGGCCGTCGCCGAACTGACGCCGGACAAGAAGGACTTCATCATCACTTACGTGGTGGAGGAAGGTAAGCGCTACAAGTTCGGCGACGTGAAGGTCGAAAGCCAGCTGCGCGACTTCGACGGCGAAAAGATGGCGAAGAACCTGCCCATGCACAAGGGCGACTGGTACAACGCCAAGCAGGTCGAAGACACGATCGACAGCCTGAACGAGACTGCCGGTGCTTTTGGCTATGCTTTCGCCGACGTGCGGCCGCAGTACGATCGCGACAAGGAAAACCTCACCATGGGGCTGACCTTCGTGATCCAGGAGGCACCGCGCGTCTATGTCGAGCGTATCGACATCAACGGCAACACGCTGACCCAGGACAAGGTGATCCGCCGCGAGTTCCGTCTCGCCGAGGGTGACGCCTTCAACTCGCTGCAGGTCAAGCGTTCGACCAACCGCATCAAGTCGCTCGGCTACTTCCAGGAGAAGTTCGAGGTCGAGCAGAAGCCGGGCAGCGCCGACGATCGCATCCTGCTGGAAGCCAACGTCGAGGAAAAGCCGACCGGCGAACTCCAGCTTTCGGCCGGTTTCTCGAGCCTTGAAAGCTTCATCTTCCAGGCCTCGATCCGTCAGCGCAACTTCCGTGGTCGGGGGCAGACGGTCGGCCTTTCGGGCAGCATCTCGCGCTATTCGAAGAGCATCGAGGCGAGCTTCGTCGAGCCGTACCTGTTCGACAAGAACGTGTCGCTGGGCGTGAATATCTATCGCCGCGACTACAACAGCTTCAACTACTACAACTCCGACCGCAACACGACCTACGAGCAGTCGACCACCGGCTTCCAGGTCCGCGCGGGCGTGCCGCTGACCGAGTACCTGACCGCCGTGGCCAGCTATACGCTGAACTATGATGACGTCAGCCTGGATAAGAGCACGTACTATTCGTATCGTCAGGAACCCACCGACCTCTACCAGTGCGACCCGCTCTATGCTGGCCGTTACTTGTGCGATGCGATCGGCAAGCGCCTGAGTTCGATCATCGGCACTTCGCTGATCTACGATACGCTCGACAACCGGGTCCGCCCGACGCGCGGCACCACCGCTTCGATCAACGTCGATTTCGCGGGCCTGGGCGGCGACGTGAAGTACGCGCGCATTCGCGGCAATGCGTCGAAGTTCTTCAACATGGGGCACGGCTTCATCTTCTCGCTGTCCGCTGAAGGCGGCGCGATCAAGGGTCTGTCGGGTCAGGATATCCGCCTGACCGACCGCTTCTACCTCGGTCAGCCGCAGTTCCGGGGCTTCGCGATCCGCGGCGTCGGCCCGCGCGTGCTGCGCAAGCAACTCGACACCGACGGCAACGTCACGACCAATCGCGACAACTGGACCGATGACTCGCTCGGCGGCAACTACTACTACATGGGCCGTGCGGAGATGGAAATTCCGCTGGGTTCGGGCGCGCGTGAGATGGGCCTGCGCCCGTCGATCTTCGCCGACGTCGGTGCGGTCTGGAGCGTCAAGAAGCCGACGCTCACGCAGTGCGATCCCGGCTGTATTCCGACGTATTACACCAAGGATACCGACGGCAACAACACGACGACGACGACGACGTCTTCCACTGACTCGAGCGGTCGTCAGCTCACCGCGACCGGCGGCTATGCCTACAATTTCGTCGAGGAATTCGCAGGCGATACGTGGAAGCCGCGTGTCGCAATCGGTATCGGCGTGAACTGGAACTCGCCGTTCGGCCCGTTCCGCATCGACTTCTCGCGCGTTCTGCTCAAGCAGGACGGCGACGATCCCAAGGCATTCAACTTCAACGTGGGAACCCAGTTCTGATGACTACCAAGAACAAGACCGTCGCGCTGGCCGCGAAGAAGATTGGCGCGCTGGCTGCTGGCCTCGCGTTCGCCGCCGTCTCGGCACAGCCCGCGCTTGCCGCGAAGCCCGCTCCGGCTGCTGCTCCGGCAACCGGCGGCACCATCGTGCAGGGCCTCGGCGTCGCCAGCTTCGACGCGGTGATCGCCAACTCGAATGCGTTCAAGACCGCCGAAACCCAGCGCCAGACCACGTTCAAGGCGCAGTTCGACCAGGCGCAGACCCGCCAGAACGCGCTCAACGCTCAGATCAAGCCGCTGATCGACAAGTTCAACGCCGATCGCCAGGGCGGCAAGGCCACTCAGGCGCAGCTTGAGCAGCAGGCGGGGTCGATCCAGCAGATCCAGGAGAACGGCAAGGCCGAACTCCAGCGCATCCTGCAGCCGGTCGGCCTGTCGCAGGCTTACGTCAACGAGCAGATCGAGGACAAGCTGAACGACGCGGTCAAGGCCGCGATGACCAAGAAGGGCGTCTCGATCCTGATCTCGCCCGACGCGATCCTCGCGGTCAACGGCGGCGCCTACAACCTCAACCAGGACATCCTGAACGAGCTGAACACGTCGATCCCCTCGGCGCAGCTGGTTCCGCCCGCCGGTTGGGAACCGCGCCAGGTTCGTGAACAGCGTGCGCAGCAGGCTGCCGCGCAGGGCCAGGCTCCGGCCGGCGCGGCTCCCGCGACGCAGCCCTCGGGCCGCTGATCGGACGTCACGGGCATGAGCGATAAGGCCGAAATCGTGTACGATACCGCGAAGATCCTGGCGGCGCTTCCGCACCGCTACCCGATGCTGCTCGTCGACCGCGTGGTCTCGATCTCCGAGGAGGAGATCGAGGCGGTCAAGGCGGTGAGCTTCAACGAGGACTTCTTCCAGGGGCACTTTCCCGGCCGACCGATCATGCCCGGCGTCCTCCAGATCGAGGCGCTGGCGCAGGCTGCGGGGATCCTCGCGATCGAGAGCCTCGGCCTCGCCGGAACCGGCAAGCTGGTGTATTTCATGGCGATCGAGGACGCGAAGTTCCGCGCTCCCGTGACCCCGGGACACCTGCTGACGCTGCGCACCGGCTTCGTCCAGAAGCGTTCGCGCGTGTGCAAGTTCTGGGGCAAGGCCTCCATCGACGACAGGGTGACCTGCGAGGTCAACTTCACGGCGATGATCGCGGACGCCTGAGGCGGAACCTCTCATTCCCCTCCCGCTTGCGGGAGGGGGCAGGGGTAGGCTTCTTCACCCTTGCATTTCGCCGCGCTTCACTGTAAGCGCGCCGCTTTCCAAGCCAGGCCGGTCGGAACCGGCTACATGCGAAAGAGATAGACCCATGAAGGCCGATACGCATCCCGACTACCACACCATCACGGTGCAGATGACCGACGGCAGCACCTTCCAGACCCGCTCGACCTGGGGCAAGGAAGGCGACACGCTGGTTCTGGACATCGACCCGACCTCGCACCCGGCATGGACCGGCGGCAAGGCACAGCTTCAGGACGGCGGCCGCGTGGCCCAGTTCAACAAGCGTTTCGGCGGTCTCACGCTCAAGAAGAACTGATCGGGCGGGGCTTCGCGCTTCCGAACATCAGCTTCACGAAGAAGGCGGTCCTTGGGGCCGCCTTTTTTGTTGTCGGTCTCCTGCACGAAATTTCATCGCCAGTTGCGATTGCCTTTCATGTGCAGAGCTTTAGGGTCGCGGATGTTCACGTGGGGGCGGGGGAACGTCCATGCGTGCGGCTGCGTTTCGCAGCCATCCAGCCCGAAAGACCGGAGATACGATATGAAGCGATCCTCCCGCATCCTCGCCGCCTCGGCGGTCCTGCTCTCGCTCGCCGGCGCTGCCGGTGCGGCTGATGAACATACCGGCCACTCCGCAACGACAGCGGCTGCGGCGCCGATGATCCATGCCGATCTGATCGGGCTGGACGGCAAGACCATCGGCATGGTCATGCTGCAGGAGACCCCGGCAGGCGTCCTCGTCAGCGCCGAGGCCAAGGGCATTCCGGCGGGTGAGCACGGCTTCCACTTCCACCAGAAGGGCGTGTGCGACACCGCGACCAAGTTCGACAGTTCGGGCGGCCACTTCACCGGCGGCGATCACCAGCACGGCTACATGGTCGCGACCGGCCCGCATGGCGGTGACATGCCGAATCAGAATGTCGGCGCGGACGGCCTGCTCAAGACGCAGGTGCTGAATTCCGGCGTGACGCTCTCGCCGGGGCCGAAGTCGCTGCTCGACGCGGACGGTTCGGCGCTGGTGATCCACGCAGGCGTGGACGACTACACGAGCCAGCCTTCGGGCAATGCCGGCGGGCGCATCGCCTGCGCGGTGATCGCTGCGGCCAAGTAAGCCGGACTGCCAGCCGTCCCGGGCTCATCCCGGGACGGCTGGCGGCTTTTACCGATGGGGGTTCGACAAGCTCAGCCTGAGCGGATTTGAGAAGTCCTCTCTATTCCGCTCAGGCTGAGCTTGTTGAACCCCCATCGGTTCACCCCCAGGGCCGCTCGCGATACCATTGCGTGATGACGTACTTGCGGCCCTTGCGCACCTTCATCGCGTGATGAAGCGTCGCCGCGTTACAGCTGCCGTCGGCTCGGCGGTTGTTCCAGCCGATGAGCTTGCCGGTCTCGGGCTGGATCATCTTGTCGATGACTTTGAAGCGGGTCGCGCCCCCGGCCTCGACATCGTTCAGGTAGATCATGAAGGTCCAGGTCCGCTGTCCGGGCACCTTGCAGTATTTCTCGAAATCGGCGCTGTCGGGCTCGAAATAATCGGTGTGTGCCTTGAACTCCTGCCCGACTTCATAGCGCTGTCCCTGCAGTGGTTCCGCATGGGCAAGGTCGATGCCGGAAAGGCGGGATAGCGCCCGCGCCAGTTCGTCAACCACCGGATAGTCGCGTGACAGGTCGCAGGTCGAACTGGTGCGGAAGGCATCGTCTCCGTTGTAGTCGGCGATGGTCGAGGGGCGGTTGTTGGTTTCGATCAGGTCGACCAGTTGGGCGCAGCGATCGGCGTCGAGGAACTCGCGCAGAATGAACAGGTCGAGCCGGGACGATGGGAAGCGCTGAACGCCGGGGTGGGATAGCAGTCTTGCAGCCGATGATTCGCCGGGTCCGTCCATGTTCGGACCTTAGCCACGGTCGGGGCGCAGGAAAATCGCGAGCAGGGCAGCCGGCAGGTAAATTTCGCTCGCCCTCATTTTTGCTTTGCAAGAATCCGCGCGCTGTGCAAAAGGCGCGCTCCGCACCGGATGCAGCAGCGTCCGATGCAGGACGCGGCGCCTCTCGAGTGCGCCTGTGGCGATCGTAGCTCAGTTGGTTAGAGCGCCGGTTTGTGGTACCGGAGGTCGTGGGTTCGAACCCCATCGATCGCCCCATTTTCTCCCTTTTACCACAGTGTGATGCTCATAGCGGCATCATGATACCAATGCCCGATTGGCGCATGAAAAGCGCTGTGCTTTGATCTGAGTCACTTGCTCCTTTCAACACGCACTATAGAAGCGCGCCTGTCATGCACGGCTTTGCCAATCCCGCCCGTTTTCTGCGCATCGCCCGCTGGCTGATGCCCCTGTGCATGGGCACGGGACTGGTCGTCGCCTTCGCGGCGCTGGGCTGGGGGCTGTTCGTCGCCCCTGCCGAGCGCCTGCAGGGAGAGACGGTGCGCATCGTCTATCTCCACGTGCCCGCCGCCTGGCTGGGCATGGCCGGGTGGATGGGCATCGCGGGTGCGAGCTTCACCGAACTCGTCTGGCGTCATCCGCTCGCGGCCATCGCGGCGAAGGCTTGCGCGGTGCCGGGCGCGGTTTTTACCGCCGTCTGCCTGCTTACAGGTTCGCTGTGGGGGCGTCCTGCGTGGGGAACATGGTGGGTATGGGACGGACGGCTGACCTCGATGCTGGTGCTTCTGTTCCTCTACTTCGGGTGGATGGCGCTGTCGCAGGCGAGCGAGGCTGCGGACGGCGGCCAGAATCGTGCGCCCGCCATCTTCGGGTTCGTCGGCGCGGTGAATGTGCCGATCATTCATTACTCGGTGATCTGGTGGAACAGCCAGCACCAGCCGCCGAGCATCACCGTGGGCAAGTCCGCGATGTCGGGCGATTTTCTGGTGCCGCTGCTTGCCGCGATGCTCGGTTTCACGCTGATCTTCGCAGGCGTCGTGCTGGCGCGGATGCGTGCGATCCTGGCCGAGCAGCAGGCCGAGGCGCGGCTGCGCAGGAAAGCGCGTGCCGAAGTGGAGGCGTTCTGATGCGTGAGGCGATGGACCCATGGACCTTCGTGGTCGCGGCCTATGTAGTCGGCATCGGCGCGACGCTGGCGATGGTCGCATGGGCGCTGCTTTCGATGCGCCGCGCAGAAAAGCGCCGTGATTCGGCGAGGAACCGCTGATGGCGACGGTCGCCAAGAGCCCGATCAAGGCCAAGCACCAGCGCCTTGTGCTGCTGATCGTCGCGCTGGTCGTGCTCATCGGGGCGGCGTTGCTCGCCGCATGGGCGCTGCGCAATCAGGCGAGCTATTTCTACGTGCCGAGCGAGATCGTCGCCAAGCCGCCCGAGCCCGGCCGCGCCGTGCGTCTCGGCGGCATGGTCGAGAAGGGCTCGCTCAAGACAGCGGCGGACGGCGTGACGATCAATTTCGTTGTCGGGGACGGCAAGGCGCGCGTGCCGGTGACCTTCAAGGGCATCGTCCCCTCGCTCTTCGTCGAGGGATCGGGCGTCGTCGCCGAGGGCAAGATGGGGACGGACGGCACATTCGTCGCCGACAACCTCCTTGCCAAGCATGACGAGAACTACGTGCCCCGCGAGATGCAGGACATGTCCAGGGAACAGGCCCAGAAGGTCATGCAAGAAACCAAATGATCGCTGAACCCAAATGATCGCTGAACTAGGTCTTGCCGCCCTCTGGCTGGCCGCAGCGCTGGCGGCGCTGCAACTCGTTTCCGGGGCGCTGGGTCTGACGGAGCGCGGCGCGGTGCTCGGCGGGGCGGTGCGTCCCGTGGCAGTGGTGCAGGGCGCGCTGGCGCTATTGGCCTTTGCCTGCCTCATCTATGTCTTTTCGGTCACCGACCTGTCGGTGAAGCTGGTCGCGCTCAATTCGCATTCGATGAAGCCGCTGGTGTTCAAGATCGCCGGGGCCTGGGGCAACCATGAGGGCTCGATGCTCCTGTGGGTGACGGTAATGGGGCTGGGCGGCGCCTTCGTGGCGCTCGTCGAGAAGCGCCTGCCCGAGCGCACCATGCTGGCGACGCTGGCCGGGCAGGCGTTCGTGAGCCTCGGTTTCTACGCCTTCCTACTGATCGCCTCCAACCCGTTCGAGCGGCTGTCGCCGGTGCCGATGGAGGGCAACGGGCTTAATCCGTTGCTGCAGGATCTTGGCCTCGCGTTCCATCCGCCGACGCTCTACCTCGGCTATGTCGGGCTCTCGATCGCGTTCAGCTTTGCGATCGGTGCGCTGGTGACGCGCGAGGTCGGCCCGGCGTTCGCCAAGGCGATGCGCCCGTGGGTGCTGGGCGCGTGGATATTCCTCACCGTGGGCATCACCGCTGGTTCGTACTGGGCCTATTACGAACTGGGCTGGGGCGGCTGGTGGTTCTGGGACCCGGTCGAGAACGCCTCGCTGATGCCCTGGCTGGCGGCGACGGCACTGCTCCATTCGTGCGGCGTGCTGGCGGCGCGCAATGCACTGCGCGCCTGGACGATCATGCTGGGCGTGGTTGCGTTCTCGATGTCGATGATCGGCACGTTCCTGGTGCGCTCGGGCATCCTGACGAGCGTGCATGCCTTTGCCGTCGATCCGCAGCGCGGCACGTTCATCCTCGCGCTGCTGGCGATCTACATCGGCGGCGCGCTGGTGCTGTTCGGCCTGCGCGCCGCGACGGTGACCGAGGGTGAGCGCTTCGCCTTCGTCAGCCGCGAGGGCGCGCTGGTGGTGAACAATGTGATGCTCTCGGCGATCCTGGGCATCGTGCTGTTCGGCACGCTCTACCCGCTGTTCGCAGAGGCAATGGGAGCCAAGGTCTCGGTCGGGCCGCCATACTTCAATCCGATGAGCGCGCTGTTCGCGGTGCCGATGCTGGTAGTACTCATGGTCGGGCCGCTGCTGCGCTGGCGGCGGGACAAGTTCGGCCGCGTCGGCCGCGGGCTGGTGATCCCCGCAATGCTGGTCGTCGCGGGCGGGATCGGCGTGCTGGTTCTGGGCGGTGTTGCGCTGCTGCCCTGGATCGGTCTTGCGCTCTCGGTCGGGCTCGGCTGGGCCAGCCTGCTGCCGCTCAAGGGCCGCAACCTGCGCCGCACACCGCTGCCGATCTGGGGCATGGTCGTCGCGCACTTCGGCATTGCCGTCGCTCTGTTCGGCATGAGTAGCGAGAGCGCCTTCTCGGTCGAGAAGCTGGTCGCCGTGCGCATGGGCGAGGTCACGCAAGTCGGCCCATGGGGCGTCAAGCTCGACACCGTCGAGCCTGTCGCCGGTCCGAACTGGACGGCGATGGAGGCGCGCCTGCTGGTGCGCTACGGTATCGACGGTAAGGTGACGCGCATGCTCCCGCAGTCGCGCAGCTTCTGGGCACCGCCGCAGCAGACCAGCGAGTCGGCGCTGCTGACGCGCTGGAACGGCCAGCTTTACGCCGTGCTCGGCGGCGAGGCGCCCAAGGTCGATGGCGAGAAGGGTGCCCGCTGGCAGCTGCGCCTGTGGTGGAAGCCCTTCGCGCCGCTGATCTGGATCGGCGGCCTGCTCATCGCGCTGGGCGGCCTGCTGGCGCTGCTCGGCCGGGTGGCGGCAGACGTGCGGCGGATCGTCGCGAAGGACAAGATCGCTTATCGGCGCGAGAAGCAGGGACGATGAGCGAGAACACTCCGAAAGCCCCTCGTTGGGCGATCTGGCTGCCGCTGGCGCTGTTCCTCGGCTTCGTGGCGCTGGTGATCGTCGGGCTCTATCGTCCGGCGGACCGCAACGTCGCCTCCGCGCTCGTCGGCAAGCCGATGCCGCAATTCGACCTGCCGGCCGCCTTGCCGGGACGGCCCGGCCTCGACAGCAAGGTGCTCGCCAACGGCAAGCCGCACCTCGTCAACATTTTCGCCAGTTGGTGCATTCCCTGCCGCGTCGAGGCGCCGCAACTCGGAGCGCTGGCCAAGGCCGGGGTCCCGATCGAAGGCATCTCGGTGCGCGACACGACCGAGAACCTGCAGAGCTTCCTTCAAACGAACGGTGACCCGTTCCAGCGCATCGGCGCGGACGACGACGGCAAGGTGCAACTGGCGCTCGGCTCGTCCGGCGTTCCGGAGACTTACGTGGTCGATGGCAAGGGCACGATCGTCTACCAGCACATCGGCGAAATCCGGCCTGAGCACCTCGGCCTGCTGCTCGATAAGCTGAAGGAGGCGGACCAGTGAAGCGCCTCATCGCTCTCGTCGCTCTCGCATTTGCTTCGCCGGTATTCGCGCAGGAAGAACAGTCCACTGCGCCTTACGCCTACCGACAGCTCGACGATCCGGCGCAGGAAACCAAGGCGCAGGACCTCATGGAAACCCTGCGCTGCCTTCAGTGCCAGGGCCAGTCGATTGCGGATTCGGACGCGCCGATCGCGGGCTCGATGCGCTCGCTGGTTCGCGAGCGGATCAAGGCGGGCGAGACTCCCGAACAGATCCGCGCCTGGCTGATCGAGCGCTACGGCGACTACGTCAGCTATGCACCGCAGCTCACCGGCCTGACCTGGCCGCTGTTCGCGGTGCCGGGCGTGCTGCTCCTCATCGCCTTCCTGCTGCTGCGGCGCCGCTTTTCCGCAAAAGGAGCCGGGCAGTGACTTGGGTTTTCGTGATCGGCCTTGCCGTCCTCGTGCTGGCGGTGCTGCTTTTCGTATTCAAGGTGCCGCGCGGATGCCGCGAGGCGGTGGCTTCGGCGCTGCTGCTCGGCATCGCGGGATACGTGACGCAGGGCTCGCCGAGCTTGGCAGGAGCGCCGAAGGATTCGGCCGAGTCCGTGTCCGCCGACCCCGCTGCGCTGGTCGAAGGCCGCGCCAAGGTCACCAACAGCGGCATCCCGACCAACAACCGCTGGGTGGTGATCGCCGATGGCCTCGCCCGCAACGGTCAGTATGCCGATGCCGCCGAAGTCCTTCGTGGGGCGATCGAGGATGACCCGAAGAATGCCGACGCCTGGCTGGCGCTAGCCAATTCGCTGGTCGCCCACGCGGACAACATGCTGACGCCGCCCGCGCTCTACGCCTACCAGCGTGCGATCGACGCGGAGCCGGATGCGCCCGGCGCACGATTCTTCCTCGGCTTGGCTTACGCGCGCGAGGGCAAACTCGCCGAGGCGCGTGCCTTGTGGGTGGATGTTGTGAAGTCCGCACCCGAGGATGCGCCGTGGCGCCTGCCGCTCGCCCAGCAACTGATGCGTCTCGACGCCGCTATCGCGGCGCAAAGCGGGCAGGCTCCGGCCGAATCGGCGCCCGTTCAGCCCGGCCCGGCCAATCCCTGAACGGAACATTGCCGCCGGGCGCGGGGATTGTAAGTATCGTTGCTTGGCCCCATTCATGCTGCTAACGGCGCAAGCCTGCCGCAGCCGCTCTAGCGTGTCTGCGAGTCCATTACAGGACGCATGAATGAGTGATTCTCCAGCAGACACACCTTACGTTCCTTCGACGGCGGGTGAGTCTCACAGTTCGGGCGGCCATCACGGCCAGGGCTCGGGCAATATCACCAAGCTCGCGCTTGGCGCGGTCGGCGTCGTCTTCGGCGACATCGGCACCAGCCCCCTCTATGCCTTTCGCGAAACCTTCGTCGGCCCGCATCCGCTGGCGATCGACGAACTGCACGTTCTCGGCGTCGTCAGCCTGATCTTCTGGTCGATGACGCTGGTGGTGTCGGTGCAATACGTCGGCGTGCTGATGCGTGCGGACAACAAGGGGCAGGGCGGCAGCCTCGCGCTCGTCGCGCTGATCTCCGGCGCGATCCGCAAGTCCGGCTACGGCCCGCTGGTGGTGCTGCTGGGCGTCTTCGCGACCTCGCTGTTCTACGGCGACTCGATGATTACCCCGGCGGTGTCGGTTCTCTCGGCGGTCGAGGGCCTTACCGTCGTCCAGTCCGACCTCGCGCCCTTCGTGCTGCCGATCGCGCTGGTGCTGCTGATCGCGCTGTTCGTCATCCAGAAGAGCGGCACCGCCAAGATCGGCGCGCTGTTCGCGCCGGTCATGGTGACCTACTTCACCGTGCTCGCAGTGCTGGGCATCTACCATCTGGTCCAGATGCCCGAGGTGCTGGTGGCGCTGAACCCGTGGTACGCGATCCAGTTCTTCCTGACCGACAAGATCCTCGGCTTCCTCGCGCTCGGCTCGGTGGTGCTGGCGGTGACGGGGGCGGAGGCGCTCTATGCCGACATGGGGCATTTCGGGCGTGGCCCGCTGCGCCTTTCGTGGTTCGCCTTCGTGATGCCCTGCCTGCTCATCAACTACTTCGGGCAGGCGGCGATGATCCTCGGCCTCGACGATGCGCAGGCGGCGGTCGCGATGGAGAACCCGTTCTTCAACCTCGCGCCCGAATCGCTGCGCCTGCCGCTGGTGATCCTGGCGACCTGCGCCACCTTCATCGCCAGCCAGGCGGTGATCTCAGGCGCGTTCTCGATCACCCATCAGGCGATGCAACTGGGCTTCATCCCGCGCCTCTCGACCCGCCACACCAGCGAGCACGAGGCGGGGCAGATCTACATCCCCTTCGTCAACTGGGCGCTGATGACCGGCGTGATCGTACTGGTCCTGGTGTTCCAGAACTCGTCGAACCTCGCTTCGGCCTACGGCATCGCGGTGACCGGCGCGATGCTGATCGACACCTGCCTGATGGCGGTGATGCTGCTGGTCGTGTGGAAGTGGAACAAGGCGCTGGCGGTGCCGGTGATCGTCACCTTCTTCGTGGTGGACGGCGCCTACTTCGCCGCCAACGCCACCAAGATCCCCGACGGCGGCTGGTTCCCGCTGATGATCGGCGGCATCGCCTTCACCCTGCTGACGACGTGGAACAAGGGCCGCCGCCTCATGCGCGACCGCATGACAGAGGCCGCGCTGCCGCTCAACGTCTTCGCCAAGAGCGCCCACGGCAGCGCCGCGCGGGTGCCGGGCACGGCGATATTCATGGCGTCGAGCAACATGGGCGTGCCCTCGGCGCTGCTCCACAACATCAAGCACAACAAGGTGCTGCACGAGCGCGTCGTGGTGCTGACGGTGGAAGTGCAGGACGGCCCCTATGTGGAGCCGGAGGACCGCTTCACCGTCGTCGATCTGGGGCAGGGGTTCTATCGCCTGACGCTGCGCTACGGCTTCATGGAGGAGACCGACATTCCCGCCGCGCTCGCCCATGCGCCGATGTGCGGCGGCCCGTTCGAGATGATGAAGACCAGCTTCTTCCTCTCGCGCCAGACACTGGTGCCCTCAGAGAAGCCGGGCATGGCGATCTGGCGCGAAAAGCTGTTCGCGTGGATGATGCGCAATGCGGCGAGCGCGATGGAGTTCTTCCGCCTGCCGACGAACCGCGTGGTGGAACTGGGCAGCCAGCTGGAGATTTGATGCGTCGACTTCGGCGCCCAACCGCATCGATTGTGGTGCCGATCTGTCCTTGTCCTGTCTTGGCAACGTGTTAGCCTGAAATCTCCGGACAGGGAGATCAGGCATGGTGGCAGCGGCTCTGGCAGTTCTGATGGCGGTGGCGGCGCCTCCTGCGGTCCCTCCGCCGCCGGTCGTCGCCGATGAATTTCGCCGTTCGAGCGAACGCGGCCTTGCCGCCTGGACTCCCGGGGAGGTGCGCTGTGATGGCGGCGCTCTCGTCTCCGGCGCGCCGCTGCGCCGTCCGCTGAACACCATCGGCTGGCGCGGGCCGAACGCGCAGCAGTCGGTGACGCTGCGTTTCGACATCGACGCCAGTGGCCGACCTGTCTCGATCACGCGCGGGGATGCCCGCTTCGTGCCCAACGACGACATCGCGCCCGCGCTCGCCGCCAGTCGGTTCCCGTCCAAGGCGCACAGCGCCTGCTCGGTGACGTATGCGGTCGCGGTCGCGCCTTTCGCCACCGCCGCAGTGCCCGATCTGGTGTCCTACACGGTGACGCCGCTGAACGGACGGCTGCCGATGCCGGGCTGGGAGCGCATCCGCGAAGGCAGCAACTGCGCCGACGCCCCCCGCCCGCAGCCTCTGGTGCGCGCGCTCCCCGACTTCGGCAAGCTCCCTGGCACCCCCGGCATGAAGGAATGGGCGCTGGTGACCTACGACACCGATGCGGGCGGCAAGCCGGTGAACGTGCGGATCGGAACCGGCACCGGGAACAAGGCGCTCGACGCGGCGGCGGTCAAGGCGATGCGCGAATCTCGCTTCACCGGCGGCGCGCGCAAGGGGTGTTCCTATCCCTACTGGCGCCAGCCCGAAGTGCTGGCCGCGCCGCCGATGCCGGAAAAGAGCGCGTTTCCCGCAGGCGACAAGTGCCCGGCCGGGCAGGACTGGGCGAGCCAGCCGGTGCTGCGCTTCCCGCAGGCCTACAACCGCCGCCGGATCGAGGGCTGGGCGGTCGTCAGCTACGACATCGCGCCGTGGGGGGCGGTGGGCAATGCCAAGGTGCTGGCAGCGCAGCCTTCCGACGATTTCGGGCGGCAGGCGCTGCAGGTGATCCAGTCGGCCAAGGCGGTGCCCTCGCAGGAAGGCCGCAGCGGCTGCATCGAACGCATTCGCTTCGCGATCCATCCCGAAGCGGGCGACAGCGACGACGTAGCCGATCCGGTCATCCTCGGCGGCTGAGCCCCTCTGTTCGCAGAAAGCGTCACTTCGTCATTGCGAGCGCTGCGAAGCAATCCAGAGCGGTTTAGGCTGCCTTGGATTGCTTCGCAGCGCTCGCAATGACGAAGGGGCGTCGTCAGCGGCAGAAATTCGCGCCGTCCGCCTCCAGATGAAAGTGGTTCTCGTGCGCAGTATTGTAAGCGGGTCCCAGCGTCGTGCCGAAGCGCTTGCAGGCGCTGTCGTGGACTACGCGCAGGAAGCGGCGTTCGGCCGGGGTGCCGCCGTTCCAGTCGGCCAGCACGGTGATGCGCCGTCCGTCGCCAAGGACGAAGCCCGAGACGTCGATGGCATTGGCACTGGCATGACCCGACCGGCGTGAAGTGCCCGCGACGTTGCGGCACGAATAACTGCCGAACGTCTCGATCTTCACCAGTCGGCTGCCGAGGATCTGCTGCGCCGCACGGTCCACGCCGTAGCGTGCCCAGCCCGCAAATGCCGTCGATGTTGCGCAAGTCACGGGGCCGAGCCCGGAAACGGTCACCGTGGCGTCGTCTGTGTTGAGCGCGGCCAGCTTGACCGTCCCCACCGTGGAGCAGGCGCTGCCGTACCAGCGATCCTCGACCGGGGTGAACACGGCCTGCTGCGCGCTGAGAGTCGACAGGCACTGGCGCAGCTCAGGGCGCGGCGGCGAGGGTCGGGGGCGACTCGCCGTGTGATTCGGCCGTCGGTTCGAAGGCGCCGGACGGTCGATGCACCCGCTCATCAGGGCCAGCAGGGGAAGGGCGAACAAAATTCTACGCATGGTCCAAGCCCTTGGGGGGAGTGCCTTAACCTGTGCTTATCCGTGCCTTACACGGCGACAGGGCGCCATATGCGTGCGGTCGTTGTACACAGTGAACTGGCCTGCAAGACGATTGACATCCCCGTGGGCGACATTAGGAGCGGCTCCGGGCCACGCGGTCCCAACGCCGCGCGTGCTCTCTGTAAGGAGAGTCAGAAATGACTGATTTGATTGCCGTTCCCGCGCGTAAACCTGCTCGTCCGCATTTCTCTTCCGGACCTTGCGCCAAGCCGCCCGGCTATTCCCCCGAAAAGCTCGCTACCGAATCGCTGGGTCGTTCGCATCGTGCGAAGATCGGCAAGACTCGCCTCGCCTACTGCATCGACCTGATGCGCGAAGTGCTGCAGCTGCCCGACACCCACCGCATCGGCATCGTCCCCGGTTCCGACACCGGCGCCTTCGAGATGGCCATGTGGACCATGCTCGGCCAGCGCGCCGTGACCACGGTTGCATGGGAAAGCTTCGGCGAAGGCTGGGTGACGGACGCGGCCAAGCAGCTCAAGCTCGATCCCACCGTGATCCGCGCCGACTACGGCCAGCTGCCTGACCTCACCCAGATCGATTTCAGCACCGATGTGCTGTTCACCTGGAACGGCACCACCTCGGGCGTGCGCGTCCCCAACGCCGACTTCATCCCCGACGACCGCGAGGGTCTGACTTTCGCCGACTCGACCTCGGCGGTGTTCGCCTACGACATCGACTGGTCGAAGATCGACGTCGCCACCTTTTCCTGGCAGAAGGTTCTGGGCGGCGAGGGCGGTCACGGCGTCCTCATCCTCGGCCCCCGTGCGGTCGAGCGTCTGGAAACCTACACCCCCGCATGGCCGCTGCCGAAGGTGTTCCGCCTTGTTTCGAAGGGCAAGCTCGCTGAGGGCGTGTTCAAGGGCGAGACGATCAACACCCCCTCGATGCTCGCCGTCGAGGATGCGATCTTCGCGCTGGAATGGTCGAAGTCGCTGGGCGGTCTCAAGGGACTGCAGGCCCGTTCGGACGCCAACGCCGCTGCGCTGGGCAAGATCGTCGCCGAGCGCGACTGGCTCGGCCACCTCGCGGTGGACGAGGCGACCCGTTCGAAGACCTCGGTCTGCCTGACCGTCGAAGGTGCCGACGCCGACTTCATCAAGAAGTTCGCCGCCCTGCTCGAAAAGCAGGACGCCGCCTATGACGTCGCCGGATACCGCGATGCCCCTGCGGGCCTGCGCATCTGGTGCGGCGCCACGGTCGATACTCAGGACATCGAGGATCTCGGTCCCTGGCTCGACTGGGCCTACGCCACCGTCAAGGCCGAGCAGGTCGCAGCGTAAAATCTGACCGTCATCCCAGCGAAAGCTGGGATCGCTGGCCGCCACGCGCGCCCTGTCGTGCAAGGCCGATAGCGGTCCCAGCCTACGCTGGGATGACGGGGGGATTTCATCGCGCGATCCGATCTTACTCCGCGATTTTCTTCGAGAATTTCACTCCGCCACGGCCGCGCATTCCGGCCAGCGTGAAGGACCACATTCCATGACCAAGCCCAAAGTCCTCATTTCCGACAAGATGGACCCCAACGCCGCCCGCATCTTCGAAGAGATGGGCTGCGACGTAGACGTCATCACCGGCGAGAACCCGGAACAGCAGATCGCCCGCATCGGTGAATACGATGGCCTCGCCATCCGTTCGTCGACCAAGGTGACCAAGGAAATGCTGGCCGCCGCCAAGAACCTCAAGGTCATCGGCCGCGCCGGTATCGGCGTCGACAACGTCGACATCCCGGCCGCCTCCTCGCAGGGCGTCGTGGTGATGAACACGCCGTTCGGCAATTCGATCACCACCGCAGAGCACGCCATCGCCCTGATGTTCGCGCTCGCCCGCCAGCTGCCCGAGGCGAACGCCCAGACGCAGGCCGGCACCTGGCCGAAGAACGGCTTCATGGGCGTCGAAGTCACCGGCAAGACGCTCGGCCTCATCGGCGCGGGCAACATCGGCTCGATCGTCGCCAGCCGCGCGCTGGGCCTGCGCATGAAGGTCGTCGCCTTCGACCCGTTCCTGACGCCTGAGCGCGCCGTGGAAATGGGCGTCGAGAAGGCCGATCTTGAAACGCTGCTGGCCAAGGCGGACTTCATCACGCTGCACACGCCGCTGACCGACCAGACCCGCAACATCCTCTCGGCCGAGAACCTCGCCAAGACCAAGAAGGGCGTCCGCATCATCAACTGCGCACGCGGTGGTCTGGTGGACGAAGCCGCGCTGAAGGCGGGCCTCGATTCGGGCCACATCGCGGGCGCCGCTCTCGACGTGTTCCAGACCGAGCCGGCCAAGGAATCGCCGCTGTTCGGCACCCCGAACTTCATCTGCACCCCGCACCTGGGCGCATCGACCACCGAAGCGCAGGTCAACGTGGCGCTTCAGGTTGCCGAGCAGATGGCCGACTTCCTGGTCAATGGCGGCGTCACCAACGCGCTCAACATGCCGTCGCTGAGTGCCGAGGAAGCCCCCAAGCTCAAGCCTTACATGAAGCTGGCCGAAGTGCTGGGTTCGATGGTCGGCCAGCTGACCGTGGACTCGGTTCCGCGCATCTCGATCCACGTCGAGGGCGCTGCCGCCGAACTGAACCAGAAGCCGATCACCGCCGCCGTCCTCGCCGGTTTCCTGCGCGTGCAGTCGGCCACGGTGAACATGGTCAACGCCCCGTTCCTCGCCAAGGAGCGCGGCCTCGAAGTGCGCGAAGTGAAGACCGAGCGCGAGGGCGACTACCACACCCTGATCCGCGTCTCGGTGAAGACCGAAGCGGGCGAGCGCTCGGTGGCAGGCACGCTGTTCAACAACGTCGAGCCGCGCCTTGTCGAGATGTTCGGCATCAAGGTCGAGGCCGAGTTGGACGGCTCGATGCTCTACATCGTCAACGAGGACGCGCCGGGCTTCATCGGCCGCATCGGTACGCTGCTGGGCGAGAACGCGATCAACATCGGCACCTTCAACCTCGGCCGCCGCGCGGCTGGCGGCGAAGCGGTGCTGCTGCTCTCGGTGGACGGCGACCTCTCGGCCGGACTGCTGGAGCAGGCGCGTGCGCTGCCGGGCGTAAAGACCGTCAAGGCGCTGACGTTCTAAGCTGACGCTTTAATAGGCTCCCAACGGAAGAGGGGTCGGTGCCTTGCGGCGCCGGCCCCTTTTTTCGTTTTCGGGGCGCCGCTCATTTGTCGGGCGCCGGCGGCTATTGATATTGTTGACTCAGTCAACATAATGCATCAAGGCTGGCGCATGAGCCAGGCCATCGACGCGATCCGCACCTTCAACCGCTTCTTCACCAGGCACGTCGGCGCCATCGACGCGCGCTTTCTCGACAGCGATGCGAACCTGCCGGAAGCGCGCCTCCTGTTCGAGATCGCCCGGCTCGGGCCGGTGCTGGCCAATGTCCTGCAGGCGGAGCTGGGCCTCGATCGCGGTTACCTTAGCCGGATGATCGCCCGGTTCGAGGAGCGGGGCTGGGTGGCGCGGGACCGGCTCGACAGCGACGCGCGTGCCCGCCCGATCCGGCTGACGGAGGAAGGGCAGCAAGCATTCAGGGAGATCGACGGGCGCCAGCGCGATGCCGTCGCGCACGATCTGAAACGCCTGAGCGCGACCGAGCGCGACGATCTGGTGCAGGCGCTGACGCGGGCGCGGCTGCTGCTCGATCCCCATGCGCCCGATGCCTTCACGATTCGCGATGCACGGGTTGGCGAAGTCAGTCAGGTGGCAGCGCGCCAGTCGGTGCTTTACGCCGAGAGCCACAGTTGGGGGCACGGGCTCGAAGTGGTCGAGGCGGAAACCACTGCGGCGTTCCTGCGAAACTTCGATGCGGAGCGAGAGCGCTGCTGGGTCGCGGATATGGGCGGTGTCATGGCCGGCGCGGTGTTCCTCACCGACGAGGGGGAAGGCACGGCGCGGCTGCGCCTGCTCCACGTCGAGCCTTTCGCGCGGCGGCGGGGTATCGGCGACGCGCTGGTCGCCGGCTGCCTCGATTTCGCGCGGGAGAAGGGCTACCGGCAGGTGGTGCTATGGACGCATACCGTGCTCGAAGCCGCACGCCGCATCTACGCGCGCAACGGCTTCGAGTGCATCGACACTCAGGTCCACCATACGTTCGGCGAACCGGTTCAGGGCGAAACCTGGCGCGTGTTGCTCTGAAGGATCAGCGCGGCGGCGGGCCGCCCATCGGGCCGGGGCCGCCGGGACCGCGCATGCGTTCACCGTCCTTGCCCTTGGGGCGCAGTTCTTCCATCGACAGGTAGCCGTCGTGGTCGGTGTCCGCCGCATCGAACAGCTTGCCTTCGTAGGCCAGCAGTTCCTCCAGCGAGACGCCCGCGTCGTAATTGGTGTTGGCGCGGGCGATGACGGTGCCGCTCAGGGGCTCGATCAGCTGTGCGAGAGCGCGCTCGTCGCCGACTTCGGGCATCACCGCTTCGGCGATCGGGCCGCCGCGGTCGCCGGTGGCGGCATCGTCGCTGGCGGCGGCCGAACCCATCTTTCCCTGCCAGGCGCTGAATTCCGCCATGGAGATCGCGCCGTTGCGGTCAGTGTCGATCGCGGTGAAACGGTCCTTGATGATGACCGCGCGACGGGCTTCGACCATGGCGTGAAGCTCGTCGAGCGTCACCGTACCGTCGCGGTTGGTGTCGGCAGCGCGGAACATGTCGGTGACGATCTTGTCGAAGCGGGCGCGCTTGATCGGCTTGGGCGGCTGAGGGGCGCGAGCGCCACCGCCCGGAGGCCCACCGCCGTCCATGTCTCCGCCGCCCATATCGCCGCCCATGCCTCCACCCATGCCTCCACCACCCATGCCGCCGTCCATTCCTCCCATGCCCTGGGCAAGGGCAGGCGGAGACAGCGTCATCAGCAGTGCGGCGAGAAGCGGGGTAATGGTGCGGGCAGGGCGCATGGTTCGGCCTTTGTCGGTTGCAGGGAGTGCGTCCCGCCAGACGCCCGGCACGACTTAGCTGCTTGGCGCTTCGCCGCCGATGGAAAATTCGTCGCCAATCGTCGCAGATTTGTACATTCGACATCGGCGCGCACTCGGGCTAAGGGCGCGGCCATTATGCAGGAAAACGACCGCGATCTTCTGCCCGAGGGCTTGGGCGACCGTCTGCCGCAGCAGGCATGGGCATCCCAGACGGTGCGCCGTGCCGCCCATGACGTTCTCGCGAGCCACGGCTACGCGCGGGTCGAGACCCCGGTGCTGGAATTCGAAAAGGCGCTGGCGCACCGCATGGCGGGCGTGCAGGTGCGCCGCATGTTCCGCTTCGTCGATCCGGTTTCGATGCGAATGCTGGCGCTGCGTTCCGACATCACCGCGCAAGTCGCGCGCATCGCCGCGACCGGTCTGGCGCAGGCGCCGCGTCCGCTGCGGCTGTCCTATTCGGGGCAGGTGGTGACCATCAAGGGCGACGGCCTCGATCCGGCGCGTGAGCGGCTGCAGCTGGGCGCGGAACTCGTCGGTGCCGATTCGACCGAAGCGGTTGCCGAGATCGTCGAACTGGCGATCGAGACGCTGCGCGCGGCAGGCGTGACGGGCGTGTCAGTGGACTTCACGCTTCCCGACCTCGTCGACACGCTGTCCGCCGGGGCGCTGCCTTTGCCGTCGATGAACATCGAGGCGGTGCGCCAGATGCTCGACGCCAAAGACGCGGGCGGGCTGGTCGATGCGGGCGGCGAGGCGTACCTGCCGCTGCTCTACGCCGTCGGTCCGTTCGACAGCGCGATCGAGCAGCTTGCGGCGTTCGATGTCGGCGGTGTACTCGCCAGCCGCATCGCCGCGCTGCGGGCGATCGCCGCGCGCGTGAGCGGCAAGGCGCGGCTGACGCTCGACCCGTCCGAGCGGCACGGCTTCGAGTATCAGTCATGGTTCGGTTTCACGATCTATGCCGACGGCGTGCCCGGCAGCCTGGGGCGCGGCGGTACGTATTCGATTCTCGGGCAGACCGGCCGCAATCCGGAAGCCGCGACGGGCTTCTCGCTCTATCCCGATCCGCTGATCGAGAGCCTTTCGGCCGCTGCGGGCGAGGAGCGCCGCCTGTTTCTGCCGCTCGGCCACGATCGTGAGATTGCAGAGCGCCAGCGCGCGATCGGCTGGGTGACCGTCGCGGCGCTTTCGGAAGCGGACGACGCGCTGGCGCTCGGTTGCTCGCACATGCTGGAAGGCGGCGAGGCGGTCGCGCTCTAGCCGAACACGCGGGCGAGCCAGCGATCGACTACGCCGGTTGCGGCATAGTCCGGATTGCCCAATTCGCGGTTGATCTGCATGTGCCCCGGCAATCCACGCCCGGGGAAGCCTTCGCGCGTGACCTTGGTGCCGGCCTTGCGCAGGGCGGCTTCCAGTTCCTCGGCCTGGCGTATGCCGTCGGCGCGCTGGACGTGGAGGAGCAGGAACTCCGGCGCGTTGGGCGCGGCCGCCTGCAGAGAGGGCGAGAGCGCACGCTGGCGGGCGGGATCGGTGCCGAATGCCTGCTTGTATGTCCCGCCCATCAGCCGCCCGGCGTTCTGCATCTGGGCAGACACGTCGTAGGCCGCGCCGTCGATCGGGATCACGCCGCGAATGTCGGCGTAGGACAGGCCGGCGTTTCGCAAGTAGCGCGGATCGGTGCCGACCAGCGCCACCAGATGCGCGCCCGCGCTGTGGCCCATCAGCACGACCTTGCCGCGGGCAATGCCGAGGGCGTCGGCGCGGCGCAGCAATGCGGCGAGGGCGTCGGCAACGTCCTGTGCCTGCTGCTCGACGGTCGCGTCGGGGACGAGGCGGTAGTTGACGCTGGCGAAAGCGTAGCCCTCTTCGGTGTAGTGTGCGGCCTTGTAGCGGCCGGTGGCGCTGTCCTTGTCGCCGCGTTTCCATCCGCCGCCGTGGACGAAGACCACAAGCGGGACCGGACCCTTGCGCGCGGGTCGCCAGAAATCGAGCGTCTGAAGCACACTGGTGCCATAGGCGAGCGGCGCCGCCTGCTCCTGCGCAAGCGCCGGGGTAGCGGCAGCCAGCAGCAGCGCGCCGATCAGTGGAGTGGCTATCATCGGGGGGGTCTTCATCGTCGCATGTTCCCGCAGTGTGCCTTGCAAGGGTCGCAACCACGGCGGGCCGGAGCAAGTCGCCAAGTGTAATGAAGAGTAACCCGGCGGTGTCGCCGTTCTGTCATCGGCACCGCGGCTTCCCCTGCCGTCGCCCCTTGACTACCCGCCCGCCTTCCCCTTAGGGCGCGCACGAAAAGCCGGGGCGCGGTTGCCCCAAAGACAATCCTTATCGCCGAGTCCTGTCGAAGGGCGTTATAGGATCCGCCTTGGCAGGGTGGAGGAGTATATCCATGGCCAACGTAACCGTGATCGGCGCCCAGTGGGGCGATGAGGGCAAAGGCAAGATCGTCGACTGGCTCGCCAGCCGTGCGGACGCAGTTGTGCGTTTCCAGGGCGGCCATAATGCGGGCCACACGCTCGTCGTCGGCGAACAGGTCTACAAGCTGAGCCTGCTGCCTTCGGGCATCGTCACCGGCACGCTTTCGATCATCGGCAACGGTGTCGTGCTCGACCCGTGGCACCTCAAGTCCGAAGTCGAGAAGCTTCGCGGGCAGGGTGTCGAGATCAATCCCGAGAATTTCGCGATCGCCGACAACTGCCCGCTGATCCTCCCGGTCCACCGCGAACTGGACGGCCTGCGCGAAGCGGCTGCCGGTGCGGGCAAGATCGGCACCACCGGTCGCGGCATCGGCCCGGCTTACGAGGACAAGGTCGGCCGCCGTGCGATCCGCGTCTGCGATCTGGCGCACCTCGATGCGCTGGAGCCGCAGCTCGATCGCCTCTGCGCGCACCACGACGCGCTGCGCGCCGGTTTCGGCCAGCCGCCGATCGACCGCGAGGCGCTGCTGAACGAGCTGCGCGAGATCGCGCCCTTCGTGCTGCAGTTCGCCCAGCCGGTGTGGAAGCGTCTCAACAAGGTCCGCAAGGCGGGCGCGCGCATCCTGTTCGAAGGCGCGCAGGGCGTGCTGCTCGACGTCGACCACGGTACGTATCCCTTCGTCACCAGCTCCAACACCGTGTCGGGCACCGCCGCCAGCGGTTCGGGCCTTGGCCCTTCGGCGACCGGCTTCGTGCTGGGCATCGTCAAGGCCTACACCACCCGCGTCGGCTCCGGCCCGTTCCCGACCGAGCTGGAGGATGAGACCGGCCAGCGTCTGGGCGAGCGCGGCCACGAATTCGGCACCGTCACCGGCCGCAAGCGCCGCTGCGGCTGGTTCGACGCGGTGCTGACGCGCCAGTCCTGCGCGATCTCGGGCGTCACCGGCATCGCACTCACCAAGCTCGACGTGCTCGACGGTTTCGAGAAGGTGAAGATCTGCACCGGCTACCGCCTCAACGGCAAGGTGCTTGACTACTACCCCAGCCACGCTGCCGATCAGGCCGGGGTCGAGCCGATCTACGAGGAAATGGACGGCTGGCAGGGCACCACCGCGGGTGCGCGCTCGTGGGCCGACCTGCCCGCACAGGCGATCAAGTACATCCAGCGCGTGCAGGAACTGATCGAGACCCCGGTGGCGCTCGTGTCCACCAGCCCCGAGCGCGAGGACACCATCCTCGTGCGCGATCCCTTCGTGGATTGATGATGATGCGGGGCGTCCTGAGGTTCGCCCCGCTTGTCTTGCTGCTGGGTGCCACCGAGGCCCCCCGGCCTCTGAAACTGCCTGACATCGACCAGGTCCGCGTGCGCAAGGCGGCGCGGATCATGGAACTCTATTCCGAGGGCCGCCTCGTCCATGTGATCGAGCATATCCAGCTCGGCGACGAGCCTGTCGGCCCCAAGCGCTTAGAAGGCGACGAGCGGACCCCGGAGGGGCGCTACGTCATCGACTGGGGCAATCCGGCGAGCGCCTATCACCTCTCGCTTCATATCTCTTACCCCAACGCCGACGACCGCGCCTTTGCGGCGGGGCGGGGGCGCTCTGCGGGCGGGATGATCATGATTCACGGTCAGCCGAACGATTGGGCTGCGGGGCGTGTACCCGGCGACTGGACCGACGGCTGCATCGCGGTTTCCGACGAGGAAATCGAGGCGCTGTGGGAAGCGGTAGCCGACGGCACTCCGATCGACATTGAACCCTGAACCAATCCTCCCTGTCGCGCAGCGATGGGGTGGGGAACCGCCGACGTAGTCGGTGGTGGAGGGGAGAGGGCGTAACCCCTCCGTCAGTCGCTTCGAGACTGCCACCTCCCCATCGCTGCGCGGCAGGGAGGATATCGTGACCCCAACGTCCCACTTGCATGAATTGCAATTTCCGGCATTGCTGGCTTGTAAATCGCAAGGGCAACCCGGTTGCCCGATAATAGTTAGGAGCCTAAGTACCCGCCACCCCCCCATCCCCCCTGGACCCATGACCGACCGATCAAGCCTCGCCCACGATCTCGCCACGCAACTCGCGCCTGTCGCGCGGGCGTGGCGACAGCTTGCCGACCGTATCCTTGCCTCGTTGGAGATTTCCAACTCGGCGGGCTGGGCGCTCGTGCATCTGGAACGATTGGGTGCCGGTGCACGGCAGGCGGATCTGGCGCGGGCGATCGGCATAACCGAGGCCTCCCTGACGACCACGGTGCGCCAGCTCGAAACGGCGGGCCTCGTCGAACGCCTTGCCGATGCGGGGGACCGCCGGGCCAATCTTCTCCATCTGACGGGCGAGGGCGCGCGTATCGCCCGCAAGGCGGAAGTGCGGCTGGTGGCCCTGCGCGGCGAACTGCTCGACGGCATTCCCGATGCCGATCTCGAGGCTGCCGTGAAGCTGATAACCACCGTTGGCAACCGCGCCGCCGAGATGCGGGGGCGGTCATGAAGGGGGGAGGCATGAATGGGCCGGCCTTCCAGCGCTGGGGCGTGCCGGCGGCGATCTTCTCGATAAAGGCGTTCGCGGCGGCGATCCTGGCGGCGTATATCTCGTTCTCGATCGGGCTTGAACGGCCTTACTGGGCCTTCCTCACCGCCTATATCGTCGCTGCACCGCTGGCAGGGGCAGTGGTGTCGAAAGCCCTTTTCCGTGTCATCGGTACGTTCATCGGCGCGACTGCCTCCGTGCTCATGGTGCCGCCGCTCGTCCAGTCGCCCGAGTTGCTGACGTTGGCGCTGGCGGCCTGGCTGGGACTTTGCGTCTTCGTCTCGCTGCTCGATCGCACGCCGCGCGGCTACATGTTCGTGCTGGCAGGCTACACGGCCTGCCTGATCGTGTTGCCGACGGTGAATACGCCGGACCTGATCTTCGAGGATGCGGCGCTGCGGGTGCAGGAGATCACGCTGGGCATCCTGTGCGGCAGCCTGATCCATGGCATCGTCCTGCCGGGCTCGGTTTCGACGTTCCTGCTCGGCCGCGTGGCGATGATGCTGCGCGATGCCGAGCGCTGGAGCCGCGATTCGCTGGAACTGGAGCCCGATCCCTCGATCGAGGCGGAAAAACGTCGTCTTGCGCAGGACGTGACCGAGCTGCACCAGCTTTCGATCCACCTGCCGTTCGAGACGAGCCGCCTTGCGCCGCGCGTGCGCACGGTACGGGCGCTGCAGGACCAGCTATCGCTGCTGATGCCGCTGGGTGCCGCCGTAGCTGACCGCATCGCCGCCCTGCGCGAACATGACGCGCTCGGGCCGGATGGCGAGGCACTGCTGGCCGATACCCGCGCCTGGCTTTCCAACATCGAGACGGGCCGCGAGGAGCGTGAGCGGGTGGCCGCCGAGCTCAAGGCCCGCTGCGTCGCGCTGGAGCCGCAGATCGATGCCGGGTCCGACTGGAACGACATGCTCGTTCTCAGCCTCGGCTCGCGTCTCGCCAGCCTGATCGAGGCGCACCTCGATTGCCGCGACCTTGCGGAGCAGCTGGGCACGCGCAACCGCAAGCCGGTTTCCGCGCGTATCCCGCCGCTGCTGGAAGGGCGCCGCAACCGCGAGGTTCATCGCGACTACCGCGGCGCGCTGCGCGGTGCGGCCGGGGCGGCGCTGACGATCATCCTGGGATGCACGCTCTGGATCGGCAGCGGATGGAGCGACGGCGCCACCGCCGTCATGCTGGCGGGCGTCTTCCTTGCGCTGTTTTCGGCTTCGGACAATCCGCTGCTGCCGCTGTGGATGTTCTTCAACGGCACCCTGATCGCGACGATCCTGGGCATGATCTACGCCTTCGCGATCCTGCCGCGCATCGACGGCTTCCCGATGCTGGCGCTGACCCTGGCGCCTCCGCTGCTGGTGCTGGGCTCTCTCATGCATTCGCCGCGCTACGCCGGCGTCGCGCTCCCCGCGTTGCTCGGCATGGGCAGCCCCTTCATCATCGCCGAGAAGTACAGCGACAATTTCGCAAGTTTCACCAACGGCTCGCTGGCACAGTTGCTGGGTACGCTGTTCGCGATCATGATGGCGCGCCTTTTGCAGACTGCCGGGCTCGAAAGCGCTATCCGCCGCACCCTGCGCGCGGGCTGGCGCGATATCGCCGAGCGTGCCAACCTCTACGGACCGCCCGACGTGCGCGGCTGGATCAATCGCATGCTTGACCGTATCGCGCTGCTCAATCCCCGCCTTGCTCTCTCCGGCAAGAAACCGGGCGCGCCGCTCTACGACGTGCTGCGCGACTTGCGCACGGGCGTCGCCATAGGCGAACTGCGCGAGCTGCGGCTCGACCTGCCACCCGCCCGCAGCGCGCCGCTGACCAGCGTGCTGGCCGACGTCGCCGCCTACTATCGCCGCCTCGAGCCCGATCACCGTCCGCCCGCCGCACCCGAACTGCTGGAGGACATCGATGCGGCGCTGCGTGTCTTCACCCGCGACGAGGACCCTTCGGTGCGCCGCAAGGCTGCTCTGGCGCTGGTGTCGCTGCGCCGTAACATCTTTCCAGAAGCCGCCGCGCTGAAAGGCCAGCCATGAACGGCGAAGTCTCCATCCTGGGCGTCTACATGCCCACGCTCCTGCTGATCGCGGTGATCGCCTCGGTCCTGACCATGCTGCTGATGCGGGTGGCGGACTTCGTCGGCTTCTACCGCATCGTCGCCTATCGCGCGCTCGTCGATCTGTGCCTTTATGTCATGGTGTTCGGCGCGCTTTCCTTCCTCGCCACCTGGTCCGGTCTCCACCCATGAAGAACCTGCTTCCCGCCATCGGCCGCAGCGCCGCCACCATCGTCATCGTCCTCGCCGCGGCCTTCATCGCCTACTGGATGTGGATGCATTACGAGCGCAGCCCCTGGACCCGCGACGGCCGCGTGCGCGCCGACGTGGTGCGGGTGACGCCGGACATCGGCGGCCTCGTGACCTCGGTGGCGGTGCACGACAACCAGGTGGTCAAGGCAGGCGACCTGCTGTTCGTGATCGACAAGCCGCGCTACTCGCTGGCGGTCGAGGAAGCGCAGGCGAGCCTCGCCAGCGCGAAGGCGACCTTGGGGCAGGCGCAGCGCGAAGCCTCGCGTGACCTTGCGCTCGGCGATCTTGTCGCTACCGAATCCCACGAGCAGAACGTCGCCAAGGTCGCTACCGCCCGCGCCGCCGTGCAGGAAGCGGTAAGCGCGGTCGATCGCGCGAAGCTCGACCTCCAGCGCACGCAGGTCCACGCTTCGGTCAACGGCACCGTGACCAACCTTGACCTGCATCCGGGCGACTACGTGGCCGCAGGGAGTCAGGCTATGGCGCTGGTCGACGGCGATTCCATCCGCGTCGAGGGCTACTTCGAGGAAACCAAGCTGCCTCTGATCCACATCGGCGCGCCGGTCAGCGTGAAGCTGATGGGCGAGGGGCAAGTGCTCAAGGGCCGGGTCGAGAGCATCGCGGCGGCCATCAACGACGACACGCGCAGCGATTCGGGCAATCTGCTGCCCAATGTCGAGGCGACGTTCTCGTGGGTCCGCCTTGCCCAGCGTATCCCGGTGCGCGTGAAGCTTACGCAAGTGCCCAAGGACGTGCGCCTGATCCTCGGCCGCACCGCAACGGTGACGATTGAACAGCACGGCGAGAAGCAGAAGCAGCCCGCACCGCAGGGGACGGCGCAGTGAATTTGGCGCGCTTCCTTTCCTCGGCGGCTTTGGCGCTAACGCTTTCGGCCTGCGCCACGGCGGGGCCGGATTACCATCCGCCGGAGAACGCCGTCTACAGCACGCCTGCCGCGCAAGGTGCCTTCGCTTCGGCCAAGGGCGCGGCATTCTCGCAGGAGCCGCTGCCCGATCGCTGGTGGAAGCTCTACGACGACCCACGCCTCGATGCGCTGGTGGAGCAGGCGCTGGCCGCCAATACGGACTTGCGCGCCGCCGATGCCAACCTCGACCGCGCCCGCGCCGTGCTGCGTGAGGCGGCTGCTGCGCGCACGCTGTCGACAGCGGTGAGCGGCGGTGTCGACCTGTCGCGCCAGTCCTCCACCGGCGTTTCGATCCCCGGCGTGGTGACGGACAACCTCGGCCTTGCGCTCAGCTATCCGCTCGACCTCAGGGGCAAGCTGCGCCGCGCGATCGAGGCCAGCGCCGCCGATGCCGAGGCGACCGAGGCCGCGCGCGATGCCGTGCGCGTCAGCGTCGCCGCTGCGACCACCAGCGCTTATGCCAAGGTCTGTGCGGCCAATTACCAGCTCGCGGTGACGCAGCGGGTGGTGCAGTTGCAGCGCCAGACCCTCGACGCGACGCGGCGGCTGCAGAAGGGCGGGCGCGGCACCGCGTTCGACGTCAGCCGCGCCGCTGCCGCCGTCGAGACCAGCGCGGCTGCGTTGCCGGCGTTCACCGCCGCGCGGCAGAACTCGCTTTACCTGCTGGCGACGCTGCTGGGCCGTCCGCCTGCCGATTTCCCCGCCGAGGTCGCCGACTGTGCCACGTTGCCGCGTCTTGCGGGCGGCGTGCCGGTCGAGGACGGCGCCGCGCTGATCCGTCGCCGTGCGGACATCCGGCAGGCAGAGCGCACCATCGCCGCCGACACCGCACGCATCGGCGTGGCGACGGCGGACCTCTACCCGTCGGTCAGCATCGGTGGGTCGCTGGGCTTCTCCGGCCCGATCCACGACTTCGGCACCGGCGACAGCTTTGGCATGAGCCTTGGCCCGCTGCTTAGCTGGACATTCCCCAACCGCCCTGCCGTGCGGGCGAAGATCGATCAGGCCGACGCACAAGTACGCGCCGATCTCGCCAATTTCGACGGCACGGTGCTGGAAGCGCTGCGGCAGGCGGAATCGTCGATGGAGACGTATGCGCGCGACCGCGAGCGTGAGGCGGCGCTGGGCCGCGCGGCGGATGCGGCTGGGCTGTCGGCTTCGCAGGCGGGCAAGCTGTTCCGCTTCGGCCGCAGCGATTTCCTCGACCTGCTGAGTGCGCAGGCGAGCCTTGCCTCGGCGCAGGTGAGCCATGCGTCGGCGCAGACGACGCTGGTGGACGACCAGATCGCGGTGTTCCTGGCGCTCGGTGGCGGTTGGCGGCAGGCTGAGTGATCGCGTGTATGGACGAGGGGGCTTCGACAGGCTCAGCCTGAGCGGTTTTTAGAGCAGATCTTCAAACGCCGCTCAGGCTGAGCCTGTCGAAGCCCCGTCGTTCGAACGCAAAGCTCAAAAATCGATCGCGATGCCCTTTTGCACCCAGTCGCCGTAGCGGGTGGGCGAAAGGCCGTCGGGGTCCTGCTCGTCCTTGGCCTTCACGGGCGGGGGAGCGGGGTCGTTGGTCCAGTGAGCGGGCTTGGTGAAGGCCGCCGGACGTTCAGTGGCGCGCTTGGTCATGGACCCCATGTGGTGCGGGTGGCGGAAAAAGGCAATCCGGTATAGGGGCCGACGATGGACATACCCGGACTTCCTGCGCGCCGTGCCGCGCTCAACCTCATCGATGCCGTTCTGCGCAGGGGCGAGACGCTCGACCAGGCGGGCGGTTCCGCGCTCGCGCGCATCAAGGGCGACGCCGACCGCGCGCTCGCCCGCGCCATTGCCGGGGAGGTGCTGCGCTGGCGTGCGGACCTCGATGCGCTGATCGACTCCGCCACCCGCCTGCCGCTGGCCGACGATGCCAAGGCGCGCGCCGTGCTGCAGATCATGCTGGCACAGGTCCTGCGCCTGGAGACGCCCGCCCATGCCGTTATCGCCACCGGCCTGCCGCTGCTGATGGGCGGCCCGCGCCGTCTGGCGCACGGCGTGTTCTCGACCCTGACCAAGCGGGCCGTGACGCTGCCCGAAGTGCCCAGCCTGCCCGAGCCGGTGATGGAGCGCTGGGGTATCCGGGCCGAGACAATCGCCGCAGGTCTCGCCGTGCCGCCGCCGCTGGACCTCGCGCTGCGCGATGCGGGTGCGACGGCGGAGTGGGCCGAGCGTCTTGGCGGTGTCTCGCTGATGCCGGGCCATGTGCGCCTGCCGCGCGGGATCGCCGTGGAGCACCTCGAAGGCTTCCGCGACGGCGCGTGGTGGGTGCAGGACCTTGCCGCCAGCCTGCCCGCGCGGATGCTCGGCGCGGGCGAGGGCAGGACCGTGCTCGACCTCTGCGCCGCGCCCGGCGGCAAGACCATGCAGCTTGCGGCGGCGGGCTGGAAGGTGACCGCGCTCGACAACGCCAAGCGGCGGCTGGAGCGCCTGCGCGAGAACCTTGAACGCACCTCGCTGGACGCCGAAGTGGTCCTCGCCGATGCCTTTGCGTGGGAGCCCGAAGAAAAGTTCGATGCGATCCTGCTCGACGCGCCATGCACGGCGACGGGCACCTCGCGTCGCCATCCGGACGTGCTCCACCGCATCGGTCCGCGCCAGATCGAGGAGATGGCCGAAATCCAGACCCGCATGCTGGCACGGGCGGCCGAATGGCTGAAGCCCGGCGGCACGCTGGTCTACGCGGTGTGCTCGCTGGAGCAGGAGGAAGGCGAGGACCGCGCGGCGGAGGTTGAACTCTCTCTGGCGCCCATCACGGCGGCGGAATTGCCCGAAGGTCTGTCACCGACGGGCGAGGGCTGGCTGCGCACCGATCCCGGAATGCTCGCCGAGGCGGGCGGCCTCGACGGCTTCTTCATCGCGCGGTGGGTGGAGGGTTGAGGCGTCAGCCCCTGCGATTCGGATCTAGCGCCGACCGGCCACGCGGCGCGCTACTGCGCGGCACCGAGGCCATGGCCGGTCGGGCAGGCGCCGGTCGCGGAGGCACAGCCCCGCCGTCCATCGCCATCAACGCGGCGATGCGCTTCTCCGTCGCCGGGTGGGTCGAGAACAGGTCCGACACCGACGAGGGCACGATGTAGAGCTGCGCCGCCGCCGGGTTGCGCTCGACGGTGGGGTTGCGCAAGTGGGCGGCAGGCCCGGCGATCTTCTGCAGCGCCGAGGCCAGCGCGCGCGGGTTGCCGCTGATCTCGGCGCCCGCCTTGTCGGCGCCGTATTCGCGGGTGCGGCTGATCGCCATCTGCACGATCATCGCCGCGAACGGCGCCATGACCATCGCCGCGATCGCGGCCATCGGGTTGGGGCGATCCTCCGAATTGCCCATGTGGCCGAAGAACATGCCGAAGTTGGCGATCATCGAGATGGCGCCCGCGATCGTCGCCACCATCGTCATGACAAGGGTGTCGCGGTTCTTCACGTGGCCCAGTTCGTGCGCCATCACGCCCGCCACTTCCTCGCGGCTGAGCATGTCGAGCAGGCCCGTGGTCGCGGCGACGGCGGCGTGCTCGGGGTCGCGGCCGGTGGCGAAGGCGTTGGGTGCCTCGGTGTCGATCACGTAGACGCACGGCATCGGCAGCCCGGCACGCTGCGCCAGTTCGGCGACGAGGCGGTGGAACTCGCTCTCCGGGCCGACCTCGCGGGCGTTGTGCATCTTCAGCACGATGCTGTCCGCGTTCCAGAAGGTGAACAGGTTCATGCCCGCCGCCACGACCAGCGCGATGATGGCGCCGCCGGTTCCGCCTAGCATGTAGCCCAGCCCCATGAACAGCGCCGTCAGCGCCGCCAGCAGCATGGCCGTCTTCATTCCGTTCACTTTCAATTGTCTCCTTGAGCGTTTCTCCCGGCGAATCTAGGGTCTGGTGGAAGGGTTTCAATGGCGCGCGCCGTGCCCGACACACGCAGTCACGCAAGCGAAACCGGCAGGAAAGATTGACCGCCCCCGACCCGAAACCGAAACGTCGCCGCCGCTCCTCCGGGGAAGTGGCCGACCGCATCCTCGAAGCCGCTGCCGAGGAGTTCGAGGCATCGGGCTACGCTGGGGCGACGACCGCCGCCATCGCCCGCCGCGCCGATGTGACCGAGGCGCAGATCTTCCGCTTCCACGAGAGCAAGCAGGCGCTGTTCCGCGCGGCGATCTTCACGCCGCTGAACCGCCACTTCGCGGATTTCCAGGCCCGGACCGCCGGAGCGGGCGAGGGCAAGGACGTGGCGCGGGCCTACATCGGCGAACTGCTCGATTTCATGGCGAGCCATTCGAAGATGTTCCTCTCGCTGGCCGTCGCCAACGCCTATTCCCCCGAAGCTTCGGGCGGGATCGAGGCGCTCGACGGGTTGCAGGACTACTTCCGTAAGGGCGAGGCGATGAGCCAGGCGAGGGTCGGCGACGCGCCCCGGATCGCGCCGGAACTGATGGTGCGGGTGTCGTTCGCGGCGGTGCTGGCGAACCTGATGTTCCGCGACTGGCTGTTCCCGCCCGGCATGGCCAGCGAGGCGGAGATCAGGGACGCCATCGCGGCTTTCGTGATCCAGGGGATCGAAGCCAACGGGCCGGTCTAAGTTCCTCCCCGAGCTTGCTCGGGGAGGGGGGCCGCCGACGCAGTCGGTGGTGGAGGGGGAGAGTTCGAACAATTCCCCCTCCGTCAGCGCTTCGCGCTGCCACCTCCCCGAGACAAGCTCGGGGAGGAATTCAGAGGTCGAACCCGAATACCCTAGCCGCGTTTTCTGACAGCGTCGTGCGGGTGTCTTCCGGCGTCAGATCCGCCGTCATCTTCAGCGCCACGTCGCGAGAATGCGGCCAGATCGTCGCCGAGTGCGGGTAGTCTGACGAGAACATCGTCATCTTCGCCAGCCACGGCCAGAGCCCGGTCTGGATCATCTGGTAGCCGCACCAGTCGTCCACATTGGTGGTGAAGACGTTGCGGCCGATAAACTCGGTGGGCGAATGCCTGAGCTTCACCGGATGCCACGAGTTCTGGATCTCCCAGTGGTGCTCCATGGTCTGCACCCAGAACGGCGCCCAGCCGCAATCGACCTCGGCGCCGACCATCTTCAGGTTCGGGTACTGGTCGAAGATCCCAGCGAAGATCAGGTACGAGAACGGCTTGAGGCACGAGAAGTAGCGCGTCACGATCCCGCCGATGGAGACCTTGTCCTCCTGCAGCCGGTCCCAGTCGGTCGCGTCGGGCGGGCCGCCGTGGTTGCGGTGCATGCACAGCGTCAGCCCCAGTTCGTCCGCCGCCTGCCAGACGGGGTGATAGTGCGTAGGGTGGTTGTAGGGGATCGTCGGATTTCCGGGAATATACATCGCCCGCGCACCCTTCCTCGCGCAGCGGCGCATCTCGGCGACGGCGTGCTCGATGCCCAGTTCGGTCGGATTGATGGCGAGGCCGCACAGGCGCTTGGGGTCGGCGGACTGGAAGTCGTCGAGGATCCAGTCGTTGTAGGCGACGAATCCGGCGGCAGCTACTTCCGGATCGGGATGGGTATAGAACGACGGGCTGAAACCCGGATAGGTCACCGAGGCCCAGACCCCGTCGATGTCCATATCCGCGAGATGCGCGGCGCCATCGTAGTTGCCCCGCCTGAGGTCCGCGTGGCGCAGGCCGGACATGCGGTATTCGCTCTTGTCGTAGCCCGCCATGCATTCGAGGCCATAAGTGCGCTTGGGCGGCGTGCCGTCGATGCTCCAGCCTTCGCCGCCGTCGCGGCCCTCGATCACGCGCGGGGCCTTGTCCTTCAGGTGCACGGGGAAACGGTCGATGAACAGGCCCCGCGGTTCGTTAATGTGGTTGTCGGCGCTGATGAGCTTGATGCCCAGTTCCTCGATCCGATCCTGAACAGGTTCCAGAGCGGCGGTTGCCATGGCGATTCTCCCTTCTCGTTTGCAGGGGATCATACGCTTCTTGATTCATGTAGCAAGCGCTTGGTTATTCGCTGGCGCGATGCCCGCTCGCTCCCGCACCCGCTGCTTGAAGCCCCGCGCGGCATGACATAGCCCCGCATGCAACCATCAATAGGGAGCAGCGAGAACCATGCCATTCAAGACCCGCGTGACCGAGATGCTCGGCATCGAACATCCGATCGTCCAGGGCGGCATGCAGGGCGTCGGCTATGCCGAGCTGGCGAGCGCGGTGTCGAACGCCGGCGGCCTCGGCACCCTGACCGCGCTGACCCAGCCCAGCCCCGAGGCGCTGCGCGAGGAGATCGAGCGCTGCCGCTCGATGACCGACAAGCCCTTCGCGGTGAACATCACCGTGCTGCCCACGATCCTTCCGCCCGATTACAAGGCTTACGCGCAGGCCGTGATCGACGGCGGGGTCAAGATCGTCGAGACCGCAGGCACCCAGCAGGTGCGTGAGATCTGGGAGATGGTGAAGCCCCATGGCGTCACCGTGCTGCACAAGTGCACCGCCGTGCGCCACGCGCTTTCGGCCGAGAAGCACGGCTGCGACATCATCTCGATCGACGGTTTCGAATGCGCCGGGCACCCCGGCGAGGACGACATTCCTGGCCTGATCCTGATCCCTTCGGCGGCGGACAAGGTGAAGATCCCGATGCTGGCGAGCGGCGGCATCGGCGACGGGCGCGGCCTCGTCGCGGCGCTGGCGCTGGGGGCGGAGGGCATCAACATGGGCACCCGTTTCTGCGCCACCAAGGAAGCGCCGATCCACGACAACGTGAAGGCGAAGTACGTCGAGAACGATGAGCGTGGCACCAACCTCATCTTCCGCAAGTTCAAGAACTCGGCGCGCGTCGGCAAGAACGACGTGTCCGACGAAGTGGTCGCGATTTCCGAACGGCCGGACTCGACCTTCGAGGATATCCGCCATCTCGTCGCGGGCGCGGTGGGCCGCGAACTGCTGCAGAGCGGCGATCTCACCAAGGGCATCTTCTGGGCCGGGATGGTGCAGGGCTTGATCCACGACGTGCCCACCTGCAAGGAACTGATCGAAAGGATCGTTGGCGAGGCCGAGGCAATCGTGAAGGAACGCCTGGGCGCCATGCTCGCCTGATCGACGGAGAGGGAGATTCCATGAGTTACGAGCACATCCTCTATTCGCTGGAGGACGGCGTCGCACGCATCTCCCTCAACGATCCCAAGACCATGAACGGCGTCACCGAGGCGATGGGGCTGGAGATGGTTCACGCTCTCGACGTGGCGGCGCGCGATGCCCGTGCGGTATTGCTGACCGGCGAGGGCAAGGCGTTCTGCTCGGGCGCGAACCTTGCGGCGGCGCAGGATATGCTGGCCGATCCGATGCGCGACGTGGGTGGGCAGCTCGACCGGGCGTTCAACCCGGTGATCATGCAGATCAAGACCATGGAGCAGCCGGTCGTCACCGCGATCCGCGGCCCTGCGGCGGGCTTCGGCGCCGGGCTGGCGGCGGCGGGCGACGTGGTGCTGATGGCGGAGGGTTCGTATTTCTTCTGCGCCTTCTGCCACGTCGGCCTCGTGCCCGATGGCGGCGCGACGTACCTGCTGGCGCAGGCGGTCGGCCGGGTGCGCGCCATGCAGATGATGCTGCTGGGCGAGAAGGTCGATGCCGCCACCGCGCTCGACTGGGGCCTCGCGACCAAAGTGGTGCCCGAGGACGACCTCGATGCCGAGGCGATGAAGCTGGCGAAGCGGCTGGCCTCTGGCCCGCGCTCGCTTGGCCTCATCAAGCGGATGGCATGGGATGCGCTGGATTCGAGCCTCGAAACCGCGCTGCAGGCCGAACGGCGCGGCCAGCGCGAGGCGGGGCGGACCGAGGATTTCCTCGAAGGCGTCAACTCATTTCTCGAAAAGCGCAAGCCCGCGTTCAAGGGGCGCTGAGAGTAAATCCTCCCTGTCGCGCAGCGATGGGGAGGGGGACCGCCGACGCAGTCGGTGGTGGAGGGGAGAAAACCCCTCCGTCAGCCCTGCGGGCTGCCACCTCCCCATTGCTTCGCAACAGGGAGGATTGGGAGTTCATACCACCTTCGCGTCCCGCAATGCCGTGACTTGCGCCGCGTCGTAGCCCAGTTCCGTCAGGATGGCGTCGGTGTGCTCGCCCAGCATCGGCGGCGCCATGCGGATCGTTGCGGGGCTCACCGACATCTTCGCCAGCGGGCTGGCGATGAGATCGACCGAGCCGCTTTCTGCCCAGGCATGCGGAGTCGTTGCCTTCAGGCCGCGATGCTGCACCTGCGGGTCTTCCCAGACGTCGGCCAGTTCGTTGTAGCGCGCCGCCGGAATGCCTGCACCGTCGAGCATGGCCTGAACCTCCGTCACCGGGAAGCGGCCGCTCCAGTCGTTGATGATGGCCATCAGTTCGGCGCGATTGGTCTTGCCGCGCTTCAGGTTGGAATCGAAGCGGGGATCGTCGTTCAGTTCGGGCTGCTCCATCAGCACCGTCAGGCGGCGCCAGTGCTCGTCGGTCCCGGCGGTGAGGTAGATGATGCCGTCGGCGCAATGGATGAGGTCCGCCGGGCCGCCGCCATTGCCGCCGTTGCCGAGGCGGGGCGGGGCGTTGCCGCTTATCAGGTAGTCCTGCATGATGTGGCTGACCATCGCCACTGAACTGTCGAGCAGGGCGATGTCGATGTACTGGCCCTCGCCGGTGCGGGTGCGGTGCATCAGCGCGCCGAGGATCGCGAGCGCGGTGTTGTGGCCGGTCACGAAGTCGACGAGGCTGGGGCCGGTCTTGAGCGGGCCTGAGCCCGGCTGGCCTTCGGGAATGCCGGTCACTGCCATCATGCCGCCGGTCGCCTGGAACAGCCCGTCGTAGCCCGGCAGCGCGGCCATCGGCCCGGTCTGTCCGAAGCCCGTCACCGAGCAGTAGATGAGGCCCGGGTTGATCTCCCGCAGGCTCTCGTAATCCAGCCCGAAGCGTTTGAGGTCGCCGACCTTGTAGTTCTCGATCAGCACGTCGGCGCTCTTCACCAGATCGCGCAGGATCGCCTGACCCTCGGGCCGGGAATGGTTGAGCGTGATCGAGCGCTTGTTGCGGTTGGACACGGTGAAGAAGCTGGAGTGCCGGGTCTCGATCCCGTCCTTGCCGGGCACCCACGAGAAGCCGTAGCCGCGCCCGTCGTCGCCCACGCCCGGGCGCTCCACCTTGATGACGTCGGCGCCGAGGTCGCCGAGGATTTGCGCGCCGACGGGGGCGGCGAAGACGCGGCTCATGTCGATGACGCGGATGCCTTCAAGGGCGGCCTTGGGAGTGCTCATTGTGCCTGTTCGCTCATTGTCTGAGCCTTCTGACTAATCCTGTGCGGTCCGGGGACAAGGCAGCCCCGGGCAATACCGCCGGGGCGGTTCGACGCTTGCCGGGGCGGCGGCTAACACGATGCGGACAGCATGGGAGACAGGCGAAGTGAAGGTAGCGATCATCACCGGCGCGGGCAGCGGCATCGGCCTCGAAACCGCGAAGATCCTGCACGGCGAGGGCTTCGCGATCGTCGGTGTCGGCCGCTCGAAGGACAAGCTGGCGGCGCTGGAAGCCGCGATCGGCAATCCCGACCACGTCCTTGCCATCAGCGCCGACCTGACCGACCCGGCCGCGCCCGGGGCCGTCGTCGCGCAGGCGCTGGCCCGCTTCGGCCGCATCGACGCACTGGTGAATAATGCTGGGGTGGGCAGCCCCAAGCCGCTCGACGAGACGGACGACGATACGCTCGACGACTTCCTCGACATCATGCTCGTCGCCCCGTTCCGGCTGTGCCGCGACGTGATCCCGCATCTTGGGGAGGGCGCCAGCGTGGTCAACGTGACCAGCACGTTCGCGCATATCGGTGGACGGCGCGGCGGGGCCTATTCGGCGGCCAAGGGCGGGCTGAAGTCGATGACCGAGCACATGGCCTGTGAATACGGCCCGCGCGGCATCCGCTCCAACTGCGTGGCGCCGGGCGTGACGATGACCGACATGGTGCGCCACCGTTTCGAGGATGAGGGCTTCAAGCGCGCCAATGTCGAGACGACGCCCTATCCGCGCCTGGCGCAGCCGGAGGACATTGCCTCGGTCATCGCGTTCCTGTGCCTGCCGGGGAGCGAGATGATAAACGGCCAGTCGATCGTCGTGGACGGCGGCTGGACGGCAACGAAGTATCTCTCCCCGCGCGTCACCCGTACCACCTGGGTCGAGCCGGAGGGCGCTTAGGCCGCCACCCGCAGCACGTTGCGGCCGCTGCGCTTGGCGGCATAGAGCGCGGCATCGGCCGCCGCGAAAGTGGCTTCGGGCGATCCGCTGGTGAAGGCAAGGCCCGCACTGACGCCGATCGGGATCAGCGTGCCGCGCCACTCGACCCGGGTGACGAGGCGGTTGATGCGGCGGCGCACGGCGGTCTCCAGTGCGGTGGAGGGCACCGTGGCGGGCAGCAGGGCCGCGAATTCGTCACCGCCGATGCGGGCGATCAGGCGGGCGCCCGGGAAGGCACTGGCCAGCCGCTCGCCGAAACGGGCGATGCAGGCGTCTCCGGCGGCATGACCCCAGCGGTCGTTGATGCCCTTGAAGTCATTGAGGTCGAACATCGCCAGCGCGCCGATGCGCGACAATCGCTCCGAACCGGCAGGCAGGTCGAGAAATTCCGACTGGAACCGCGCGCGGTTGCCGAGGCCGGTGAGCGGGTCGTTCTCGGCAAGGCGGCGCAGCTGCTCCCACTGCAGGCGTTCCTGCGTGACGTCCTGCTTCATGCCGTAAAGCTGGACCGCGCGGCCTTTCTCCAACCGTGTACTGGCGGCAAGGCGCAGCCAGCGCATCTCGCCGCCCGGCTGCCGGATCTGCGCCTCCATCGAGAAGCCGGAGCCCGCCTCGATCGCCTGCGCGCGCAGGCGCAGCATGATCTCGCGCGATTCCTCGCAATAGAGCGCCACGGTGTCGCGGCGTTCGAAATGGGTATCCTGCGGCAGACCGAAGATCTGGAATACCCCGTCGGACCACTCGAGCTGTTCTGTGGCGAGATTGCAGCTCCACGCGCTGAGGCCGACCAAGGCGGCGGCCTGCGAGACGAGGCGGCCGTCGGTCAGCGGGCGAATGGCGGTGCGATGCCGGTTGGTCTGCAGATACAAGATTGGCCCCTTTGCGCCATCCCGCCAGATGGATCCACAATGGTTTAATCCCTTATGGTAAAATGTTGCCTAACGGAACTGCCATTCGGGTGTGGGCCGTGCTCCGATGGGGTCAAGCATGCGATGTTGTCATGCCCTTTCAATCTCCGGATATTGTGCCGCCGGGGCTTATGAGAGAGCGCGCCATGATCCGTGGTATCCATCACATCGGCATGAACTGCCGCGACATCGCACGGATGAAGCGCTTCTACTGCGAGGCGCTGGGCTTCGAGCCCGTGGACGAGGACGGCTTCGCCTGGGCGCACGAACCGGTCATGGACCATATCGTCGACTTGAAAGGCTCTGTTGCAAAGGGATTCATGCTGCGCGCCGGCAGTTGTTACATCGAGATGTTCGAATATGCCGCGCCGTCCTCCGACCTCGATCGTCCCTTGCGGCCCAATGATCGCGGTTACACGCATTTCTGCATCGACGTTACCGATATCGAGCGCGACATGGCCCATTTGAAGGCCTGCGGAATGACGTTCAACGAACGCGATTTCGTCGACGTCGGGCACGTCAGGACGCTCTACGGCTACGACCCCGAGGGCAACGTGATCGAGGTGCAGCAGTGTGCCCCCGGCAATGGCTTCACCCTGGAGGAGCTGCCGGCCCTTGCCTGAGCGGGCCGAGTGATTCGCGTTCCATCAACCGCCCCTCGAACGGTTCGAGCGGCGTGGCGCTTTCGTCCCGTATCCGTTTGGCGGCCTCATGGCCGATGCGTTCCCACGGCAGGCGCACCGAGGCCAGCGGCGGCAGCATGCGGCGGGCGAGGGGCGTGTCGTCGAACCCGACGACACAGAGCGCTTCGGGAACCGGTACGCCCGACTGCGCCGCTGCGTGCAGAACGCCCGCCGCCATGTCGTCGGAGCAGGCGAGGATCGCGGTCGGCCGGGGGCTGATTTCCAGCAGCAGGCGCCCGGCCGCAATGCCGGATTCAAAGCTGTCGTCGCCCGGCACGATCAGCGCGGGGCCACGGTCCAGTCCCTGTTCCGCCATGGCGTCGAGATAGCCCAGTTCCCGCTCGCGCGCGCAGGGCGACGTTTCCGGCCCGGCGACAAGGCCGATCCGCGCATGGCCCAGCGCGACCAGGCGACGCACGGCCAGCGCGGCGGAGGCCCGTTCGTCGCAGGACAGGCCATGCTGCGCGCCGATGCGCAGGCAGCGCGTGTGCGCATGCTGGCATATGTCGGCAAGGTCGGGCCGTGCGGCGAGCGGCGGTATCAGCACCACGCCGACCGGCCGGTGCCTTTCGAGAAGGTCCCGGAATGCAGCGACACTTCCGTCCGGCGGCAGGGCATGGATGGCGAGAAGGTGCGTTCCCGCCGCCAGCGCCCCGGCCATGCCGTCCTGTACGGCCTCGCGGATGGGGGATGCCCGTCCGTCATGGACAAGGAGCACGATGGCCCTGTCTGCCGTCAGGCCTGCCGTCCCGTTTCCCGCTATGTCCCCGATCCCCTCGACCGGGCGCAGCGCCCCGCCGCTAAGGTCGGGGACATAGGCCGCGCGTTCTATGGATGTGCTGCCGGCGACGAAAGTATCACCGGGAGGCGCGGGGCGTTTGCGTCGAGGCCGGGGCGCGACGGGCGCTTCGGGGGAAGTCATGCCCGCGATGTTCGGCGTTTCGGCGCGAGAGACCAACCACAGTTGCCTCCGGAATCGATGCGAACGCGGATAATCGTTGCGTTACCCTCTATTACAAGCCCGTGATTGCAGAGCGGTGACAACGCGCTTAATGAGCCCCAAAACCTACGCCGCTGCATGCGGGCACCCCTGACCCGCGTGGCGGGCCGAAGACTTGACGGATTGCGATGAACCCCGCCCCCAGCCAGCGCCACTACGGAATGGATTGGCTGCGCGTGGGCGCTTTCGTGATGCTGATCTTCTACCACGTCGGATTTTCATTCACGCCCTGGGGCTACCAGACGCCCTCGCGCGGGGTGGTGTGGTGGGCCGAAATCCCGCTGCTGGGATTGAGCGCCTGGCGCCTGGCGCTGCTCTTCGCGATTTCGGGATATGCCAGCGCGGCGCTGTTCACGAAGGAGCGGGACGCCGGGGCCTTCCTCAAGAGCCGGTTGCTGCGGCTCGGCATACCGCTGCTGTTCGGCCTGACGGTGATCGTGCCGCCGCAGCCATACATGGGACTGCTCAACAGCGGTTACACGCATGGCTACGGCTACTTCCTGTTCCATGATGCCTTCAGCTTCCGCCGGGTCATTCACGAGAACCTGCCGGCGATCATGCACTTGTGGTTCGTGATCTACCTGCTCGCCTACACGGTGGTGCTCTGCGCGGCGCTGATGGTGCTTCCTGCACACTGGCGCGCGGGACTGGCGCGTGGGGCGGAGAAGGTCCTTTCCGGGCCGTGGCTGCTGCCGTTCGGGTGCCTTGCCGTCTACGCCGTGCGCGCGCCGGGTGATGGCTGGACCGACACCCACAGCGTGCTGACCGATTTCTGCGCGCATCTTCATTATGGCGGCATGTTCCTGTTCGGCTACCTCCTGCGCGGGTCCGAGACCTTGCGGCAGGCGATCGCCCGGCAGTGGAAGGCCGCGCTGGTCGTCGGGCTGGCCGGTTACGCCTTCGTGGCGCTGGAAGCGTGGTACTTCCCCGGCAACGTGCGGACGCCGCGAGCGTGGATGGAACCGCTGGATTTCGCCAAGTCGGTGCAGTGCTGGGGCACGGTGATCGCCCTGTTCGGGATCGCCGACCGCTTCTGGAACCGCGACGCGCGCTGGCGCGGCACTCTGGCCGAGGCGGTGTTCCCGGTGTTCATCGCGCACCAGACCGTCATGGTGCTCGTCAGCTACTGGCTGCGCGACAAGGGGCTGACGGCACTGCCGGAATTCCTGGTGCTGTGCGCCACGGTGGCGGGCGGTTCCTGGCTGTTCTACCTCGTCGGGCGGGAAGTCGGCCCGCTGCGTCCGCTGATCGGCCTGAAGCGCGCCAACCCGGTGAAGCGGCCGGGGGCGAAGACACTGCCGTCGACGGTGGTTTGAGGCGCTGGTTTCGTGCTGGGGGCTTCGACAAGCTCAGCCTGAGGGGGTTGAGAGCAGGTCTCTAAATTCCGCTCAGGCTGAGCTTGTCGAAGCCACTGCGGCATCAGCCTGCCATCCCCGGCCCCGCAGGAGGAGAGCCCGCGAGGCCGGAGCCGTTCAATCCTTTGCCAGCAGCAGCGCCGCCGCCAGCGGTCCGCCGCCGGATGTGGCCACCGCCACCCTCGGGTCGCCCGGGATCTGTCGATCGCCCGCGTTGCCCCGCAACTGTGTCACCGCTTCGTGCGCGAAGCCGAAGCCGTGCAGGCGCCCGGCGCCCAGCTGCCCGCCCGCCGTGTTGAGCGGCAGTTCGCCATCTCGCGCGATGCGGGTGCCACCCTCGATGAAGCGGCCGCCTTCGCCCTTTTCGCAGAAGCCCAGCCCTTCCAGCCAGGTGATCGGCAGGAAGGCGAAGCCGTCGTAGAACTGGGCGGTGTCCACGTCGTCCACGGTGTAGTCGGTGTGCTGCCACAAGTCGCGGCCGGCATCGTAGGCGGCGGGCCACTCGACCTGGTCCCATGAATAGCGATCGACCGAGCCCGACATCGCGGCGATGCGGATCGGCTCGCACTTTATCTCGTCGAGGGCGTCGCCGGCGGAGACGATCACCACGGTCGATGCGTCGGAGAAGCGGTCGCAGTCGTAGAGGCACAGCGGGGTCGAGATCATCCGCGCCGACATGTACTTGTCGAGCGTCAGTTCCTCTTTCGTGATTGCCCGTGCCCGGGGATTGAGCAGCGCGTTCTTCGACCCGTTGATGGCGATCTGGCCCAGTTGCTCGCGCGTCAGCCCGTACTTGTGGACGTGGCGTGCGGCATACTGCGCGGTCCAGCAGGCGGCCGAAGTCGCCCAGAACGGACTCGTCCATTGCGAGGCGCCCGATACGGTATCCGACCTTGCTGGCATGTACTGCGCCGGGTCCGCCATTCCGCCCGCCTCGTAGACGGTGCGGTAGCACAGCACGTGGCGGCAGATGCCCTGCTTCACCGCCCATGCGGCCATGCCGATGGCGGAGAGCTGCGCGGGCTGCTCCATGCCGCCCATCTGCCACTTAGACTTGATGCCCAGCGCCTCGATCACCTCGTCGGTGCCGACGGGCGAGAAGGCGAGGTAGCCATTGACCTTGCCGGGAAAGGAGAACACGCCGTCGATCTGCGCGAAGGTGAGGCCCGCTTCGGCGATCGCCTCCTTCGCGGCGTCGAGCGTCAGCAGCAGCGGATGGCGCGGCAGGCGCACGCCCACCTCGGACTGGCCGACGCCGGTGATGTAAGCTTCGCGTGCCATCAGATCGCTCGTTCGAAGAGGGGATAGAATATGCCGTCCTGTTCCTCGAACACGACGCGCACGGGATCGCCGAACGCCACCGCATCGACCGGGCAGTTCACGATGTTGGTGGTGAGATAGACCCCCGGCACCCCGTCGAGCGCGACGCGGGCGATGATGTAGGGGACGGGCAGGTCCTTGGCCCAGGGCTGGTGGTTGATCGTGAAGGTATCGATCACGCCGGTGCCGGCGACAGCCTGGGCAGCGATGTTCTCGGACTGGCAGTGACGGCACAGGACGCGCGGCGGATGGGTGTACTGCCCGCAGTCGCCGCAGTGCACGATCCGCAGTTCACCCTCGGCGCCGCCGGTCCAGAACGCGGTGTTCTCCTGATCCAGCTTGGGCCTTGGCCTTGGTGGGCTCATGATCGTCTCTCCCCGGCCTTGGTGCCGCTGTGTGCCGTTAAGTGCCGCTGTGTGCCGGAGGTCAAGCATGTCCCGTCAGGCATCGCGGCGACGTTCGCTCAGCGGATGGCGGGCATGATCTCCTCGGCGATCCACTGGGTGTAATCGTAGTACGCGGCGATTGCGGGGAGCGCCGGAATGGGAACGGAACTCCATGTAATACCAAGGGATTTCAGCCATCCGAGGCGGTCGATGATTTCCTGCCTGGTCTGTCCGGGGCGGGCGGTGGGATCGTCGATCACCGCATGACCCTCGCCGACGCGGCTGGTGGACATGCCGTAATAGACGTCCGCCAGCTGGCCGTTGTAATCGGGCCGCGATCGGATGAAGTCGATGCGCGCGGGAATATCCTCGGGCTTGGTCAGGAACGGCCACCAGCCCTGCGCGTAGCGGGAAACACGCCTGAGAACGGCCTCGGCGTCGCCGCCGAACCACACCGGAAGATGAGGCTTCTGCACGGGCTTGGGTTCAAAGGCGACATCGCGGAAGGACACGTATTTTCCTTCGAATTCAGGACTTTCCTGAGTCCATAGGGCGATGATCGCCTGGATGTATTCTTCCGCCATCGCGCCGCGCTCGTGGAACGGAACACCCAGCAGTGCGAACTCCTCCTCCAGCCAGCCGACCGCGAAGGTGATCGTCACCCGGCCGCTGGAAAGCCAGTCCATCGTCGACAGCGCCTTGGCGGTGACGATCGGATGCTGGGCGGGCAGGATCGCAATGCACGAATTGACCCGAACCCGCTCGGTCGCCCCCGCGATATAGGCCATCGCGGTATAGGCATTGAAGTAGAACGGCCCGGAAAGGTCGATGTGCTTCCTTGGAATGACGTGATGCTCTGGCACCGCGATCATCTCGAAACCCAGCTTTTCCGCCCATTTTGCGAGGCGGGTCTGGTCGGCTCCCGTGACCTCGGTTTCCCACGGTTGCATCGTCGCCTTGAGCCGCAGCATGTGCGGCATCGCAAAGCCCAGTTTCATGGTGTCCTCCCCGGTACATGTCTCGACCGGGAGAGTGCTCCTAGTCGATCACCTTGCGTGCGATCAGATCGTCCATTTCGTCTTCCCGCAAGCCCAGCAGTTCGCGGTAGACATAGGCGTTGTGCTCGCCGAGCAGGGGGGCGCCGCGTTCGACGAGGGGCGGGTCGGGGGTGATCCGCCACGAAGGCCCGATGACCGGCCGGGTGCCGTGGCGGTGGTCCGAGACCATGCGATAGGCCTCGCGCTGCCACAGGAAAGCGTCGGTGGCGAGGTCCAGCGAACTCATCGACCTGAATGCCGGAACGCCCGCTTTCCTGAGCTTTTCGGCCAATTCCGTCGCATCGCTCAAGGCGGTTATCGCGCCGATCTGAGCGTCCAGCGCATGACGGTTGGCGAGGCGGTCGGCGAAGGTGGCGAAGCGTGCGTCGGCGGCCAGCGCCGGAGCTTCCAGCACGTCGCACAGCGCCAGCCATTCGGCCTCGTTCGCCACCGCGATACTTGTCCAGCCATGTTCCGCGCAAGCGTAGGCACCGTGGGGGCACATCCCGGGATGGTAGTTGCCGTCAGCCTCGGGAACCTCGCCGGTGACGCTGGCGGCGAAGAGGCTGTCGCCGACGAGGCTCGTCATCGCCTCCACGGCGGACAAGTCGATGAACTGGCCTTCGCCGGTGCTTTCGCGGTGATGGAGCGCCGCCACGCAGGCGAGCGCGGCGCACGCGCCTGCGGTCGAATCGCCGTAGCGGATGTTCATCCCCCCGGGTGTCTCGCCCTCATGCCCGACGAGCGCGGTGAGGCCGGAAAGCGCGGCGAAGCAGGGCGCGTAGCCCGTCTGGTAGCCGAGCGGACCTTCGCTGCCCCACATTTTGATGGCGCACTGGATGAGGTTGGGCCTGATCGCCTTGAGGCTCTCGTAATCGAGGCCGGAACGCTCCATGGCGCCGGGGCGGACGTTGTCGATCAGGATGTCGGCCGTAGCGATCATGCGCCGGACGAGGTCGAGGCCATCGGCAGTCTTCAAGTCGACCTGTACGGAAAGGATTTCCTGGTTGATCGACAGGAAGTAGGGCGCCGCGTCGATGTCCACGCCGCCGTATGCGCGCATCTCGTCGAGGTTGGAGCGGCTTTCGATCTTGATGACCTCAGCGCCGAGATGGGCAAGCAGCTTGCCGGCGTAAGGACCGGCCCAGACCTTTGTGAGCTCGATCACGCGGATACCCTTGAGCGGACCGCCCCGGTCACGCATCCGTGATCTCCCGCTGGTCCGCGCCGAGTCGCGGGGCGGGGGAGCGTACCTGCACGGGCGTCGCGCTCAGGCGGTAGCAGGCGCCGGGGTAGGCGACCTCGCCGAAGACCGGGTGTTCGCCGTGCTGGAAGAATCCGCGGTCGATGAACTGTGCGTGGCGCGGCAGGTCGCTTGCGGTGTTTACCGGGACCATCGAGACGCCCGCCTTCTGCGCCGCCTCGGTGGTCGGGAGCTTGCGCTGCAGGGCGATCCATGTGGCGAAATGCTTGCGGAAATCGGCCACGTTTTCCGGCGTACAGTCGAACTCCAGCCAGTCTTCGCGGAAGCGGGCAGTCCATCCGGGATCGCCCATCAGGCCGCAGAGGGCCTTCCAGTGATGGCGCGTGGTCATGAACAGGAAGACGTGGCCGTCCGCGCAGGCGAACGAAGCGCCGGGTCCGCCCATGTCGTAGGCCGTTCGCGCGTCGCTGGGCTCCGCCTCTCCTGCGAGCATTCGCCCCAGCACCGCGTCGATGCGGTTGAGTTGCACTTCGACTTCGGAGACATCGACGAACTGGCCCTTACCGGCCCGGCGCAATCGCAGCAGGGAGGCCATCGTGCACAAGGCCGCGTCGATACCGGCCTCGTAATCCGGGAGGAACCGGCCCGCGCCCTTGAGCGGTGGCTTGTCGGACGGGGTCTCGCTGGGGCTGTGATAGGCCCAGCCGCCGGCGTTGATGACGTTGATCGGGTGCAGATGCTGCAACTGTGCGGGCGCGCCTTGCCCGAACGGCGTGACGATTGTGTGGACGAGTGCGGGGTGGTCTGCCGCTACCAGCTCGGGCGTCATCCGCGAGCGCTGAGCCCAGGCATCCCCGTGGTCGTCGACGAGAGCATGGGCGCGGGCGAGCAGGCGATTCAGCAGGAGGCGGCCCGCCTGGTCCTGCAGGTCCAGGACGACCGACTGCTTGTTGGCGTTGAGATAGGCGAACAACGTGCTCTCGCCCTTGTGGAATGGCCCCATCGTGCGGGTGGGGGCGCCGCCGGGCGCCTCGACCTTGATAACCTGCGCGCCGAGGTCGGCCAGCAGCTTGCCGGTATATTCGCCACTGACCCGCTCCGCCGTCTCGATGATGAGGAGGCCGGCGAGGGCGCGCGGGGTTCCGGTGTTCACAGCGATTGCCCGTCGTCGAGGGTGAAGGTCGCGCCCGTCACTTGCGCCGAGGCGTCCGACAGCAGGTAGAGCAGCATCGGGTCGAGGGCGTCGGGGGCGAGGAGGCGTCGGCGGTGCAGGGCGGCAATATCGGTGCGGCCGCGCTCGCTTGCGAACCAGTCGGCATTGATCCCGGTCGGTATCCAGCCGGGCTGGAGCGTGTTGACGTTGATGCCCAGCCGCACCCATTCGCGCGCGAGTTGGCGGCCGAGGTGCGCAAGGCCTGCCTTCGTGGCGGCGTACATTGCATCGCCGGTGCCGTTCTGCTGCGCGGTGATCGAGCCGATGAGGACGATCCGCCCATTGCCCGCTGCGCGACTGCCGCTGGCGATCAGCCGTCGTGCGCCTTCGCGGGCGACGAGATAGCTGCCGAGCAGATTGGTATCGAGCACGCCGGAAAGACCGTCGACCGCCACGTCCGTCGCATGGCCGCCGGTGCCGATACCGGCGTTGGCGACGATGCCGTCGACGGTGCCGAAGCGGGCTTGTGCCGTGTCGAAAGCTGCGATCACCGAAGCCTCGTCAGTGACGTCGAGCGGCACGGCGAGCGCCTGATCGCCGATCTCTCCGGCCAGCGCCTGCGTGCGATCGAGGCGGCGTGCGCCCAGTACGACACGCCCCCCGGCCCTGGCGATGGCACGCGCGAATCCGGCGCCGATCCCCGACGATGCGCCGGTGACGAGCGTGGTTCGTCCTTGCAGCGAGACGCTCACCGGCCCTGCAGCGCCGTCCAGTCCGGGCGCTTCGGGGGCATGGCGATGTACTTGTCGATCGCCAGTTCGAAGTGCCGGATGCGGATTTCCTGGTAGTCGCCCAGCGTCAGGCCGGGCTTGGCAGAGGCTTCCAGCCCTTCCTGCTGAGCATGGAGATTGTCGGTGTCCTGATCGAGGATCACGCCGAAACCGGGGTCCATGCCTTCGGCCTCCGCGAAGGACTGGTGATCCTGCAGCACCTGCACTTCGGCGGTCTCCACCGCGCTGCCGTCGCGCGGCTTGGGGCGCATGAACATGACTTCGTAGATCGTGCGGCGATGGTCCTTCGCGTCCGGCCGGAAGCGGTAGACCATTGGCAGCGAGATGCCGGGAAACAGGAACAGGTTGGGGAAGAAGGTGTAGCTGTAGGTGTCGAGCAGTTCGGTGTCGGACACGGCCGAAAGGTCGGTGTTGGTCGCGGCTTCGAACATCTGGCGGAACATGTCGGCCATGACCTGCCGGGCGCGCTCGCCCTCTTGCAGCACCGGCTTCGAGCCACCCAGCGATGAACTGTCGCCCAGGGTGAAATTGGCGATGATGTCCTTTTCGGAGTAAATGTCGCGCAGTTTGGGGCTGACCACGCCCAGCGTCGAGATGAAGCGGTTCACGTGGCTGCCGTAGACGTCGTACTGGGAGTTCACGTCACCGTTGGCGGGCGCGACCTGCGGATGGGTGTCGCCGACGTGGTAGGCCTCCATGAATGCCTCCATCGTCAGCTTCCAGTTGGCCGGATAGCTCTTCTGGACGTGGAGGGTGATGTAACGCTCCTCCAGCTTCCAGGCCTTCATGTGCGCCATGATCTCTGGGCCTAGATAGTCGGCGAGTGTGGGCGCATCGGGGGCCATGTTGATCCACACGAAGCCGCCGAGGCATTCCACCCGCGCTTCGGGCAGGCAGTTCCTGCGGTGCGCGGTATGGGCGAAGTCCCACTTCTCGGGAATGTTCTTGAGCGACCCGTCGAGGTTCCAGGTCCAGCCGTGGAACGGGCATTTGAGGTTTGCCGCATACCCCGCCGTGCCCGAGGGCTTGAGCTTGGTGCCGCGATGGAGGCAGGCGTTGAAATGGGCGTGGATATCGCCATCGTCGTCGCGGATGACGACGAAGGACCAGGGTCCGATGTCAAAGACGTAGTAGTCGCCGGTTTCCGGGATGTGGTCCTCTCGGCAGGCCATCTGCCAGGTGCGGGTCCAGAGGCGTTCGAACTCTGCGGTGGCGAAGGCGGGATCGACGTAGCGGTCCTTGGAGACGTCCTCGCTGCCGAGGTATTCGTAACTCTCGCTGGCGGCCCAGGCGGGCGCGGGAACCTTGTCCCGGGCGATGATCTCCTGCGTGGTCTCGGCCGGGCACCGGGCCTCGCCGGGCTGCAACATGCCGGTTTCGACGTTCATGGGCTTTTCCTTATTCCGCGGCCTGGAGCACGGGCGAAGGCCGGCGCGCCCCGGCACAGAGGGTGGACTTCTGGACCGCGCCGCCCTTCATCACGAAGACGACCTTTTCCGGCCCGGACAGTACGGAGATGTCGGCGAGGGGATCGCCGTCGACGAGGATGATGTCGGCGAGTTTGCCCGCCTCCAGCGTGCCGAGGTCGGCATGGCCCATCGCCAGGCCGCCGTTGCGCGTGGCGCATACCAGGGCCTCGGCCGGGCTGTAGCCGTAATGCTCGACGAAGAACGCGAGGTCGCGCCCCTGCGTACCCTGCTTGCTCCATCCGAAGCCGTAGTCGCCGCCAATGAGGTGGCGGATGCCGCGCCTGCGCAATTCGGCGTGCGTGCGGATCGAATTCTCAAGCAATTCGGGGATGTTCATATAGCCGCCGACCTCGGGTGTCAGGCCGTGGGCGGATGCCTCGCCCGCCATGATCTGCGCGAAGAGGCCGACGGTGGGGACGACGAAGATGCGATCGCGTGCCTCTTCCATCAGGTCCAGCAGTTCCTCGTCCGAATATTCGGTGTGGAACAGGCCATCGACGCCGGCCCGCACGCAATGCTTGGAACCCTCGATCGAGCGGGTATGGGCGTTGATCCTGCGGCCGAAGGCATGGGCGGTCTCGGCGGCGACGCGAATTTCCTCGAAGGTCATCGGCGTCGTGTGACCGGGTGTGTTAGGGTAGAACGGGTCGCCCGAGACGTCGAGCTTCACGTTATCGACACCTTCGCGGCAGTGGAAGCGCACGGCGCGGCGCATCTCTTCAACGCCGTCGACGATGGTGGAGGGGCCGATACGCGGGTTGTGCAGCCTGCTCTCGTCGCCCATGCCGCCAGTGACGGTGATCTCCAGCCCTCCGGCACGGATGCGCGGCCCCGGCAGGCGGCCGGCATTGACCTCGTCGCGCACCGCCACCGCCAGCTTGAGCTTGGCCTCGGAGGCTCCGTAGGCGCTGGTGAAGCCCGCCTCGATCAGCGCCTTGGCCCCGCGCGCAGCGGTGAAAACCTGCGTTTCGGGGCAAGGGGCGATGAGGTCTTCGGTGGTGCAGACGTTCTCGAACGAGAGATGCGCATGGCCCTCGGTCATGCCGGGCATGCAGAACAGGCCCTGCGCCTCGATGACGATATCGTCGGGGCGGGCTTGCGTGCCGGGGCCGACCGAGACGATCCTTTCGCTTTCGACGACGAGGTCGCCGTCAAAGGCCTTCGCGCCGGTGGCGGGGAACAGCGTCGCGTTGCGGATGATGGTGCGGGCCACTCTTTCCTCTCCTTGCGGGACGAAGACTAGGCGGGGCCGTCACGGCGGCAAATGACTGGCCGGGCAGGGCTCATGTCCTCTGGCGGTGGGGCATTCCCGAACAGTCAAGCAGCCGGGCAGCGCTGGCAGTTCCAACGACGTCGCGGTCGAGGCATGACGGGCGGAACAAGGCGTAAGAGGATGGCGCGAAGCATGGGCACCCTGACAGTCACGATGACCGACGCGCAAGGTGAGGCGCACACCTTCGCCGGGGTGGAGGAAGGCATCAGCCTGATGGAACTGGGCCGCCGCAATGGCGTCGCAGGGATCATGGGCGACTGCGGTGGCGGCTGTGCCTGCGCGACCTGTCATGTCTACGTGGACGAGGTGTGGTGGGACAAGGTGGGCATGCCGGACGACGTCGAGTTCGCAATGCTCGACATGGTGGCGGACGTGATGAAGGAGACTTCGCGGCTCGGCTGCCAGATACGCATGTCACCGGATCTGGACGGGCTGGAAGTCACCGTGGCGCCGGCCTCTTCGTATTGAGGTATCAGCGCCATGAGTGCAGGTCGGGACAAGCGCGGCTTCGAGCGCGGGCATGGCCGATGCGGGGCCGTGCTTCCATAACCTGCAGGATAAAGCCGCAGGCAGGATGACAGGACGGACATGGCAACCCAGATTTCGCAGGATCGCATCTCCGAGCGGCAGCCCCTTAGCCCGGAACAGGAAAGGCTGCTGTCCGACGGCTCCCTGGCCGACACCGCGATACAGGCGCGGCCGCGCGAGTTCTACGCGGCGATGCGCCACGGCGATCCGATCCACTACGACGCGCGGCTGGGTTCCTGGCTGGTGACGCGGCACGAGGACATCGTGGCGGTGCAGTCTGACCCGGTCACCTTTTCGGTCAAGCACGGCTACTCCGAACAGCAGGCGCGCGGCATGCGCGAGGAGTTCGAGGCGTACCTGCGCGAGCATGGCGGTGGCTACTTTCCCGACGCGATCATGTCCGACCCGCCCTATCACACGCGGGTCCGCAAGCTGATGGAGCGGGCCTTCACCGCCCACCGGGTCAAGGAACTGGAGCCCCGGATCACCGACGTCGTGCGCGGCGTCATCGCCGAGGCCATCGCGAAGGGCGGGGACAGGTGCGACGCGGTGAAGGACATCGCGATCCCGCTTACCATCCGCGTGATCGTCGAGCAGCTCGGACTCGACCCGGGCATGGAGGCGCAGATCTCTCGCTGGTCGGTGGCGGTGACGGCGCAGATCGGCGCCATGCAGACGCGCGAGACGATGCTGGAGAATGCCGCGCAGATCGCTGAACTCCAGCAATACCTCATCGCCAGGATGAAGGCCTGCGAGGAGAACCCTGGTGAGGACATGATCTCCGACCTCGTCCACGCCGAAGTCGCCAACGAAGACGGAACCACGGAAAAGCTGACCTTCGCAGAGGCCGTCTCGCTCGTGCGGGCCACGCTGATCGCGGGCAACGACACCACCGCGACGGCGATCGGCAACTTGTTCCACGTCCTTACCACCCGGCCAGGAATGGCGGAACTGCTGGAAAAAGTGGTGGATGACGAGCGCCAGCTCAATCGCTTCATCGAGGAACATCTGCGCAGCGAACCGCCGGTGCGGGCGCTGTCGCGCATGACCACGCGCGAGGTCACGGTGAACGGCACGACGATCCCGGCCCATGCGCACATGCTGCTGGTCTACGGCTCCGGCAACGATGACGAGAGTGTATTCCCGGAACCGCGAACGTTCGACATTACGCGCCCGAATCTGGGGCGTCACGTGGCTTTCGGAGGCGGCCCGCATCGCTGCATCGGCCTTGCGCTCGCCCGCATGGAAGTGAAGGTGGCGGCCCGCGAAATCGCCCGGCAGATGAAGAACATCCGTCTCGCAATCCCCGAAAGCGAGATCCGCTACACGCCGACCGTGGCGACGCACACCATCGAATCGCTGCCGATCACGTTCGAGAAGCGCGGCGACTGACACGGATCGAAGGCCGACAGAGAGCGTACAGCGGCACACAGCGGCACTCAAAAGGGACACAGGCAGCGTGGAACAGGAACTGGGAGGCAAAGTCGCGATCGTAACTGGAGGCGCCGGTGGCATCGGCCGCGCCACGGTGGAATTGTTCGTGGCGCAGGGGGCGAAAGTGGTCATCGCCGACCTCGCCGACGAACCCGGCGAAGCGCTTGCGGAGCGGCTTGGCGACGCAGCGCTCTATCTGCACACGGACGTCAGTGAGCCCGAGGCGATGCAGGCGCTCGTCGATGCGGCGGTCGATCGCTTCGGCGGGCTGGACGTGATGTTCAACAACGCGGGCATTTCGACCCGGCCCTGGCCAAGCTTCCTTGACGATGGGCTCGATGACTTCGACCGCGTGATGCGCGTCAACGTGCTCGGCCCGATGCTGGGGACGCGCAATGCGGCGCGGGTGATGCAGCGGCAGGGGCGAGGCGGGGTGATCCTCAACAACGCCTCGATCGCGGGGACGCTGGCGGGGATGGGCATGATGACCTACCGCGCATCCAAGGCGGCGCTGATCCAGTTCGCCAAGTCTTCGGCGATCGACCTTGCGCGGCATGGCATCCGGGTGAACTGCCTGGTCCCGGGCCATGTCCGCACCGAACTGTCCTCGTTCGGGCAGGCCGGGGCGGACGCCGCGCTTGCGGCCCGGATCGAGGCGGGGGTGGACGCGGTGTATCTCTCCAACCAGCTCATCAAACGGCGCGGCGAGCCCGAGGACGTGGCGCAAGTCGCCCTGTTCCTCGCCAGTGATCGCGCACGGCACATGACCGGAGCGGTGATCCCGGTCGAGGGCGGGGTTACCGTCGGCGATCCGGTCAACCACCTTCAGGATATCCTCGACGCGCGGCATGCGGCGATGACGGTGGAGCAGGTCTAGTACCCGGTTCGCAATGACGAAGGATGGCTGGACCAAGGGTAGTGGTTTACGACAGGAAGCGCTCCATCTCGCCGGCCATGACTTCGGGGATTTCGAGGTTCAGCATGTGGCCGGCGCCTTCGTGGTCGATGCGGGTGACGGCCCGGCCCATGGCGGCGATCGCATCGCCGATCATACGGAAATCGGCGGTGTCGCGCGCGCCGGTCAGGAGCAGGGTGGGCACGGAAAGGTCGCCCAGTCGCTCGCTGTCGGGGAGGGCCGGGCGCTGTTCGTCGAGAACCCACTGGCGACCGTGGAATGATTCGATCGATGCGCGCATTACGGCGGCGGCAGAGGTTTCACGCAGCGCGTCGAACAGGGGATGGCTCCACCACAGGCCCCGGGCCTGCGTCATGTCGCCGGCGCGCGCGGCGCGGCCGATGGCTTTCCAGCGCTCTATCCAGTCGTTCGTCCAGGTCCAGCCGACCATCAGCGGGCTCACCAGCACCAGCCGCCTGACCCGTTCCGGGTGGTCCATCGCGAAGTTGAGGGCGGTCGCCCCGCCCAGCGACATGCCGCAAAGGTCGGCCTCGGCGATGTCGAGGGCGTCGAGCAGGGCGAACAGGTCTTCGGCGTGGGAGTAGGGACCGCCTTCAGCCTCGGAGGCACCGAAGCCGCGCTGGTCGTAGGCGATCAGGGCGCGGTCGGGGGCGAGCCCGGCCACCAGCGGGTCCCAGTCGCGCCGGGATCCGCCGAAGCCGTGGACCAGCACCAGCGGCGGTCCTGCGCCCTCGCGCCGTTCTCCCGAAAGCACGGCGCCATCGACGGCTATGCGAAACTGAGTCGGCATCCCGGCACGCTAGCGCGCCGGGATGGGGTAGCAAGACCCGTCAGGCTGCTCCCCTTCAGGCCGCCCACCTTCAGGCCGAGCCCATGTAGCGGCCGCCGTTGGTGCTGATCGTCTGTCCGGTCATGTAGCTGGCTTCTTCGGAGGCCAGGAACGCTGCCGCTGCGGCGATGTCCGCAACCTGGCCCAGTCGTCCGACCGGCAGCGAGGCGCCATAGGCGTCCGCGTCGATCGGCGCGCCGCGCAGCATCGGGGTGTCGATCGAGCCGGGCGGGATCATGTTGGCGGTGATGCCGGTCTTGCCCAGTTCCATCGCCAGCGCCTTGGTGAGCCCGAGCAGTCCGCCCTTCGACGCGACGTAGTGGCTCTGCGCGAAGGAACCCGACTGCGTGGAGGAGGAGGTGATGTTGATGATCCGTCCCCAGTTCGCGGCAAGCATGTCCGGCACGATCTCCTTCGTGACCAGCCAAGGCCCCTTGAGATTGATGCGGATGACCTTGTCGAACTCCTCGTCCTCCACGTCCATGAAGGGGGTGAACGGGGCGATGCCCGCGTTGTTGACGAGGATGGTGATGGCGCCGAACCTGGCGCGGGTCTCGTCCGCGGCGGCCTTGATCGCGGCCTTGTCCGAGCAATCGACGGTGATGGCGAGGGCCTTGCCGCCCGCCGCCTCGATCTGCTTCACGGTTTCGGCCGCGCCTTCGGGGTTGAGATCCCACACGGCGATGGCCGCCTTGTCCTCGGCCAGCCGCAGCGCGATGCCGCGACCGATGCCGGAACCCGCACCGGTGACGACGGCGACCTTGCCGTCAAGCGAACGTGTCATGTGCAATACTCTCCCGGATCATGATGCTGAACGTGTGATCAGCATCATGATCCGGGAGAGTCAAACCGCCGAAGCGATACGTGGAGTTTACATCTTCTCCGCGAAGCTGCCGTAGCGGCCGCGGTGGAACAGCATGGGCTCGTCCTCGCGCACGGTTTCCATGCGCAGCACCTGGCCCAGCACGAACCAGTGATCGCCCGCTTCCGTCACCGAGTAGAGCTTGCATTCGATCGCGGCGATGGAGTCGGCGATGACCGGCAGATCGTGTTCGGAAATGGCGAATTCGACGCCGACGAACTTCGCCTCGCCCTTTGCGGTGACGGCCTTGCAGACGGGGCCTTGGTCGCTGGCCATGACGTTGACGCAGAAGCGGCCCGCCTTCTCGATCAGCGGCCACGAAGTCGATGACTTGTCCGGGAAGAAGCCGACCAGCGGCGGGTCGAGCGAGACCGAAGTGAAGCTGCCGACGACCATGCCGGCGGGCTTGCCTTCGTCCAGCGCGGTGATGACGCAGACGCCGGTTGGATAGCTCCCCAGCACCTTGCGGAATTCTGCCGGATCGATGGTCGTCTCACTCACGCGCTTAACCCCTTTTTCAGCGGATAGCCCGCCGCTTTAATTCACAATCGCGAACGTTGTTTGGTATATCCGAACAAGTCCGCCATCGCGATATGTCGCATCCCTAGTGCCCGTAAGCCCTGTGCCCGGCAAGAGGCGGCCGGTATTCAGATGGAAATCATCGACCGGCGATCATTGCGTGTTCCGGGATTACTGGTGATGTTTTTGCAAGCTGTGAATTTAATCGCGCGATTAATTAAACTTGCGCCTGCCTCGCCAAAGGTGCAGGTGAGCAAGGTGTGGCGGATGGCCTAACTCGGGAACCGAGGGCGATCCGGATGCCAGCGAAAACGCGGGGCCTTTGCCGGACACCTGCGCGCATAATTTAAGGGAAGATGGACATGGCTACTGCCGAACTGATCGCTGAGAATCCCGCCCAAAGCCCGGTTGCTGCCGAAGTCGCTGAGCTTGTTGCCCGTTCGCGCGTCGCGCAGGCGCAGATCGAGAACGCCACGCAGGAGCAGGTCGATACCTGGATTCGCGGCATGGTCTACGCCGTGTGCAAGCCCGGCATGGACGAGGAGATCGCCCGCGAAACCGTCGAGGAAACCCAGCTCGGCAACTACGAGGGCAAGTTCAAGAAGATCTCGATCAAGACCCGCGCCACGCTCTACGACATCATCGACGACAAGTCGGTCGGCGTGATCGATGAGATCCCCGAGCGCAACATCGTCAAGATCGCCAAGCCCGTCGGCGTGATCGGGGCGCTCTCGCCCTCGACGAACCCCGAGGCGACCCCGGTCATCAAGGCGATCAGCGCGGTCAAGGGCCGCAACTCGATCATCATCTGCCCGCACCCGCGCGCCAAGTTCGTCAACGCCAAGATCTGCAACCTGATGCGCGATGCGCTGGTGAAGATGGGCGCTCCCGCCGACCTCGTGATCCCGATCGAGCAGCCCTCGGTCGAGAAGACCAACGAAGTCATGAAGCAGTGCGACCGCATCCTCGCCACCGGCGGCACGCCGATGGTGAAGGCGGCCTATTCGTCGGGCACTCCGGCGCTGGGCGTGGGCGTGGGCAACGCGGTCATCACCGTGGACGACACCGCCGACCTCGATGACGCCGCCGCCAAGATCCTGCTGTCGAAGACGCTGGACTATGCCGCTTCGTGCTCGTCGGACAACGCGGTGATCCTGCTCGACGCGATCTACGACACCATGCTCGAAAAGCTGAAGGCCAAGGGCGGCTTCATCATCGAGGGTGAGAACAAGACCAAGCTGCAGAACGCGATCTGGGAAGACGGCGAGCACATCAATGCCAAGGTCGTCGCCCAGTCGGCCCAGTTCATCGCCGACTATGCCGGCTTCACGATCCCCGAAGGCACCGCCTTCTTCATCGTGCCCGAAACCGGCTATGGCCCGGACTACAAGTTCTCGGGCGAGAAGATGACCGTCACGATGGCGCTCTACCGTGCGAAGGACATCGACGATGCGATCCGCCTGACCAATGCCATCCAGGGCTACCAGGGGCAGGGCCACTCCTGCGGCATCTATTCGCAGAGCGACACCAACATCATGAAGCTGGCCGAGGGCACCAAGACCAGCCGCGTGATGGTGAACCAGCCGCAGTCGGCGTCGAACTCGGGCAACGTGTGGAACGGCATGCGCCAGACCTTCTCGCTGGGCTGCGGTTCGTGGGGCGGCAACGCCACCAACAACAACGTGACGTGGCGCGATCTCATCAACGAGACCTGGGTGTCGAAGCCGCTGGCGCAGCACAAGGTGATCCCGTCGGACGAGGCATTGTTCGGCAAGGACATCATCGCTCTGGTGGGCTGATCTTCGCACGGCAACCGGATAGAGGGGTGGAGCGTTCCACACCCTTTATCCGGCCGTGGATGGAGATGACCGATGACCCGCACGCTTCCCTTTCTCGCCCTGACCGCCGCGCTGGCGCTGGGTGCCTGCTCGAAGCAGCCGGAGACGCCCGCCACCACGGCGGCGCCGACCGAGACCGAAGAAGTGTTCCAGGAATCGCCTGCCCCGGTCGAGGCAAGCGAAGCGGGGCTCGATGCCGGCAGCGGCACGAGCGCATCGGAAATCCCCGAGACGATCCGCGGCCGCTGGGGCCTCGTCCCGGCCGACTGCACCAGCACGAAGGGCGACGCGAAGGGCCTGCTCGAAGTCTCGGCCGACCAGCTCAGGTTCTACGAGTCGGTGGCCAAGCTGGGCGAGATCAAGGAAGCCGGCGAAAGCCGCATCCGGGGCACCTTCGATTACACCGGCGAAGGCCAGAGCTGGACCAACGACGTCGTGCTCGACGTGGCTGAGGACGGCAAGACGATGATCCGGCGGGACTACGGCAAGGACGCGATGCCGGGACCGCTTACATACACCCGCTGCGGATGATGGCGACCAGAGGGAACCTTCCTTTGATCGGTCTGGTCCTGGTCACGGCCGGTTGCACGACCCCCGGCAGAGGTAAGGTGGCTGACACCTGCACAGCCGGACCGGGGCAGGCTTTCATCGGTAGACGCGCCGATGCGGGAGCTGGGGCAAGAATACTCAAGGCCACGCGCAGCCGCGAACTGCGATGGTTCGCGCCACCGCAGAACGTCGTGACGACGGAATACAAGTTCGGAAGGGTCACCATAGACCTGGACGAGAACGGGACAATCAGGAACGTCACTTGTGGGTAGTGACGCTCACCAGAAGCAGGATGCCATGACCGAACAATTTGGCCTGACCGAAGACCAGCTCGCGATCCAGGACGTTGCGCGCAAGTTTACCGCCGACCGGATCACGCCCTTCGCGGCCGAGTGGGACGAGAAGCATCACTATCCCGTCGACGTCTGGAAGGCCGCCGGTGAACTCGGCTTCGGGGCGATCTACGTGTCCGAGGAAAGCGGCGGCATCGGCCTTGGCCGTCTGGATGCGGCGCTCATCATGGAGGCCATGTCCTATGGCTGCCCGGCGACCAGCGCCTATATCTCGATTCACAACATGGGCGCGTGGATGATCGACAGGTTCGGCGACCAGCAGCTCAAGGACCGCTACCTGCCCGATCTCGTGTCGATGGAGAAGATCGCCTCCTACTGCCTGACCGAACCCGGCTCGGGATCGGACGCGGCAGCGCTCAAGACGACCGCGCGGCTGGACGGCGATCACTATGTGCTGAACGGCACCAAACAGTTCATCTCGGGCGGCGGCGTCAACGACGTCTACGTCGTCATGGCCCGCACCGGCGAGCACAAGTCGCGCGGCATCTCCTGCTTCGTGGTCGACAAGGATACCCCCGGCGTCAGCTTCGGCGCGCCGGAGAAGAAGCTGGGCTGGAATGCCTCGCCCACCGCGCAGGTGGTCTTCGAGGATGCGCGCATCCCGGCCGAGAACCGCGTCGGCGCCGAGGGTGACGGCTTCAAGTTCGCGATGGCGGGCCTCGATGGCGGCCGCCTCAACATCGGCGCCTGCTCGCTTGGGGGCGCGCAGCGCTGCCTCGACGAGGCGGTCCAGTACGCCAAGGACCGCAAGCAGTTCGACCAGCCGATCGCCGAGTTCCAGAACACCCAGTTCCGCCTTGCAGACATGGCCGCTGAACTGGAAGCGGCCCGCGCGCTGCTCTATCTCGCCGCTGCCAAGGTGACGGCCGGTGCGCCTGACAAGACGCGCTTTTCCGCCATGGCCAAGCTGATTGCCACCGACACCGGCTCCTCGGTGGTGGACCGCGCGCTGCAGGTCTTCGGCGGCTACGGCTACCTCAGGGACTATCCGATCGAGCGCTTCTGGCGTGACCTTCGCGTCCATCGCATCCTCGAAGGTACCAACGAGGTCATGCGCATGATCGTCGGCCGCGAACTGCTGAAGTAAGGGGGCATCTGCATGACCGACGAAGTGCTGTTCCGGCGCGAAGGCGTCGCCGGTATCATATCGCTCAATCGGCCCAAGGCGATCCACGCGCTGACCCTCGCCATGTGCGAGGCGATGAGCGCCCAGCTGACCGAATGGGCGAGCGATGATGCCGTGGAAGTCGTGCTGATCGACCACGCCGAAGGGCGCGGCTTCTGTTCGGGCGGTGACATCAACCTGCTGCGCCACTCCGCGCTCAACGACGGCGGCGTGGAGGGGCGCAAGTTCTTCTTCGAGGAATATCGTCTTAACCACCAGCTGTTCACCTACGACAAGCCGATCGTCGCCTTCATGGACGGCATCACCATGGGCGGCGGCGTCGGCATCTCGCAGCCCGCCAAGTACCGCGTGGCGACCGAGAATACCCGCTATGCCATGCCCGAGACCGGCATCGGCCTGTTCCCCGACGTCGGCGGGGGCTGGTATCTCTCGCGCCTCGACGGGCGCGTAGGCCAGTTCCTCGCCCTGACCGGCGCGCGCTTCGACGGCGCGGAATGCCTCTGGGCGGGCCTTTCGACGCATTACCTGCCGTCCGAAGCGCTGGCCGAGGCCAAGAGCCGGATCGCTGCGGGCGACGAGATCGGCGGCGTCCTGGCCGCGCTCTCGGTCAAGGCGCCCGAACCCAAGGTTGCCGCCAACGCCGGTGCGATTCGCAAGCACTTCGCCTTCGACACGCTGGAGCAGGTGCTGGCCTCGCTCGAAAGCGATGGCGACGAATGGGCGGCGAAGGAACTCGCGAGCCTGCGCACCAAGAGCCCGCAGGCCTGCAAGGTCTCGTTGCGTCAGCTCGAAGCCTCGCTGGGGCTGGAGACGTTCGCGCAGAACATGGCGATGGAATACCGCATCGGCAGCCGCGTGCTGGTCTTGCCCGATTTCGCCGAGGGCGTGCGCGCGGTCATCGTCGACAAGGACCAGAATCCGCAATGGAACCCGGCTACGCCCGAAGGCGTGACCGAAGAGATGCTGGACGCGATCTTCGCGCCCTTTCCCGGCGAAGAGGAATGGAAGCCCCTATGAGCACTTATGAAACGATCCTGGTCGAGCAGAAGGGCGGCGTCACGCTCATCACGCTCAACCGCCCGCAGGCGCTCAATGCGCTGAACTCGAAGGTTCTGGCCGATCTGATCGAGGCCTTCGCCGCCTTCGAGGCTGATAAGTCGCAGGGCTGCGCGGTCATCACCGGTTCGGGCGAGAAGGCCTTCGCGGCGGGCGCCGACATCAAGGAGATGTCGGACAAGCCCAGCGCCGATTTCTATTCGGAGGACTTCTTCGCCGGCTGGACCAGCCAGATCGTCAAGACCACCCGCAAGCCCTGGATCGCGGCCGTCAATGGCTTCGCGCTGGGCGGCGGGTGCGAACTGGCGATGATGGCGGACTTCATCATCGCTTCGGAAAACGCGAAGTTCGGCCAGCCCGAGATCAAGCTCGGCGTTGCGCCGGGCATGGGCGGCTCGCAGCGCCTGACCCGTGCGGTCGGCAAGTCGAAGGCCATGGACATGTGCCTCACCGGCCGCATGATGGACGCCGCCGAGGCCGAGCGCTCGGGCCTCGTCAGCCAGGTCGTGCCGCTGGCCGACCTGCTGGAGACGGCTCTGAAGTCGGCCGCGACGATCGCCGCGATGCCGCCGCTCGCTGCGACCATGAACAAGGAAATGGTCAACCTCGCCTTCGAGACCACGCTCGACACCGGCCTCGTGCTGGAGCGCCGCATGTTCCAGGTGCTGACCGCCACCGAGGACAAGGTCGAAGGCATGGCTGCTTTCGTCGAGAAGCGTCCCGGAGTGTGGAAGGGCAAGTAAGATATCCGGCGTCGTCCCGGTGCAGGCCGGGACGGGTGGCGGTCTTCAGGCGCCACTTCGCTGCGGGGGCTTCGACAAGCTCGGCCTGAGCGGGATTAGAGAGCTGGTCCTTAAATCCCGCTCAGGCTGAGCTTGTCGAAGCCCCCCCGGCAAACCCCTGACCCAAGATGGGCTGGTCACGGCCAGCGGTCCCAGCCTTCGCCGGGACGACGAATTCGGAGAGTTTGCTATGAAGATCGCATTCATCGGCCTTGGCAACATGGGTGGCGGCATGGCCGCGAACCTCGTCAAGGCGGGCCACGAAGTCCACGCCTTCGACCTTTCCGCCGACGCGCTGGCCAAGGCTGCCGAGAACGGCTGCGCCACGCACACTGCCGTTCCCGACGCTGTGAAGGACGCCGAAGCCGTCGTCACCATGCTGCCCAACGGCGGTATCGTGAAGGCGGTCTACACCGCCGACGTGATCGGCAAGGCCCCGGCAGGCGCGCTGTTCCTCGACTGCTCGACCATCGACCTCGCCACCGCGCGCGAAGTGGCGGAGCTGGCCAACGCGGCTGGCTACGAGATGGTCGACGCCCCGGTTTCCGGCGGCATCGCGGCGGCCAACGGCGGCACGCTGACCTTCATGGTCGGCGGCCCGGAAGCCACGTTCGAGAAGGCGAAGGTCGTGCTCGAACCGATGGCCAAGGCGGTCATCCTCGCGGGTGAGAGCGGCGCGGGCCAAGTCGCCAAGATGTGCAACAACATGCTGCTCGCCGTCCACATGATCGGCACATGCGAGGCGCTGGCGCTGGCCGAGAAGGCGGGGCTCGATCCGCAGAAGTTCTACGAGATCAGCTCCAAGTCCACCGGCTACTGCTGGTCGCTCAACGACTACACCCCGGCGCCCGGCGTCGGCGCGTCGAGCCCGGCGGACAATGGCTATGCAGGCGGCTTCGCTTCGGCGCTGATGCTGAAGGACCTGCGCCTCGCCATGGGGGGCGCCGAGACGGCGGGGGCCACGGTGCCGCTGGGCGAACACGCGACGAAGATCTACGAGGCCTTCGTGGAAGCCGGCAACGGCGGCAAGGACTTCGGCGCGATCTTCACGACGCTGTAATCCGGAATTCCTCCCCGATCCTGGCTCGGGGAGGAGGACCGCCGACGTAGTCGGTGGTGGAGGGGGCGGGTCAGGAATTTTCCCTTCGTCAGCTCGGGGAGGAATTGCGCCGCTCGATCTCGAACTTCGGCAGCTTCATGCCCTTGGTCCGGCTGGTCAGGTGATATTTCCGGCACAATCCGCAGCGATAGGCGCGCAGCGGGAAGGGCGCGCGGGCGGCGACTTCCAGCGCCTCTGCCTCGCTGGCGTAGCGGGCCTTGCGCTGGCAGACGCCGGGGCTGGTGCGCATGTCAGGCGAGGATGGACGGGCCGAGAATCCGGGGGCCAAGCAGTGTAAGCATCTTCACGTCGATCGCGAAACCCTCGTCGCGCCACTTTTCGAGTGCTTCGCTGAGGCCGGAAAGGGGTACGCGGTGGACGATGATGTCCTCGCTATCGACGCCGCCCCCTTCGCCGACCTTCACCAGATCGTGCGCGCGGAACAGGGTGAAGCTTTCGCTGACCATGCCGGGGGATGAGAAGAACTCGCCCACCGTTTCCATGCGGCCCGCGTGGTAGCCGGTCTCTTCCTCCAGCTCGCGCGCGGCGGCGATGGCGGCGTCCTCGTCGGCATTGTCGTCATGGTCGCCGACGAGGCCGGCGGGCAGCTCGATGCAGCGCTTGCCCAGCGGCACGCGGAACTGATCGACGAGGATGACGTGGTCCTCGGGATCGACGGCGAGGATCACCGCCGCACGGATGCCGCGGGAACGGCCGACGTACTCCCACCGGCCCCGCCGCTTGGCGGTGATGAAGCGGCCCTCCCACATGGTCTCGACGGGCTTGTCGGCATCGTAGTGGTCGGAAACGGTCATATCTCGATCAGCCTGTCGGGTAATTCGTTGACGTCGTCGTCCAGTCTAGGGACGTGGAGTGCAAGGATCGCGCCCACCTTGCCCACGCCCGCGATCATGGCGTCCGCATTGCGGCCGGCACGCAGTTCGCTGAGCATGGCGTGGATCGCCTCGGCCCAGGTGCCGGGCTCGACCTTGCTGGCGATGGCCTGGTCGGCGACGATCTCGACACGGTGCTCGCGCATCGAGAGGTAGATGAGGATGCCGGTGCGTCCGGTGGTGCGCTGCTCGGCGCCGATGCGGAACGCCTGCACCGCGCGCTGGTGGACCCGCCGGGTGCGGATCGGCGCCGGGATCAGCCAGAACTTGAGCGGCTGCCACAACTGCAGCAGCATCATGCCCGCGAACTTGATCGTCGCCACGCCGAGCGCGAGCGATAGGATCATGCGCGGGGTCCACTCGTGGCCCCAGTCGGCGATGAAGTTGTCGTAGATGCCCATGTAGAAATCGGGCGCGATCGCCAGCGCGCCGAGCGCCAGGAAACCGACCAGAGCCGCCCATGCGAGCGCGACGTCGGTATAGCCGTCCGACCGGTCGGCGAGCATCGTCACGATCTCGCCGGAACTGAGGAGTTCGGCCTCGGCCACGGCACCGCTGATGCGTGCGTGGTCGGCTTCGCCGAAGTAATTGGGTCTTGCCATCGCCTACCAGTCCCCGCTCGCGCCGCCGCCGCCGAAGTCGCCGCCTCCACCCGAGAAGCCGCCGCCGTCGCCCCAGCCGCCTCCACCGCCCCAGCCGCTGCCGCTGTTGCCGCTGCTCGTGGGGAACCAGATGATCGGGGCGTCGAACCCGCCGTAACGGCCGCGTCGCCCGCCGCCGAACATCGAGCGCAGGATCGGCAGCACGAAGAAGCAGATGATGACGAGGATGAAGATGACGGTCCCGGGCGAGATGTCGTCGCCTTTGTCCGCCTGCATCTTGTCGGCCTCCGCAGCGACCTTCTGTGCCTCGGCCGGGGGCAGGGTCAGCTGCTTGATGATCGCGTCGGTGCCCGCCTCGATGCCGCCGGGGTAATCCCCCGCCTTGAAACGCGGCAGGATCTGGCCGTTGATGATGAGGAAGCTCATCCCGTCGGTCAGAGTGCCTTCCAGGCCGTAGCCGACTTCGATGCGCACCTTGCGCTCGTTGGGCGCGACAAGCAGGATCGCGCCGTTGTTCGCGCCCTTCTGGCCGATGCCCCAGGCGCGGCCGAGCTGGTAGCCGTAGTCGGAAATCTCGTAACCCTGCAGCGACGGCACGGTCGCCACGACGAGCTGGCGATTGGACTGCTTTTCCAGTGCCTCCAGCTTCTGCGTGAGCTGGGCTTCCTCGGCCGGGGGGATGATGTTCGCATCATCGACCACGCGCCCCGTAAGCTCGGGGAACTTGAGCTTCGCCTCCTGCGCCCAGGCCCCCGGCGACCCCGAAACCAGGGCGACGAGGACCAGGAGCGCGGCCAGCGATACGGCCCGAGCGCGGGACCCAAGGGCGTACATCGCGCCTTAGAGCTTTCCTTCGAGGCTCGGAGCGGCTTCGGCGCCGGGCGTGACCGCCTTGTAGGGCACCAGCGGATCGGCCCCGCGCAGGCGCGCGCCGATCATCGAGGGGAAGGTGCGGACTTCGGTGTTGTAGTCCTGAACCGCGCCGTTGTAGTCGCGAATGGCGACGCGGATGCGGTTTTCCTGACCTTCCAGCTGGCTCTGCAGCATCTGGTAGTTGGTGTTGGACTTGATGTCCGGATAGGCTTCCACGCTGGCGAGCAGGCGGCCGATGTTGGCGCCGAGGTTCGCCTGCGCCTGCTGGAACTGCTCCATCTTCTTCGGATCGTTAAGGTCGCTTGCGGTGACCTGGATGGAGGTGGCCTTGGCGCGCGCCTCGGTCACGCCGACGAGGATCGATTTCTCCTGCTCGGCCGCGCCCTTGGCGACGGCGGCGAGATTGGGGACGAGGTTCGAGCGCTCCTGGAAGGCGGCCTCGACATCGGCCCACTTGGCCTTGGCGGCCTCCTGCTTGGTCGGCACCGAGTTGAAACCGCAGGCGGACAGCGAAAGCGCGGCCGCGAGAACCAGGCCGGTCTTTGCCGAACGGGCGTTGAAGAGCGTCATCGGACTTCGTTCCTCCACTGCACGCCGGGCGAACCGGCGGCTTCCTCGCGATAGATAGCGCTCTGCGGTGGCGGATCAAGCACGCGGATCGGCGCGGCCGGAAACCCGGTCGGTTAACAAACGTTTGAGGGGGCGCATGGAGTGTGTCAAACAGCACTCAGATTTATTTCCATTGGCCGGCAGAAGGGGAACCAGGCGCATGGCAATCGTAGACGAATTCAAGAAGTTCATCGCGCGTGGCAACGTGCTGGACCTCGCAGTCGGTGTGATGATCGGTGCCGCCTTCGGCAAGATCGTGTCGTCGCTCAACGAGAACATGATCATGCCGGTAATCGGCTGGCTGTTCGGCAGCATCGATTTCTCGAAATATTTCTTCCAGCTCGGCGACGCTCCGGCGGACTACAAGGGCAGCCTCACCGATTATGCCGCGTTGAAGGCGGCGGGCGTGCCGATGATCGGGTATGGCGAGTTCGTGACGCAGGTGGTCAATTTCCTGATCATCGCCTTCGTGCTGTTCCTGCTGGTGCGTTCGGTCAACAAGATGATCGATTCGGTGAAGAAGCAGGAAGCGGAAGCTGCTGCAGCCGCTCCGGCACCGGAAGCGCCGGTTGATCCGCAGCTGATCGCGCTCAAGGAAATTCTCGAGGAACTGCGCAAGCCCAGGGCGTAAGCCGCCGGATTTCAGTTTCACTTCACATTCAGGCGGGAGCCCCTATATGGGCTCCTGCTGGCCTCGGTCGGCTATGAGGATAAATTGCCCCGTGCAATAGACGCAGCGGACCCGGGGGCGGTACCCGGCGGCTCCACCATCACCCGTTTCCTTACGGGAACAACCCTGTTGTCGCAGGGGTGATGACGGGGCCGAACTAGGATCGACGTGTGTTGAAAAGCGGTGTTTTCTTCCGGGCTGAGTAACCCGTTCAAGGCTCAAAACTCATAAGTGCCAACGACAACGAAGCACTTGCTCTCGCGGCGTAATTCTAGGGGCTAACGCCCTGAAGTTACAAAGTTAGAACACGGTTGGACCCACCGGGTAACAGAAGCGGATTCCGGGGGCTGGGGGCGAGCCTATCAACAGAATCGCCCTACTTCCCTTCTTCCGTCAGGCGGCCTTGCGTTCCGGTTCCTGATCCTGCGCCGCTTCGGATTTGGCGAGCAGGGCAGCCTTCTCGTACTTGATGCAGTCGAGGATCTTGGCGCCCGCCATGAACACCGCGCCGGTGCAGGCGAGGAACAGCAACTTTCCGCCGAAGCCCGGAAAGCGGGTGAGATAGACGCTGCCGCGCTCGATCGCGCCGAGGGCAAGCGCATAGATCACCATGTAGGCTTCCCAGTTGCTCTTGATCACGAACAGGCGACCGACTTTTCGGAGCATTTCCATCCCTTTGCAGTGGTCACAGTTCAGCAACGTTCGTGCCAGTTCCCCGTTCCCGCCGAGTCTCATGCTTAACGTGAGCTTGAATGTAAGGGTTTCCGACGGTTAAGGAAATCCGTGGAACATCCGGATGGCGTCCCGTTATGCAACCGTCTGATCCATGACGATACTTTCGGCGCAGTTGCCAACAGCGCGCGCATCGGTCATACGGCGCACATCCTTCCCCAGGGCAATTTGGTTTTTGACGTGGACGTGGCACGATGTTCGTGTGCGTTCGAACCAGTGCGAGGAAGGCAATGACTGACAGGGTTGATCGTTCGGGGCTGCAGGTCGATGCAGGACTGGCGAAGTTCGTGGAGGAGCAGGTCCTGCCCCCCATCGCGCAGGACGCCGCCGCGTTCTGGGCAGGCTTCGCCGCGCTCGTGGCCGACTTCGCCCCGCGCAACCGCGCGCTGCTCGACAAGCGCGATTCGCTGCAGGCGCAGATCGACGCATGGCATGGCGAGCGGGCGGGCAGGCCCATCGAACAGGGCGAATACCAGGCGTTCCTGCGCGAAATCGGCTATCTCGTGCCCGAGCCGGCGTCGTTCACCATCGGCACGCAGGGCGTCGATCCCGAGATTGCGACGATGGCGGGGCCGCAACTGGTCGTTCCGGTTCTCAATGCCCGGTTCCTCCTCAACGCCGCGAATGCGCGCTGGGGCAGCCTCTATGATGCATGGTACGGCACCGATGCGCTCGATGCCGCGCCCGTGCAGGGGCCGGGCTATGACGCGGCGCGCGGCGCGGCGGTCATCGCGGCGGGCCGGGCCTTCCTTGACCGGGCGGTGCCGCTCAAGGCCGGGTCGTGGGCGGACCTGTCCGACGTGGAAGGTGTCGAACCCGCCGATGCGGCGCAGTTCGTCGGGCGCACGGGCAAGGGCCTGCTGTTCGTCAACAACGGTCTGGGCATCGAGGTCGTCGTCGATGCCGCGAGCCAGGTCGGCAGCACCGACAAGGCGGGCATTTCCGACATCGTCCTCGAAGCGGCGCTGACCACCATCGTCGATCTGGAAGATTCGGTCGCGGCCGTCGATGCCGAGGACAAGGTCGCCGCCTATGCCAACTGGCTCGGCGTCATCCAGGGCGACCTGACCGACACGTTCGAGAAGGGCGGGCGCACGCTGACCCGCGAACTGGCGGCCGACAAGGCGGTCACTCTGGCCGACGGCGGGGAGACGGCGCTACCGGGCCGGTCGCTGCTGTTCGTCCGCAATGTCGGCCACCTCATGACCAACCCGGCGATCCTGCTGCCCGACGGCTCGGAAATTCCGGAGGGCGTCATGGACGCGGTGATAACCAGCGCGATCTCGACACAGGACGTCAAGGGACTGACGAAGTACGGCAACAGCCGGGAAGGCGGCATCTACATCGTCAAGCCCAAGATGCACGGGCCGGAAGAGTGCGGTTTCACCAACGCGCTGTTCGATGCGGTGGAAGACCTGCTGGGCCTTTCGCGCCACACCATCAAGGTTGGCGTCATGGACGAGGAACGCCGCACTTCCGCCAACCTCGGCGCCTGCATCGAGGCGGTGAAGGACCGCATCGTCTTCATCAACACCGGCTTCCTCGACCGCACTGGCGACGAGATCCACACCTCGATGCGCGCGGGGCCGATGATCCGCAAGGCCGCCATCAAGGGCTCGGCGTGGATCGCCGCCTACGAGAAGCGCAACGTCGCCATTGGCCTGCGCCATGGCCTTTCGGGCGTGGCGCAGATTGGCAAGGGCATGTGGGCGGCGCCCGACATGATGCGCGACATGATGGAGCAGAAGGTCGGCCACCCGAAGACCGGCGCGAACACCGCCTGGGTGCCGTCGCCGACCGCCGCGACGCTCCACGCGATGCATTATCACCAGGTCGATGTCTTCGGCCTGCGCGAAAGCATCGCCAATGAGGACATTCCCGGGCTCGACCTGCTGCTCTCGGTCCCGCTGGCCGAAGGCACCAACTGGTCCGAGGAGGAAGTTCGCGAGGAACTCGACAACAACGCGCAAGGGCTGCTCGGCTATGTCGTGCGCTGGATCGACCAGGGCGTCGGCTGCTCCAAGGTGCCCGACATCAACGACGTCGGCCTGATGGAGGACCGCGCGACGCTGCGCATTTCCAGCCAGCACATGGCAAACTGGCTGCTGCATGGCGTCTGCTCGAAGGAGCAGGTCATGGAATCGCTGCAGCGCATGGCGGCCAAGGTCGATGCGCAGAATGCGGGCGACCCGCTCTATGAGCCGATGACGGGCAACTGGGATGGCAGCATGGCCTTCCAGGCAGCCTGCGACCTCGTGTTCAAGGGCGTCGAGCAGCCCAACGGCTACACCGAGCCCCTGCTGCACGCCTGGCGCCTGAAGAAGAAGGCGGCCTGATTTGGACTCCCGGCCTGCCGAAAGGTGGGTCGGGATGTTAAAACCGATTTAACTCCATCTTAGGCAATTATGGGGTAATATCAGGCCCGGTTTTTCGCAGGGGGCGGGCATGTTCATTCACCGGCAGAGGATGGAAACGCGCACGATGCTGGCCGTCAGGGCCACCATGCGCATTGGTGGGCGGGTGGCGGAAGCGACGCTGGCGAATGCGTCTTCGCGCGGTGTGCTGGCGCTGGTCGATGCTCCCCCGGCGCGCGGCGTCGCGGTGGAACTCGTGATCGGCGAGCATGTGCTGAAGGGGCAGGTCCGCTGGCGCGCGCATGATCGCTGCGGCATCGCTCTCAAGGAATGCATCGACGTCGCGGAGCTGATCGAGGGCAAGGCGGTTCCGGTCGTCTACGTGCCGGAGCGACTGGCCCGGCGCAGCGCGATGGAACTGCTGCGCAGCTTCCTGAATTAACGTGCGTCGAATTCCACGCGCGCGCATTCCACGCGCTCGAGATTCGCTTCCGCCCACATCCACACGCCGCAGAACGCTTCGCTGAGGGTTTCGCCCAGCGGGGTCAGGGCATAGTCCACGCGCGGCGGGACTACGGGATGGACGGTGCGCGTCAGCATGCCGTCACGCTCCATGCGGCGCAGCGTCTGCGTCAGCATCTTCTGACTGATGTCCGGCACGGCGCGGGCGAGCTGGGTAAAGCGCTGCGTGCCGTTCTCTTCGAGAACTTCGAGCAGGATCATCGTCCACTTGTCCGCCACCCGGCCGATCAGTTCGGTGACGAGCGCTTCCACCCGCGGGTCGACATGTTCGCAGTTCTTTTCGGGAGCGGGACGGCCGGCCATGTAATCACTCTCTTTTGGGTAAGTATAAATCTTTTGGGTGCCTTCTTTCCGATCGAATGTGAAGTGCTAGATCGGAAACGTCAATCAAGGAGTGTCCCCATGAAGACCACCGGAAACACCATCCTCATCACCGGCGGCGGCTCGGGTATCGGCGAGGCGCTGGCCCGGCGCTTCCACGACGCGGGCAATACCGTCATCGTCGCCGGGCGCCGCCTCGACGCGCTGGAAGCCGCCTGCGCGGGCCGCGAGAACATGCACGCGATCACGCTCGACGTGGAAAGCGCCGAGGGCGTCGCCGCGTTCGCCGCAGAAATTCTGGAGAAGTTCCCGGCGCTCAACGTGCTGGTCAACAATGCCGGGATCATGCGGTACGAGCGGCTGGACCGCGCGCGCGACCTGTCGGACGCCGAGGCGACGATCACCACCAACCTGCTCGGCCCGATCCGATTGATCGACGCGCTGGTGGATCATCTCGTGGCGAAGGGCGACGGCGCCATCGTCAACGTCACGTCGGGCCTTGCCTTCGTGCCGCTGCCGGGGACGCCGACCTATAATGCGACCAAGGCCGCGATTCACAGCTATACGATGTCGCTGCGCGAAATGCTGCGCGACAAGGTCGAGGTTATCGAACTGGCGCCGCCCGCCGTGCAGACCGACCTCACCCCCGGCCAGAGCACGCGCGAGGGATACCAGCCGCTCGGCGAGTTCGCCGACGAGGTCATGGCGCTTTTCGCACAGCAGCCGACGCCCGAGGAAGTGCTCGTCGAGCGAGTGAAGCCGCTGCGCTTCGCGGAAGTGCAGGGCAATATCGCTCAGGTCATGGGCAACCTGAGCGCGATCACCCGCAAGATGTTCGAGCAGCTGGGGTTATGAAGGCTTAGTCCTCGCGTGCGTCGAACGTCGTGTATTCGCGGCGGGTGAACAGCCACTGGCCACTAGTCTTCGCGAGTTCGTCCACGTAGCGGCCGCGAAGCCGCATGGTCTTGCCGGAAGCCGGGTCCTCGAAGATCTCCGAGGTATAGGAGATCGCCGAGGCGCGGTCTCCGTCCACCCTGATCTCGCCGGGGTGGGCGACGTAGACCATTGGTTTCGCGGCATTTCCGCCGAGGCCATAGTTCTTCATCGATTCCACCCAGGCCGAAACGATCGCCGCCTTGCCTGTAAAACCGCCGAGATCGGGGAACTCGGGCAAGGCCCAGTACGAGTCCTCCGCCCAGGTCGCGGCCCATGTTTCGGCGTCGCGGGTCATGACGCCGTGGGCGTATGTGTCGAGCAGTTCGCGGATGAGGATGCGGTCTTCCAGCGGGCCGGTGAATGCCATTGTCGCGCTCCCTTACCAGGCGTGCTTTTCGCCGTTCCACTTGTAGAATTCGCCCGTGTTTTCAATCGTCCAGCCATCGGTCAGGGCCATGATCGAGGAGGCGCTTTCCTGGGGGGAAATGTCCGCGCCGGGGCCGCTCATGTCAGTGGAGACGTAGCCGGGGTGGATCACGCCGACGACCACGCCGCGGTCCTTCAGGTCGAAAGCGACCGAGCGCATCATCCGGTTGAGCCCGGCCTTGACCGCGGCATACGGCCAGTAGCCGCCGTAAGGCCAGGTCGATGCGCCGAGCTGGCTGGAGAAATTGATGACCTTCGAGCCGGCACTCAAACGGTCCATAAAGGCACTCAACACGCGCAGAGGGCCTTTCAGCATGATCTCCACGCAGTTGTCGAAGTCATCCCAGTCGATACCGTCGAACTGCGGTTCCGCTTTCCCGATCACGCCCGCGACATTGTAGAGAATGTCGATGGGATCGCGGCCCGTCTCGGCCGCGCCTGACGCGACAGAGGCGTTGTCACCCACGTTCATCGCGTGGACCGTGACCTTGCCGCCGGACGCTGCCGCAAGTTCGTTGAGCGCGGTTGCCCCGGCCGGATCGCGGGCGAGGGCGTAGACCCGATCGCCGCGTTCGGCATGCTGCTTGACGAGTTCGAACGCGATGCCGCGCGCTGCTCCGGTGATTGCCACTGTCGCCATCGGGAGATCCTTTCCTGCTGTACCCGGTTCTTCGGGGCCCGGTTTTCGGGATTCGCTATCGGGCGCAACTCTGGAAGAGCGAGCGGGCCGGCGACACCTGTGACTTTTGAGAGAAGGGCGGGTGCGGCGACCCTTCGACATGCTCAGAATGAGTGGAAGTCGCGCTGCATTACCGACGCCGCTCAGGCTGAGCCTGTTGAAGCCCCCGCCGCGTCCTCGCTCAGCCGCTGCATCGTGCGCGCGGCGAAGCGGCGCAGGCGGTCGATCCGCGTGTCGTCGAAGATCGGCTTGTGCAGGAGCATCCCGGCATGCATCGCGCTGGTGAAGTCGTGCGCGAGTTTCAGGTTGTCCCAGTCCTCCCGCCATTGCGGAAAGGCCTCGATCATCTCGCTCGCCCAGATGGCGTCGTAGCGGCGCGCGGCGGGCTCGAAGATCGCCGCCAGTTCCGCGTCGGTGCGGGCCGCGACCGCCATCTCCAGCCAGGCCGCGTAGTCGCGGGTCTGGACCGAGCGCCAGTGTGCGTCGCAGGCCAGTTCGATCATCGGCTCGTCCGTGCGGCGCGAAACCGCATCGAAGTAATCGGCAAGGAACGTGCGCATCCGATGGTAGACGACATGGTCGACGACGGCGGAAACCAGTTCCATCCGCGTCGGGAAGTGATGGTGCATGGCGCCGCGCGAAACGTCGCTCACGCTCGCCACGGCGGCGGTGGTGAGGCCGGGATAGCCGTTCTCGACGAGGCAGTCGATGGCGGCGGAAACCAGCCGTTCGCGCATGATCGCGCTCTTGCGCTGCTGCCACTTCTCGGGAGTGCCGTTCTCCGGCAGGCGAGCATGGAGTTCAGGCATGAGCGCGCTCAGCATCCGGTCCTGCAGTGCCTCGGCCTTCATCCGTCGTCCCCTGTTTCCCTTTGTTTTCCTGCGTCATCAGCCGGTTCGTCCGAACCTATCCTAAGTCGCAGGTTAGCAGACGCGCCGGAGCGTAGCATAAAAACCGGCAGTTGAGCCGGTTTATTTATCGCCGGCCGTATTGAGGGTCAGAGGCGCGCAGGAAAACAGACGCGCCCTGTCCGGGAACGGGAGAGTGGAAGGCCATGCCCAGCACGCGCGCGCAATCCGTCCGGAGGCCAGCCTCTTGGATACGTTGACGACAACCCGGTTCGACCTGGAGGCCGAGGTCCGCGACCTTGCCGCGCGGCGCGACATCGCCGATGCGGCGGCGCGCTACATGCGCGGGCTCGACCGGCTCGATCCCGAACTCCAGCGAAGCGCCTTCCATGACGACGCGGTCGTCGACTGCGGCTTGATGAAGGGCAGCGCTGACGAATTCGTGACTTTCGCGCAGGGCTTCCTCGCCGACATGAACGCCACGCACCACCTGCTCGGCCAGTCGCGCATCGCCGTCGATGGCGATGGCGCCACGGCCGAATGGTACTTCCAGGCGTGGCACTCGATATCCGGCGAGGACGGGGGCGTGCGCGACCTCTTCATCTCCGGCCGCTATCTCGATGAATACGCCTGCCGCGTGGGTGACTGGCGCATCGTTTCGCGCATTCTCGTGACCGACTGGGTCAAGAACGATGCCGGCACGCTCGATTTCTTCGCCGCCAATCCCGGGGCGCCGCGCGGCGGCCGTGCCGGCACCGATCCCAGCCAGTCCAATTTGGGCCAGTCCAATCTGGGCCAACGATAACAGCGATAACCACAGGATACCTGAAGCCATGAACATCCAGACCAAGGTTTCCCGCTACTCGCAGGAATTCGATCCGCCGGTGCGCGGCGACACCATCACTGCCGACCGCTACATCTCTAAGGAGTGGATGGACGGCGAGATGAAGAACCTGTGGCCAAAGGTCTGGCACCTTGGCGGCCTGCTGGCGGAACTGGAGGAGCCCGGCGACATCATCCGCCACAACTTCGCCAAGGAGTCCGTCATCATGGTCCGCCAAGAGGACGACTCGATCAAGGCGTTCTACAACTCCTGCCCGCACCGGGGTAACCGGCTCGTGCTGGGCGAGATGGCCAGCGTTCCGCGCATCGTCTGCGGCTATCACAACTGGACATTCGACCTCGACGGCACCCTCGCCAAAGTGCAGGACCCCGACGATTTCGAAGGCGGCACGCCCTGCGGCAAGGTCCACCTTTCCGAACTGCGCTGCGAGACTTGGGGCCCGTTCGTGTTCTGGTGCATGGACGACGACGTTGCGCCCTTGCACGAATGGCTCGATCCGTTCCCCGAGCGCCTGAAGGGCTACGGCATCGAGAACTGGGTGCGCGTGCTCAACGTCTCGGCCGACGCGGACTTCAACTGGAAGATCATCCGCGACAACTTCAACGAGAGCTACCACCTCCCGACCATCCATCCCGAGCTGGCGACCTTCATCAACGACGGCTTGCCCGACACCCTGTTCGAGATGTACCCCTCGGGCCACAACTCGATGTGGATGAAGGGGCATCAGGCCACCACCCGCGTCGATTATCACACCTCCGAAGTGCCTGCCCCGCTGGGCGAGGCGGCGCGCGCCTGGGGCATCGATCCCGAGGAATACAACGGCCGCACCGGCGACCTGCGCGAAGCGATCATCGAGGCGAAGCGCCGCCTCGGTCCGGGGCGCGGCTACACCAATTACGACAACATGAGCGACCAGCAGCTGGTCGACTATTTCCACTGCACGCTGTTCCCCAACCTGACGCTCACCATGAGCCCCGAGCAGCTGCAGGTGCTGCGCACCGAGCCGCACCCGACCGATCCGGAAAAGTGCGTGTTCCAGCACTGGTGCCTCTATCCGCCGGTCGAGGGCATGAAGGAGGTCTTCACCCCGCTCGGCATGCTTCCGCTCCAGCATGACGCGGTCGCGCGCCACTCGGTCTACGGCGATGGTGTTTCGGTGGGCTACGTGGCCGATCAGGACCTGTCGATCGGCACCAGCCAGCAGCAGGGCCTGAACTCGCGCGGGTTCAAGGGCTGCATCCTGCCGGGTCAGGAAAAGCGCATCCAGCGCTTCCACGAACTGCTCAACGATTACGTGAAGGGCGCGCCAGAGTAATGGTCGCGCCCGGCGTTCCGGGCTCCCACGTCATGCAGGTGGCCTTCATGGTTGATGACCTCGAGGCTGCCTGCATGGACTGGGTGCGTACCACCGGAATCGGGCCGTTCCTCACCGTGCCGCATGTGGTTCTGGAGGAATATTCCTATTGTGGGCGGCCTGCCTCCGGCCTCGATTTCTCGGTGGCTATCGCCCAGTCAGGAGGCGTGCAGATCGAACTGATCCAGCAGCACTGCGACAACCCTTCCGCCTACCGCGATACGGTGGCGAAGGGGCAGGGCGGCTTTCACCACCTCGCGATCTACACCGAAGATTACGATGCCGCGCATGCGCGCTATGCGCAGCAGGGTTTCGTTACGGCGGTGGACGGCAGCTTCGGCGGCTTTTGCTTTTCCTACATCGACACCTCGGCGACGCTCGGCTGCATGATCGAGCTGATCGAGGAAAACCCGCTGCAGGGCGAGTTCTTCGCCCGCATCGCCGGCGCCGCGCAAGGCTGGGACGGCTCCGACCCGATCCGCCCCGGCTTTCCCGTAACGGCGCAATAAGAGAGGATTCTAATTCCATGACAGCCTGCCCGATCGAGGATCGTCTGGCGATCCAGGACCTGCTCGTATCCTATGCCCATGCCGTCGACAGCCTGCATGACCTTGACGGCATCTGTGCCGTCTTCGTGGAGGACGCGGTGTTCGACTTGTCGGGCATCGGCTTTCCCAGCCTCAATGGACACGGCGAGATCCGCAAGTTCTTCGAGGACACCTTCGCGGCGATGTCCGCCCACGCGCATTACCTGACGAACTTCGCGATCACCGCCTACGACGGCGATACCGCGTCGATCCGGGCTTATGTGATCGGCATGGGCAAGTACAAGGCGGGCGGCGGGATCACCGTCAACGGGCGCTACTACTTCGATGTCGTGCGCACGCCCGAGGGCTGGAAGGCCAAGCGCTACACGATGGACTTCCTGATCCCGATCGAGGCGTGACCTACGATTAATCACTTCGTCACCCTGAACTTGTTTCTGGGTCTATCGGGCGGTTGGTGCCGGAAGATCGCGTCGGAAAAGGCCCTCGCGGTTTGCGGCTTATGACACTGCGCTTCAGGCGTGATGGACCCTGAAACAAGTTCAGGGTGACGGATATTCAAGGCGGTGGCGCTGTGCCCCGCTATCCCAGCGTCACCCCGAAAATCTCTTTCCTCGGCCAGCCGTCGTCGCCGTAGACCGGCTCCACGCCCGTCGTGCCGTAAAGCTGCACGCCGAACCCGGTGATTTCCCATTGCCCCAGATGGTCGCGCATCAGGCCGTAAGCGGGGTCGATGAAGTGCTTGAGCAGGTCTTCCTCGCTCTCCCACTCCTCGTAGACCTGGATCACGCCGGGATCGATCGGATCGACCGCCCAGGTATAGGCGAGGCAACCCTTCTCCTCGCGCGCGGCGAGGATGTGGTCGCGGCCCGTGGTGATGATCTCGGCGCAGGTGCTGTCGTCGCCTGCATAGCGCAGCCAGCCGGCCACGATGATGCGCATGGATTGTCCTCTCTTGGTTGTGCCGCGAAGGCTAGGGGCGCCCCGGCGTGCGCGCCGCTCTCACTTTGCACAGGTGGTCCGGCGCGGCGCGGCGGGCCAAGTCCCTTCGCAGAGAAAAACGGAGAGAGCGGCATGACGGGACGGATCGAAGGCAAGGTGGCGCTGGTCACCGGCGGGGCCTCGGGGCTGGGCGAGGCGATCGTGCGCCGCTTCGTCGCCGAAGGCGCGGCGGTGCTGGTCGCGGACATAGACGCCGATGCGGGCGGCAGGCTGGCAGCGGACCTTGGCGCGCAGGCGAGTTTCGTGGCTCTCGACGTGACGCGGGAAGACCATTGGATCTCCGCATTCGAGAAGGCGGACGCGCTGCACGGCCGTCTCGACGTGCTGGTGAACTGCGCGGGGATCACCACGATCGGCTCGGTGGAGGCGCTGACGCTGGATGCCTTCCGCCACGAGCTTGACGTCGATCTTGCCGGGCCTTTCCTGGGCTGCAAGCACGTCGTTCCCGTGATGAAGCGCACCGGCGGCTCGGTGATCAACATCGCGTCGATGGCCAGCATCCGCGCCGCGCACTACCTTGCCGCCTACAATGCCGCCAAGGCGGGCGTCACGCATATGACCAAGTCGATCGCGCTGCACTATGCGCGCGAGAAATACGGCATTCGCTGCAATTCGGTGCATCCCGGCGTGATCCACACGCCGATCCTCGACAAGGTCCTGGCTCAGTCCGACCAGCCCGAAAAGCTCTACGCCGAATGGGTGGCGGGGCATCCCATCGGCCGTCTCGGCCAACCGGAGGAAGTGGCGGCACTGTGCCTCTACCTCGCGAGCGACGAGAGCGCCTTCGCCACCGGTGCGGAGTTCGTGCTGGACGGCGGCTCGTCGCTCTAGGGGTTAGACGGTCTCGGCGATCGGGGCGGGTTGGCTCGCCCCCAGCATGCCCTTCCAGAAGTGCACGATGTTCTCGGCATTGACGCCCCACGAGAAGCGGCTGACATGCTCGGCCACCTCCGCCTGCGAGGGCGGGTCGGCGAGAATGTCCTCGACTGCGGCGGCAATGGCGTCCGGCGTGCGTTCGACGATGCGGCCCGCGCTGGGATCGCTGACGATCTCGCGCGCGCCGCCGATGTCGGGGATGACGATCGGGGTGCCGCAGGCAAGGCCCTCCACCCACACGTTCGCTAGTCCCTCGCTGGCCGAGGGCAGCACCAGCACGTCCGCCGCGCACAGGACATGGGGCAACAATTCGTGGTCGATGAGGCCGAGGAACTGCACTCGTTCCGCAACGCCAAGGCGGTGTGCCAGAGCCTTGAGCCGGGCTTCGTCCTCGCCCGCGCCGGCCAGCGCAAGCCGCGCTTCGGGAAGGCGGGTGAGGGCTTCGATCACCAGCGCCTGACCCTTGCGCGGGATCAGCGAGCCTGGAGTCACCAGCAGCGGGCCTTCGGACCAGATCTGCAGGTTGGGCATGGCGGACACCAGCGCGCGGGCGGCGCCGCGCTCGATCGGATGGAATTTCTCGCGGTCGAGGCCGGTGTAGTGGATCTCGATCCGGTCTGCGGGCATGCCGAGCGCGATCATGTCCTCGCGCAGCGCCTGGCTGACCGCGAGCAGCCCGGCGGACTGGTGCGCGGCTTCCAGCATCTGCTTCAGGGCATGCGGGCGCTGGCCCCAGAAATGGATGTCCGCCCCGCGCGACTTGATGGTCAGCGGGATGCCCAGTTCGCGCGCGACGATCGCGGCGGCTGGGCCGTCCGGGAAGAAGAACTGCGCATCGACGAGGTCGAACGGCTTCTCCTTGTGCAGCCCCCGCACCAGCGGCAGGACGGCGCGCGCGATGCGCCCTGGATTGGTGTCGCCGCCGACTTTCGGGAAGGTCGTGAACTTGGGGTAGTGGACCTTGAGGCCCACCGCGTCGCTCACCTCCGGAATGTCCTTCAGCCGCGCGTAGGGTTCGCGCGTGGAGAGCGGCCAGGGCGGGATGCCGATGGGGCTCACCATCGTCAGGTCCACCTGACCGCTGGCGACGACCGCGCGCATCTGGTTGCCGACGAATACGCCGAACGAGGGCTTCACCGGGTTGGGGAACAGCGTGGCGATGGACAGGACGTGCATGGATTTCCCGTGGCGGCCGAGGGTCAGAGCTTGCGGATCAGAGCTTGCGGACAAGCATTTCGGCAACCGCGAGCCAGGCGGGTTGTTCCACCGCGACCGGGCTTTTGCCAGCGGCGGGCGGCAGCAGGGTGACGGCCTGTGCACTGCCCTCGGTGAGCCGACCGAAAGCGAAGCGCCCGCCCGGCATCGGCGCCAGCACGTCGCGGTTGAGCAGGTCGGCGGCCTCTTCGGGGCGGTGCTGGCGCAGCCACAGCTGGTCGCCCTCGCGGTATTCGCCGACGGCGGCGTCCACCGAGACGACCACCCACGGCGCGTCGGAGGAGAGGTCGTTGGGCAGCACGGCGTCGACGGGCTTCTTCAGCGTCTCGGCGCCCTTGGTGCCGAGCGTGGCGACGAGGCGGGCGGGCTCGGCGCCTTCGGAGCGCAGCAGCGTTTCCGGCTCCACCTGCAGCGCGGCGGCGATGCGGTTCATCCATACCAGCGACAGGTTGCGCATGCCGGTTTCGAGGCGGCCGATGGTCTGCGCGGTGGTCGGCGGATCGCAGGCCAGCGCCACGTCGGCCAGCGTCATGTTCTTCTGGCGGCGGATGTCGCGGATGCGGTTTATCATGGTGGCCCTCGCTAACCGATTTGGTTGGGGGGCTATCGGCTGAATGGTGGGATTTGGCAAGGGCGGTGTGTGACGCGGGGGCTTCGACAAGCTCAGCCTGAGCGGGTTTCAGAGCAGGTCTTTAAATTCCGCTCAGGCTGAGCTTGTCGAAGCCCCCGCGCCATAAGCCTGCCTCAGCCCTCGACCTGCTCCGCCAGTTCCAGCCAGCGCTCCTCGGCGGTGTCCTTCTCGGCCCGCGCCTTGGCGATGGCGTCGGTCAGTGCGGCGAACTTCTTCGGGTCGCGCGTGTAGAGCGCCGGGTCGGACAACGCCGTCTCGTCGCGCGCGATCAGACCTTCGAGTTCCTCGATCCGCTTGGGCAGCAGCTCGTAGTCGCGCTGGTCCTTGTACGAGAGCTTGGCCTTCTTCGCGGGCATCTGCGGCGCGGCGGCAGCGGTTTCCGCCTTCGCCTTCTTCGCCGAGGCCACGGTGCGCTCGCGGCGCTTGGCTTCCCAGTCGGCATAGCCGCCCGCGATCACATCGATATGGCCCGACCCGTCGAGGCCGAGCGTGATGTTCACCGTGCGGTCGAGGAAGTCGCGGTCGTGGCTGACGATCAGCACGGTGCCGTCGTAGTCCGAGATCACTTCCTGCAACAGATCGAGCGTTTCAAGATCGAGATCGTTGGTCGGCTCGTCGAGCACCAGCAGGCTGGAGGTGGTGGCGAATTCGCGCGCGAACAGCAGGCGCGAGCGCTCGCCGCCCGAAAGGGTGCCGACCTTGGCCTCGACCAGACCCGGATCGAACAGGAAGTCCTTGAGATAGCCCTGGATGTGCTTGCGCACCCCGCGCACGTCGATCCAGTCGCTGCCTTCGGCCAGCACGTCGCGGATACGCATTTCCGGCTCCATGCGGCTGCGCTGCTGGTCGATCACGGTGGGCTCCATGCTGGCGGCCTGCGTGATCGTACCGGAATCGGGCTGCATCTCGCCCATCAGCAGCTTGAGCAGCGTGGTCTTGCCCGAACCGTTGGCACCCACGATGCCGATGCGGTCGCCGCGCTGGATGCGCAGGGAGAAGTCCTTGATGACCGTGCGGTCTCCGAAGGCCTTGGTCACCTTGTCGGCGACGATCACCGACTTGGTCTTGCTGTCGTTGGCGACGACTTCCAGCTTGGCCGCGCCCTGCGGGCCGACCATCGCGGCGCGGGTGGCGCGCATTTCCCACAGCTTGGCCAGACGACCCTGGTTGCGCTTGCGGCGCGCGGTGACGCCGCGTTCCAGCCAGTGCGCCTCGATCTTGAGCTTGGCGTCGAGCTTCTGCGCGGCGCGCGCTTCCTCGGCGTAGACTTCCTCTTCCCACGCCTCGTAGCCGCCGAAGCCGATGTCCTTGCGGCGCAGGCCGCCGCGGTCGAGCCACAGCGTCGCGTTGGTCAGGCGGGTCAGGAAGGTGCGGTCGTGGCTGATGACCACGAAGGCGCCGTTGTAGCGCTGCAGCCACGTTTCCAGCCAGTCGATCGCGGCGAGGTCGAGGTGGTTGGTCGGCTCGTCGAGCAGCAGCAGGTCGGGTTCCATCGCCAGCGCGCGGCAGAGGGCTGCGCGGCGGCGCTCACCGCCCGATGCGCTGGCGGCCTCACGCGAAAGGTCGATGCCGAGCTGGTCGGCGATCGCCTCGACTTCGTGCCGGGCAGGCGCATCGTCGCCGTGGATCGCGAAGTCGAGCAGGGTGTCGTAGCCGGTGAAGAACGGGTCTTGCTCCAGCGTGACGACGCGCGTGCCCGGCTGCACCGAGCGGGTGCCCTTGTCGGCATCGACGATGCCCGCCAGCAGCTTGAGCAGCGTGGTCTTGCCGGCGCCGTTGCGCCCGATCAGCGCCAGCCGGTCGCGCGGACCCACGTTGATGTCGAGGCCCTGAAAGAGCCAGCCATTGCCCTGGACGAGGCCGAGGTTTTCCCAGCTGAGGATCGGTGCGAGTGCCATGGCCCGCGCCCTACAGGGGAGGGAGGGAGAAGGGAAGGCGGTGTGTGCCCGATGGGGCTTCGACAAGCTCAGCCTGAGCGGTTTTGAGAGCGGACCTCTAAATCCCGCTCAGGCTGAGCTTGTCGAAGCCCCGGCGGCAGGGCGCTTATCAACGCAGCACGCCACCCAGCGTTGCCCATCCGCAACACCGGAAACCTGTCTGCCACCTTCCCGCCACATTCAGGACTTGTTCAAGCCTTCAAGTTTAGGCACCGAGGTCGTGATGAAAAGGATTTCGACCCTCCTTGCGGCACTGGCCGTGCTTCCCGCCCTGACGGCTCCGATGGCGCATGCCTCCGGCGGCGAGCAGGGCGAGCTGCGGCGCGAGCGCCGTGCCGGCAATGTCCTCCCCCCGCGCGAGATCGAGCGCGAGGTGCTGCCCCGCATGGCGGGCATGCAGTACATCGGGCCTGAGTACGATCCGGCTGCGATGACCTACCGCCTCAAGTTCATCAAGAACGGTAAGGTCTATTTCGTCGACGTCGATGCCCGGACGGGTCGCATCATCGGCCAGTCCCGTTAGGAACGAGCGGGGAACTTAGCGACGCCCTGTTGCTTGACCGTTTCAGCCTTTCGGCCCATCTCCACCTCGTTCATGTTAGGAGGACGGTAAATTGCGCATCCTGATCGTCGAGGATGAGCCCACCCTGGGCAACCAGCTCAAGACCACGCTGGAGCAGAACGGCTATGCCGTGGACCTCTCCGCCGATGGCGAGGACGGGCATTTCCTCGGCTCCACCGAAGATTACGACGCGGTGATCCTCGACCTCGGCCTGCCCGAGATCGACGGGCTGACCGTGCTGGGCATGTGGCGCCGCGAGGGCCGCACGTTCCCGGTGCTGGTGCTGACCGCGCGCGACAGCTGGTCGGACAAGGTCGCGGGCCTTGACGCCGGCGCCGACGACTACCTCGCCAAGCCGTTCCAAACCGAGGAGCTGATCGCCCGCCTGCGCGCGCTGATCCGCCGCGCCTCGGGCAATACCTCCAGCGAACTGACGGCGGGGCCGGTGCGCCTCGACACCCGCTCGGGCCGCGTCACGCTGTCCGGCGAGCCGGTCAAGCTGACCGCGCAGGAATACAAGCTGCTGTCCTACCTGATGCACCACAAGGGCAAGGTGGTCAGCCGCACCGAACTGATCGAGCACATCTACGATCAGGATTTCGACCGCGATTCGAACACGATCGAGGTCTTCGTCACGCGCATCCGCAAGAAGCTGGGTGCCGATGTCATCACGACGATCCGCGGCCTTGGATACAGTCTCGACGATCCCGCCGAACCCGGCCGCGGCTGAGGCTGCATCCCCTGATGTTCGCGTGAAGCGAGCCGGCAGCACCGGCTCGCTCGCGCGGCGCATGATGCTGATCGCGGCGGGTTGGATCTCGTTCCTCCTGCTCGCGGGCGGGCTGGCGCTCGACCATACGGTGACGGGCATCGTCACGCGCAATTTCGACGAGCAGCTCGGCTACATGCTGACGGGCATGATCGGCTCGGCCGAAATCTCGCAGGATGGGGAGGTGTTCTTCATCCGTCCGCTCGGCGACCAGCGGTTCCTCGAACCCAATTCCGGCCTCTATTGGCAAATCCGCGCCAAGGGGCATGAGGACTTCCCCTCGCGCTCGCTGTGGGATCGCAGCCTGAACGTGCCGGATGGCCATTTCGACGCCGAAACCCACGTCTACGACAGCTTCCAGTTCGAAAACGAGCCGCTGCGCGTGATGGAGCGGTCGATCATCCTGCCGGGCAGCGATGCGAAATGGATGTTCACCGTCGCCGCCAGCCGCAAGGACCTCGACGACCAGATCAAGATGATCCGCTCGATCCTGGTCTACAGCTTCGTGGCGCTTGGCGTCGGGCTGTTGCTGATGGCGGGGATGCAGACGTGGTACGGCCTGTTCCCGCTGCGCCACGTCCGGCGGGCAATCCAGAAGCTGCGCACGACCGGCTCCAGCCGCGTCAACGATCCGCTCCCGCGCGAGGTCGAGCCGCTGGTGAACGAGCTGAACGCGCTGCTCGCCCATACCGAGCGGCAGGCGGAGGAGGCGCGCACCCATGCGGGCAACCTCGCCCATGCCCTCAAGACGCCGCTGACGGTGGTGATGAACGCCGCCACGGCACAGGCGCCCGACCTTGCCGACACCGTGATCCGCGAGGCGGCGGTGATGCGTCGTCAGGTCGATCATCACCTTGCAAGGGCGCGCGCGGTGGGACGCCGCGCCGTCGGCCAGTCGCGCGCCGAAGTCTGGCCGAGCCTCGAGGCGGTGCTGCGCGCGGTCGAGCGGCTTTACGACCAGGCCCGCTTTGACCTCGACGGCAACCACGAGGTCGTCGTCGCGATGGAGAAGCAGGACCTTGAGGAAATGCTCGGCAACCTGATCGAGAACGCGGCCAAGTATGGCGGCGGCAGCGTCTTCGTCACCGTCGATGCGGCGAAGAACGAGCGCTTCTGCGAAATCTGGATCGAGGACGACGGCATGGGCATCCCTGAGGCCGAACGCATCCGCATCTTCGATCGCGGCGCACGGCTGGATACCGGCAAGCCCGGCACCGGCCTTGGCCTTGCGATCGTGCGCGATGTGGTGGAGATTTACGGCGGCGCCGTCGAACTCGACGAGAGCGAGGATCTGGGCGGGCTGCTGGTGAAACTGAAGCTGCCGCGCATCGGCAGCTGATAGATTTTTCGGGGTAACCGGTCCTGCCACGGCTTGCGGTCGCGGGCAGGCGGGCTATCTGCGCGGCATAGCCAATTCAGGAGCATTCATGAGCAAGCCCATCAACGTCCCGCTGACCTCGGACGAGATCGAAATGCTGGTCGACGCGCTGGAAGTCGATCTCGAGGGGTACCTCGAATCGGCCAAGGAAGCGCGCGGCAACGGCAACCGTGATGACGTCGCGACCTTCACCGAGGCGGCAACGCGCATCCAGACGCTGATGGCCCGCCTGCAGGATCTGGTGGAAGATTAAGCGGGGTTTGAAGCGCAGGACCAAGGCAGCCCGAGGCTGCCGGTCCTGCCCTTGACTGCATACCCCCGTCACCCTGAACTTGTTTCAGGGTCCATTCCTCGGCACACCCGGGCGCCTGAAATGATAAACGGCGGGCACCGATGGTGACGCCACATATCCGGGCAAGCCGCCAGATGGACCCTGAAACAAGTTCAGGGTGACGGAACTATGAGGAGAGCATCGTGGCACGGCTCGTGCTAACGACGCGCTTCCTTAGCCCTCGTTCTTGGCCTGCTCGTGGTGGCGGATCACTTCGTCGATCACGAAGCGGATGAACTTCTCACCGAAATCGGGGTCGAGATGCGCGTCCTCGGCCAGCTTGCGCAGGCGGGCGATCTGGCGCTCCTCGCGGCCGGGGTCGGAGGCGGGAAGGTCGGTCTTCGCCTTGTATTCGCCCACGGCCTTGGTGATCCGGAAACGCTCGGCAAGCATATGGATCAAGGCTGCATCGATGTTGTCGATGCTGGAGCGAAAGCCCGCAAGCACGGGGTCGACGGTGCCGACGGTCGAGGAAGTCTGCTGAGTCATCGCAGCGCCCGCTAGCACGGGTTTCCCACTTCTGCCAATCCGGTTGCGGCCACGGTTGATACCGTTTGCGCTTGCGTTGAGGACGCCTAGCGCCCAAAGCGCGCAGCGATGAGCGCAGATATCGTCCCCCTGCAGACGCGCAGGCAGCAACCCTCCCTGGCTCCTATGCTGGCGCTTACTGCGTCCGGCATGAACAGCGTCAATGCCGTCATTCTCGACCGCATGCAGAGTGAGATTCCTCTTATTCCGGCCCTTGCCGGGCACCTGATCTCGGGCGGCGGCAAGCGCATGCGCCCGATGCTGATGGTCGCGGCTGCGGAACTCTGCGGCTACCAGGGCAACCGCCACCACAAGCTGGCCGCAGCGGTCGAGTTCCTCCACACCGCCACGCTGCTCCACGACGACGTCGTCGACGGTTCGGACATGCGCCGGGGCAAGGCCGCTGCCAATATCGTGTTCGGCAATCCGGCGACGGTGCTGGTGGGCGATTTCCTGTTCACCCGCGCCTTCGAACTGATGGTCGAGGACGGCAGCCTCAAGGTGCTGCGGGTCTTCTCCAAGGCCAGCTCCATCATTGCCGCCGGTGAGGTCGACCAGCTGACCGCGCAGCGCCGGATCGAGACGAGCGAGGATCACTACCTCCAGATCATCGGCTCCAAGACCGCCGCGCTCTTTGCCGCCGCCACTCGCATTTCCGCGATCGTCGCGGAAAAGAGCGAGGCGGAGGAAATGGCGCTCGACGCCTATGGCCGTAACCTCGGCATTGCCTTCCAGCTGGTCGATGATGCCATCGACTACGATTCGGAAGTTACCGAATCGGGCAAGGACAAGGGCGACGATTTCCGCGAGGGCAAGATGACCCTGCCGGTCATCCTCGCCTATGCGCGCGGCAACGCCGAGGAGCGCAAGTTCTGGGAGGACGCCATCGCCGGCTTCCGTACCGAGGACGAGGACCTCGCCCACGCCGTCGAACTCATCAACCGCCACGGCTGCGTCGAGGCGACCCGTGAGCGGGCACGCCTCTACGCCCAGCGCGCGATCGATGCGATCGCGGGCTTCCCGGCCGGAGAAGCGCGCAACGCCATGGCCGAGGCGGTCGAGTTCGCGGTCGCGCGGCGGTATTGAGCTGAGGCTCGCTCGTCCGGGCGGGCATCGGAGCCACAGTCCACAGGGATTGCGACACTCTGCAACAAAGCCGTAATTGCGGCGCGAGCCCGGCTCGCTTAATGAGGCGCGCCATGCCCTCCTACGCCGACAGGGGCGCCACCGGATACCAGTCCGGGTCGCCTCGCCAACGCCTGATCTCCTCGCTGCTGTCGGCGGCGATCATCATTATTGCCCTGTTGATCGCCATCTACCAGACGGCGGTGGCGCCCTTGCGGGAGAAGGCGAAGAACCCCGTCACCTTCAATGTCGAGGGCGAGGACGCCGATACCGGCGCCAAGTCTCCTGAACCCGCCAAGAAGGCGGAGAAGGTCGAGAAGGATCAGGTCCAGCAGCCCAAGGTCCAGGTCGAGACGCCGGTACAGCCGGTCGAGAAGCCGACCCAGGCGCCGGAAAAGCCCGCTTTCAGCTTCCTCAAGCTTTCCAAATCGGAGATGGCGGCGGCCGACATCGGTGGGATGAAGAGTTCGGGCAGCGGCAGCCCCTCCGGCGGCGGCAACAGCGGCTCGACCTATGGTCCCGGCGAAGGGCCGGGCGGTGCGACTCTCTACAACGCCGACTGGTTCCGTCGGCCCACCGACGCACAGCTTGGCGGCTATATGCCCGCCAATGCGCCGCGGGAGGGCTGGGGCATGGTGGCCTGCCAGACGATCGATCATTACCACGTCGAGAACTGTCAGATTCTCGGCGAATCGCCGCGCGGTTCGGGTTTCGGGCGCGCGGTGCTCAATGCCGCGTGGCAATTCCAGGTGATCCCGCCGCGCATCAATGGCAAGCCGCAGGTCGGCGAATGGGTCCGCATTCGCATCGACTACGGGGTACGCGCCAGTCCCGGCTGACGATCAGCCCGCCACGGAATTCCAGCGCGCCGTGCCGGGCTGGGCGAGCCGTTCCAGAACTCTTTCCAGCGTCATGGGCCGGGCGATGAAATAGCCTTGAGCCAGCGAGAAACCCGCCAGCCTTGCGCTGACGAGCTGGTTCTCCGTCTCGATCCCCTCGATCACGCACTCCAGCGAGAGCGAGCGGGCGAGGTGACGGATTGCCGTTATCAGGCGGCGGCCCGACGCCTCGTCCAGCCGCACCGCGAAGCTGCGGTCGATCTTCACCATGTCGAGCGGTAACTGGTGCAGAGAGGACAGACTGGAATAGCCCGTGCCGAAATCGTCGAGCGCGATCCGCATCCCCGTCTGCTGTAGCCGTTCAAGCGCGGCGCTGGCGATGGCGAATTCCGAAATGAGTGAGGATTCGGTGATCTCGATCAGCACCCGGCGCGGATCGCAGCCGGATGCCTCGATCCGCCGGAGCAGCGCGTCGATGGTCTCCGGGTTGCAGATGTCGTTGCCGGATAGGTTGAAGGAGAGGCGCAGGCCTGCGGGCAGCCGTGCCAGCGCATCGAGCGCCTGGTCGAACAGCGCCAGCGTGACTTCGCGCGCACGCCCGACGCGCTCTGCCGAGGCGATGAGAAGTTCCGGCGAGATATGGCCGAGCCGAGGCGAGTGCCAGCGGGCGAGGCATTCGACGCCGATCGTGTCGAGGTCCTCGGTCGCGACGATCGGCTGGTAGTTGAGCGAGAGTTCGGCATCGAGGTCGGCCAGCTGCAGCGCGGCGTCGAGCGACTGCTCGCTTCGGATCAGCCGTTCCAGTTCCTGCGAGAACAGGACGCACTGGCCGCGCTTGTGGTTCTTGGCGTGGTACAGCGCGAAGTCGGCGCGGTCGAACAGCAGGTTGGCGCTGGCGGCGGTCTCGGGATAGACGGCCAGCCCCGCCGAGCAGCCCACCGATACCATGATGTCGCCAATGCGGGCGGGCTCGCGGATGGCGCGGCACAAGTCGTTGGCGACGCGCTCGGCCTCGGGCGGGCCGCTCATGACGATAAGTCCGAACTCGTCGCCGCCGAGTCGGGCGACGATGGCATCGCCGGGGCAAGCCGCATTCATGCGCGTACCGATGATCTGCAGCAGCCGGTCGCCATGGGCGTGGCCGTGAGTGTCGTTGACCGGCTTGAAGCGGTCGAGGTCGATGAGGCCGACGCTGAAGCGGTCTTCGGGGCCGGCGCGCTCCAGCAGCCCCTCCAGCGTCGCGAAGAAGAAGCGGCGGTTGGGCATTCCTGTGAGCGCGTCGGTCTGGGCGAGGCGGGCATTCTCCTCGCCGAGCGCCTGTGCCTGTTGCCGCTCCATGCTGAGATCGCGTTGGGAGGCCTCGAGATCGACGAAGGAATGATAGGAATCGCGCAGGATCTTGAGGATGCCGATGGCCACGAGGGTAATGTTCGCGGCGATGGCGATCAGCACTTCGCCGCCTGTGATCACAGAATAGGTGAGGAAAGTCCCCAGAACCGTAACGCAGACTGCAAGCGCCGCGCGTGGCAGGAAGTTGAGGCAGAACACGCAGCCCAGCACCGTCACCGAGACGAAGACGGCGACGTGGCCATGCTCGTATGGCCCGCCATACTGGTCCAGCGTCAGCGACCAGGCGACGAAGGCCATTGAAAACACCACCGCGAAGATGTGCGTGCGGCGCAGGCGCCGGTCGACCGCTGCGAGTTCCAGATCTGCAGGCCTGACGGGGCGGGTCCAGAGTATCATGCGCAGCACGCATGCCGTGATCAGGATGCCCGGGATGGTGTAGACGAGCAGGGGCGGAGCAAGATGGCGATGGGTGAAGGCCAGAACGGCGGCATTGATCGAAAGCAGACCGTAGAGCGGCGGTATGTGCTCTCGCAGGCGCAGATACTGCGCGACGCGGAGGGGATACTGACCGGCAACATTCATGGTGTGCGCGTCTGCAATTCGAGAACGGGGGCTCGCAAGCGGTCCCCGATACTATCCAAGTCTTTATGAAAAGTGCACAAGCGAGGCGAAATGATCCCGTATCGCAACCGCTTTGGCGATTTCACGCGCGGTGGTAATGTGTCTGGAAAATGCCCTTGGAGGCATTTTCCCTGGCGGTCGGTGCCGCGAAATTCGTATTTCGCGAATTTCCAAACGATCTCTAAAGCCGCGCCTGTGAGCACCTTGCCGATCCATGCCGTCCTGCCCGATCTTCTCGCCGCCCTGCGTGCCGAGACGGGTATCAGCACGGGCGCCGTGCTCATCGCCCCGCCCGGTGCGGGCAAGACCACCGCGCTCGCCCCGGCCCTGCTGGGCGAGGACTGGTGCAGCGGCACCGTGATCCTGCTCTCGCCGCGCCGTGTCGCCGCGCGGGCCGCCGCCGAGCGCATGGCCGAGCAACTGGGCGAGACTGCAGGAGAGACGATCGGCTACGTCACCCGTCTCGACGTCAAGCGTTCGGCCCGCACGCGCGTGGTGGTGATGACGGAGGCGATCTTCGTCTCGACGATCCTCTCGGACCCGGAGCTTCCCGGCGTGTCCGCCGTGCTGTTCGACGAGGCGCACGAGCGCCACCTCGACAGCGACCTCGGCCTGGCGCTGGCGATCGAGAGCCGCGCCGTGCTGCGCGAGGACTTGCGGGTGGTCGTCATGTCCGCCACCATCGACGGTACCCGCTTCGCCCGGCTGCTGGGGGAGGGCACCCCGGTCATCGAGAGCGCGGGCAAGGCCTGGCCGCTCGAATTGCGCTGGCTGGGGCACGCGCCGGACAGGCGGATCGAGGACGCGGTCGCTTCGGCTGTCCTCACCGCATGGCGCGACACCGATGGCGATGTGCTGGCCTTCCTCCCCGGCGTTCGCGAGATCGAGCGGGTGGCCGAGGGTCTGGCGCAGAAGCTGCCTGCTGCGCTGGTCCTGCCGCTCCACGGGCAGTGTGATCCCGCCGCCCAGCGCGCGGCGATCCGGCGCGATCCCGAAGGCCGCCGCCGGGTGGTGCTGGCGACCGCGATCGCGGAGACCTCGCTGACGCTCGACGGCGTTTCGGTGGTGGTGGACGCGGGCCTCTCGCGCCGTGCCGAGTTCGACAAGGCGGCGCGCGTCACCCGCCTCGTCACGCACCGGGCAAGCCGGGCCTCCGCTGCCCAGCGTGCGGGCCGCGCTGCCCGCCAGCAGCCCGGCGTCGCCTATCGCCTTTGGGAAGAGGCCGCTCATGCTGGTCGTCCAGAGTTCGATCCGCCCGAAATGCTGACCAGCGACCTTGCGCCGCTGACGCTCACGCTGGCGCAGTGGGGGGCGGGCGATCCGCAGGCGATGGCCTGGCTGGACCCGCCGCCCGGCCCGGCGCTGGAAGCGGCGCGCAAGGGGCTGGCGGCACTCGGTGCGCTCGATGGGGAAGCGCGCATCACCGCGTTCGGGCGCAAGGTGGCGAGCCTGCCGATGGACCCCGCGCAGGCGGCGATGATCCTGCGCGCGACCGAACATGGCGCGGGCGAGGATGCGGCGAAGCTCGCGCTGCTGTTGCAGGAGCGCGGGCTTGGTGGCCGCAGCGACGACCTGACGCAGCGCCTTTCCCGCTGGGATACCGACCGCGCGCCCCGCGCGCAGGCTTCGCGCAAGCTCGCGGCGGGCTGGGCACGGCGGGCGGCGGGGTTGGTCGATGCCAGCGCCGCCGACGATCTGCCCCCCGGCGTGATCCTCGCCCTCGGCCGTCCCGACATGCTGGCGCGCCGCCGCGACGGTTCGGGCGAGACATGGTTGAGCGCGGGGGGCAGGGGCTACATGCTCGACCCCGCCTCGCCGCTGGCCGCGCGCGAGTGGATGGTGATCGGCGACGCGCAGGGGCAGGCCAAGGGCGCGCGTATCCTTTCCGGCGCCTCGCTGGAAACGGCCGAGGTCGAGGCGTGGCTCGGCGATGCCATCGAGCGTCGCACCGTGCTGCGGTGGAACGAGGTCGATGGCCGAGTGGAGGCGCGGCTGGAGCGTCGGCTCGGCGCGATCACGCTGGCGAGTGGACCTGACCCGTCGCCCGACCCGGAAGCGATCCGCGCCTTCCTGATCGAGCGCATACGCCTCAAGGGCCTGTCGCTGGTGCCGCTGGGCAAGGGCGCCCAGAACTTCCTGCGCCGCGCGCGCTATGCGGGGATCGAGGCGGTGTCCGAAGAGGCGCTGCTGGCGGACCTCGAGGAATGGCTCGGGCCACTGCTGGGGCGGCGGCTGGACCAGCTTGACGGCGGCGCGGTGGCGCAGGCCTTGCGCAATCGGCTGAGCTGGGATGACCAGCAGGCGCTCGACCGCCTGGCTCCCCCCGAGTTCCGCAGTCCCGCCGGTTCCACGCATCCCATCGACTACGAGGACGAGGGCGGCCCCTCGGTGGAAGTGCGCGTGCAGGCCCTGTTCGGGCTCGACCGGCATCCCGGCTTCGGTCAGCCTTCGCAGCCGCTCCTGCTCAAGCTGACTTCGCCCGCCGGTCGCCCGATCCAGACCACACGCGACCTGCCCGGCTTCTGGCGGGGATCGTGGCGCGACGTGCAGCGCGATATGAAGGGGCGCTATCCGCGCCACCGCTGGCCCGATGAACCCTGGACCGAAGACCCCAGCCTCAAGACGCGCAATGCCTTTGAAGCAAGTCGCAAGGCGTGATTCGCGCTTGATTTCGGCAGCGATTCGGAGGCAAAGCGCTGGCTCATGAGCGCACGCATTTATCAACGCCCGAAGAACGCCATGCAGTCCGGCAAGGCGCTGCTCGACCAGTGGACCCTGGAGTTCGCACCGTCCGAGGCGAAGAAGCCCGATCCCCTGATGGGCTGGGCCGGCTCGGGCGACATGCAGCAGCAGGTCATCCTGCGCTTCCCGACCTCGGAAGAGGCCAAGGCCTATGCCGACAAGTACGGCATCGAGGCGGAAATCCATGCCACTCCGCCGCGCCGCCTGAAGATTCAGGCTTACGCCGACAACTTCCGCTGATCTTTCATCGCCCCGGCTCAAGTCCGGGGCGACGTCGTTCTAACCGCTTGCATTCCCGTGAAACCATCGCCATAGGGCGATCCGGGAGTCGGACGGGCGCTTGCGTCCGCCAACTTGGTCAGGTCCGGAAGGAAGCAGCCACAACGGGTTGCGGCGGGTCGTTCGGCTCCTTCATTTCTCTACATCGCTGAAATATCATGCCTTTGTGTTCGTTTGGACACGAAGGCTGTGGAACATGCAGGGGTTCCGGCCGCTTTCCCCCTGACATCCCGGCCATGAACCCCTAGTTTGGCCGACGATGGACGATTCACGCGACATGTTCGGCGATACGCCCCCCTGGGACGAGGATGATGCCGACGAAAAGCCCGATGCCGCCGAACTGGAGGCCGCCGGGCAGCAGTCGATGTTCGACGATCCCGAGCCGGAATCGAAGCCCTCGGTTACGGAACTCGAAGCAGCGGGCCAGAGCGCGATGTTCGCCGAGTCGCCCAAGCCCGCCCCGATCCCCGCTCAGGCTGAGTCTGTCGAAGGCCCCTCGGCCAAGCCCGCCCCCGCCGGAACCACCGCGCAGCCTTACCGCGTACTCGCGCGCAAGTACCGTCCGCAGACTTTCGCCGAACTGATCGGGCAGGAGGCGATGGTCCAGACCCTCGCCAACGCGATCAAGCGCGACCGACTGGCCCATGCCTTCCTGATGACGGGCGTGCGCGGTGTCGGCAAGACGTCGACCGCACGCCTCATCGCCAAGGCCCTCAACTGCATCGGGCCGGACGGGCAGGGCGGCCCGACGATCGACCCTTGCGGCAAGTGCGAACCCTGCGTCGCCATCGCCGAGGGGCGTCACATCGACGTGATCGAGATGGACGCGGCCAGCCACACCGGCGTCGACGACGTGCGCGAGATCATCGAGGCGGTGCGCTACGCCGCCGTCTCGGCGCGTTACAAGATCTACATCATCGACGAAGTCCACATGCTCTCGCGCAATGCTTTCAATGCCTTGCTGAAGACTCTTGAGGAACCGCCCGCGCATGTGAAGTTCCTCTTCGCGACGACCGAGGTGGACAAGCTGCCGGTGACGGTGCTGTCGCGCTGCCAGCGCTTCGACTTGCGCCGCATCCCTGCGCCGATGCTGGCGGGCCACTTCGCCAATGTCTGCGCGAAGGAAGGTGTCGAGGCCGAGGGCGAGGCGCTCGCCATGGTTGCGGCGGCGGCTGAGGGGTCGGTACGAGACGGCCTCTCGATCCTCGACCAGGCCATCGCCCATGCCGATCTGGACGGAGAGGGCCAGGTCCGCGCCGACAAGGTGCGCGACATGCTTGGTCTCTCGGACAAGAGCGTGCAGCGCAAGCTCATCGCCGCGATCCTCGACGGCAAGGGGGGCGATCTGCTCGACCTCGTCGCGCACCAGTTCGCGCTGGGTGTCGAGCCGATCGCGCTGATGCGCGGGCTCATGGACCTGATCCATCGCGTCGCTGTGGCTCAGGTCAGCGGGAGCGCCGATGCGCATTCCACCGAGGAGCGCGAGGCGATCGAGGGCTGGGCCAGGTCCCTGCGCGCAGGCCAGCTCCATCGCCTCTGGCAATTGCTGCTCAAGGGTCATGAAGAGGTGAAGTCCGCGCCCGATCCGCTCGTCGCAGCGCAGATGGCCCTGCTGCGCATCATGCACGCCAGCGACATGCCCGATCCCGGTTCGCTGGTGCGCAAGCTTGAAGAGATCGCCGCGCGCGCACCGGCCGCGTCCGTGGCCGAAGGCGGCAGCGCTGCGCCCGAAGCGCCCGTCGGTTCCGGTGCCGCTACGGGTCCCGCCGCGCTGGCGCCGCGCTGGGAAGCGCTGGTCGACGAGGTGGAACATGCGGGCGAAATGTCTGCCGCCAACACCATGCGCATGCAGGTGCGCGTGGTGGAACTGGCCTCGGGCCTGCTGCGCTATACACAGCCTCCGGGCTTCAACGAGGATCTCGTCGGCGTTCTGCGCAATGGCCTTCAGGCGGCCACTGGCGAGCGGTGGGAAGTCACGAAGGTCGCGGGAGAGGGCGCGCCCACCCTCGTTGAAGTTCACGAGGTGCAGAAAACCGCCGACGCCGAGGCGCTGCGCACTTCACCACTGGTCGAGGCGACGCTGGCGGCATTTCCCGGGGCCGAGCTCATTCAGGAAGATCGCCAGGCCGCCATCGGCGGTGGTGGCCGCAATTGGAGACGTTGAGATGAAGTCGATGGAAGAGATGATCCAGGCCGCGCAAGCCGCCGCCGAGACCATCCAGAAGCAGATGAACGAAACCCAGGGCAAGCTCGACCAGCTTGAGGTCGAGGGGCTTTCGGGCGGTGGTCTCGTCAAGATCCGCTGTTCGGCCAAGGGCCGCGTGATCGGCGTGTCGATCGACGACAGCCTGATGACCGCATCGGAAAAGCCGATCCTCGAGGATCTGATCGCGGCGGCCTACAACGACGCGCGCGTCAAGGCCGACTCGGTCGCGAACGAGGAACTGGCGAAGGCGCAGCAGGGCATGGGCCTGCCGCCGGGCTTCAAGCTGCCGTTCTGAGGCGCGTTCGCCTTTCGGGGCTTCGACAAGCTCAGCCTGAGCGGTGGTTCGGGCTGAGCTTTTCTTTTCCGGCGGTCTTTGCGTCAGCCCCGCTCATCCTGAGCTTGTCGAAGGACGCTAAGGTCTTGCGCTGAAACGGTGCGGTTTGGGTCATTATACCTCGGAATCGGACCCACTCGTTGATGTGTCCGCCGTGCGAAGGGCCTATTTTCCAGTAGCGGGCAGGCGGGTTTCCACGGCCTTTCGCCTCGAAAAGATTGCATGGCGGCCAAAACCCCCCATATCCTGCGGGAGAATGCCGGGGATGGGTCAAGATGCAGTCCCCGTGCGAGATGATTGGACAAGTGCATTGAACCTGCTTCCGCTTCTGCCGCTGCGTGATATCGTCGTTTTTCCGGGCATGGTCGTGCCGCTTTTCGTGGGCCGTGAGAAATCCGTGGCCGCGCTGGAAGCGGCGATGGCCGGCGACAAGGACATCTTCCTCCTCGCCCAGCTCGATCCCAGCTGCGATGATCCGGATCGTGACGACCTCTACGATACCGGCGTCATCGCCAGCGTCTTGCAACTGCTCAAGCTGCCGGACGGCACCGTGCGTGTCCTGGTCGAAGGACAGGACCGCGCCCGTCTCGAAACCCTGCGTTCGGAAACCACGGAAGAGGGCGAGATGCTCGTCGCCGGGGTCGAGCCGATCGAACCGACAGAGGCAGAAGGCACCGAAGTCGCGGCGATGATGCGCACCGTTGTCGACCAGTTCAACGAGTACGCCAAGCTTAACAAGAAGCTCAGCCAGGATGCCGGCGAGCAACTCGGCGACATCGAGGATGCGGCCAAGCTGGCCGATACCGTTGCTGCGCAGCTTTCGGCGAAGGTTTCCGACAAGCAGGCGGTTCTTTCCGAATCCGATCCGCTCAAGCGGCTGGAGATGGTCTATTCGTTCATGGAGGGCGAACTCGGCGTCCTGCAGGTGGAGCGCAAGATCCGTGGCCGCGTGAAGCGGCAGATGGAAAAGACCCAGCGCGAATATTATCTCAACGAACAGCTCAAGGCGATCCAGTCGGAACTCGGCGGCGGCGAAGGCGACGAGGGCAACGAACTGCTGGAACTGGCGGAGCGGATCGAGAAGACGCGCCTGTCCAAGGAAGCCCGCGAGAAGGCGACGACCGAGCTCAAGAAGCTCAAGTCGATGCAGCCGATGAGCGCCGAGGCGACCGTCATTCGCAACTACCTCGACGTGCTGCTGGGCCTGCCCTGGGGCAAGAAGAGCAAGCTGAAGCGCGATATTTCCTCGGCGCAGGAAATCCTCGATGCCGATCACTATGCGCTCGACAAGGTCAAGGATCGCATCGTCGAATATCTGGCGGTGCAGGCGCGCACCAACAAGCTGAAGGGGCCGATCCTGTGCCTCGTCGGCCCTCCGGGCGTGGGCAAGACCTCGCTTGGCAAGTCGATCGCCAAGGCGACGGGGCGCGAGTTCATCCGGCAGTCGCTGGGCGGCGTGCGCGACGAGGCCGAGATTCGCGGCCACCGCCGTACCTACATCGGCTCGCTGCCAGGCAAGATCGTGACCAACCTGCGCAAGGCGGGCAAGTCCAACCCCCTGTTCCTCCTCGACGAGATCGACAAATTGGGCCAGGACTTCCGCGGCGATCCCGCCTCGGCACTGCTCGAAGTGCTTGATCCGGAGCAGAATGCGAAGTTCCAGGATCATTATCTGGAACTCGACATCGACCTGTCGGACGTGATGTTCGTGTGCACCGCGAACAGCCTGAACCTGCCGCAGCCGCTGCTCGACCGCATGGAGATCATCCGCCTTGAAGGCTACACCGAGGACGAGAAGGTCGAGATCGCCGAGCGTCACTTGATCCGCAAGCAGGTGGAGGCGCACGGGCTCAAGAAGGGCGAATTCACGTTGACGCAGGATGGTCTGCGCGACCTGATCCGCTACTACACCCGTGAGGCCGGCGTGCGCACGCTGGAGCGCGAAGTGGCGCGTCTGGCGCGCAAGTCGCTGCGCCAGATCCTTGAAGGCAAGACCAAGGAAGTCACGATCACGCCGGAAAACCTCGCGGAATTCGCGGGCGTGCGCAAGTTCCGTCACGGCGTCGGCGAGGAAGAACATCAGGTCGGCGCCGTCACCGGCCTCGCCTGGACCGAGGTGGGCGGCGAACTGCTGACCATCGAAAGCGTGACCGTCCCCGGCAAGGGCAACATCAAGGCGACCGGCAAGCTGGGCGACGTGATGAACGAGTCGATCTCGACCGCGTTCAGCTTCGTGCGCGCCCGCTCGCCCGCCTACGGCATCAAGCCGAGCGTGTTCCACAAGAAGGACATCCACATCCATCTTCCCGAAGGTGCGGTGCCCAAGGATGGTCCTTCGGCGGGTATCGGCATGGTGACGTCGATCGTCTCGACGCTCACGGGCATTCCGGTGCGCAAGGACGTCGCCATGACCGGCGAAGTCACCCTGCGCGGCCGTGTGCTGCCGATCGGCGGCCTCAAGGAAAAGCTGCTCGCTGCCCTGCGCGGCGGCATCAGTCTCGTGCTGATCCCCGAGGACAATCGCAAGGACCTCGCCGAAATTCCCGACAACGTGAAGCAGGGACTGGAGATCATCCCGGTCGCCCACGTCGATGAGGTTCTGGCCAAGGCGCTGACCGAACCGGTCACCGCGATCGAATGGACCGAGGCGGACGAACTTGCTGCCGCGCCCGCGCCGCACACGGCTGCGGCAGGCGCGACGGCGCACTGATCGGATCAGGAACGTCGCTCGCTCTCGTTGAAAGGGAGGAGCGACGTTTCCGGATTGTCTTTTACTTTCTCCTGAAAGTCGATCGCCAAGTAATCCAACATGGCGGTAATTGTCATGGGTTGAACGATTGCGTTCGATTGACTGTGCAGGTGCCCTCAATTACCTTTCCTGAAAATATAGGTGAGGGCAGTCATGGCGGGGGAATTGCCTCAGTTCGGCCCGGTGCGTGGGCGCGCTCGGATCGACGTGATCGACGTTTTGCGCGGGATCGCGATCCTGGGCATCCTCTACATGAACATCCCCTTCATGGGCACGAACGTGTCATCGTGGATGCACGATTTCCGTCGCCTGTCATGGAGTGCTGCCGATCAGACGACCTGGGCGGCCATTCATATTTTCTGGGACGGCACCCAGCGCGGGCTGTTTGAGCTGCTGTTCGGCGCCGGCGTGATGGTTTTCACCGCCAAGGCCATGAAACCTGACGATCCGGTGCAGGTGGCGGACCTCTACTATCGCCGCAATCTCCTGCTCATCCTGTTCGGCCTGATCGACATTTTCATAATCGGCTGGGTGGGTGACATCCTGTTGGCCTATGGTCTGGCGGCCTTGCTGCTGTTCCCGTTCCGCAAGACTTCGCCCAGGGTGCTGCTGGCGATGGGCATGGCCTTCGCCGCCTTCGTGGCGGTGAGCGGGGCGTTCGCCTATCAGGAGCGGATCGAGCGGATCCACAAGGTCGAGGCGTTGCAAAAGAAGCAGAAGACCGGCGCCAAGCTCTCGGTCGAAGACAGGAAGACGCTCGATGCCTGGCAGGAGAAGGCCGATCAGCACGACCTCTCCAAGCCGCCAAGCAAGAAGGACCAGATCGCGATCGACGCCGAAGCCAGGGCGCGCGCGGGATGGCCGCATCAATACGTGATGTTCGCGTGGTTCGTCTGGAACAAGGTGTTCGGCGACGGCAACGGGTTGTTTTTTACCGTGCTGGAGGCAGTACCGGCGATGTTGCTGGGCATGGCGTTGTTCAAGTGGGGGATCATCCAGGGCGACCGGTCCCCGGGCTTCTACGCGGGGCTGGCGGTCGCGGGCTATGCCGTGGGATGCGGGTTCAGGGGATGGGACCTGATGGAGATTTTCAAGTTCACGCCATGGCCGACGCCGGGCATGATCACTGCAGAGTTCGCGCGATTGTCGGTGACGCTCGGCCATGTCGGGTTTTTCAACCTGTTGATGAAGACCGCTATGGGCAGGGCGGTACTTTCGCCCTTCAAGGCAGCCGGGCGCATGGCGTTCTCGATCTACATCCTGACCAGCATCACGACGATGTGGTTCGTGTTCGCGTCCTGGGGACTGGGTTTGTGGGACAAGTTCGGCTGGGCGCAACTGATGGTCACGGCGACCGTGATCGACTTGGGCATGCTGGTGTTCGCAAATGTCTGGCTGCGCGTCTTCCTTAGCGGGCCGCTGGAATGGAGTTGGCGCTCGCTGACCTACTGGACGCGCCAGCCGTTCCTTCGTCGCAATCCCACCGTGCCCCCTCCTGTGGCCGAGCCCATAGCACCGCTGGGGCCATTGCCCGCTTAACCGCCCTGCCGCCCTCGCGGTGCTTGCCCTGAGCGGCGCGGGCGGGTAACCCGCCGGGCGTGTCGGCGTCCGCTTGCCCGGGCGCGCCTTTAAAGGGAATTTGCCATGGGTTACCGGGTTGCCGTCGTCGGTGCGACGGGGAATGTCGGCCGCGAAGTGCTCAACATCCTTGCCGAGCGCGAATTCCCGGCGGACGAGATCGCCGCCGTTGCTTCCTCACGCTCGGTCGGCACCGAGGTCGAGTATGGCGATACCGGCCGTATGCTCAAGGTGAAGAACCTGGAGCATTTCGACTTCACTGGCTGGGATATTGCGCTGTTCGCGGCCGGTTCCGCCGCGACGCAGGTCTACGCGCCCAAGGCGGCCTCGCAGGGCTGCGTGGTGATCGACAACTCCTCGCTCTACCGCATGGACCCCGACGTGCCGCTGATCGTGCCCGAGGTGAACCCGGACGCGATCGAGGGCTACAAGGCCAAGAACATCATCGCCAACCCCAACTGCTCGACCGCGCAGATGGTCGTCGCGCTCAAGCCGCTGCATGACAAGGCGAAGATCAAGCGCGTGGTCGTCTCCACGTACCAGTCGGTGTCGGGCGCGGGCAAGGCGGGCATGGACGAACTGTTCGAACAGAGCCGTGCTATCTTCGTCGGCGACCCGACCGAGCCGCGCAAGTTCACCAAGCAGATCGCCTTCAACGTGATCCCGCACATCGACGTGTTTCTCGACGACGGTTCCACCAAGGAAGAGTGGAAGATGGTGGTCGAGACCAAGAAGATCCTCGATCCCAAGATCAAGGTGCAGGCGACCTGCGTGCGCGTGCCGGTGTTCGTCGGCCACTCCGAAGCGCTCAACATCGAGTTCGAGGAAGAGATCAGCGCCGAGGAAGCACAGGACATCCTTCGCGAAGCGCCGGGCGTGATGCTCGTCGACAAGCGCGAGGACGGTGGATACGTCACCCCGATCGAGGCGGTGGGCGATGGCGCCACTTACGTGAGCCGCGTGCGCGAAGACCCGACCGTGGACAACGGTCTGGCGCTGTGGTGCGTGTCGGACAACTTGCGCAAGGGCGCGGCGCTCAACGCGGTGCAGATCGCGGAACTGCTGGGTCGCCGCCATCTCAAGAAGGGTTGATGGGCATGTCGTCCCGGATCGCATCCGGGACGACGCGGATTTTCCCGGCGCGTCTTTCAATCCCCGCAGGGCGCGCATACCTTTTTCGGCATGAGCACCACCATGACCGGCGGCTGCCAGTGCGGCCGTATCCGCTATTCCGCTGAAGTCGAGCCCGACAAGGCGTACTTGTGCCATTGCCGCATGTGCCGGCGGGCGACCGGCGGGGTGTCGATCGCTTTCGTCAACGCGCCGCAATCGGCCGTGCGGTGGGAGAGGGAGCCGGACTGGTATCGCTCGTCTCCGATCGCGCACCGGCCGTTCTGCTCGCAGTGCGGGACGCCGCTGGGGTTCGCGTTTCTCGACGGAGAAAACATCGACCTGACCGTGGGCAGCTTCGATGATCCCGCGCCGTTTCGCCCCAGCCAGAACTATGCGACCGAAAGCATGTTGACGGCATGGACCGACGTGCGGCACTTGCCGGGCATGACGAGCGCCGAGAACGCGGGCGTCATGGACCGATGGAAGGCCGCCGGTCTCGAGCCGCCTGAATGACCGGAAAGCGAGTTTGCCTGTGAGCGATGTGAAGACCGATTTCGTCGAAGGTTTCGGCGGGGCGAAGCTCGCCCTTCATACGACGGGTCAGCCCGGTGGGCGGCCGCTGGTGCTGCTGCACGGGCTGTTCTCCAGCGCCGAGGTGAACTGGATCAAGTTCGGCAATGCGAAGATCCTCGCCGATGCTGGGTTCGAGGTGTTCATGCCGGACTTGCGCGCCCACGGGCAGAGCGACGGGCCGCACGATGCGGATGCCTATCCGTCCGACGTGCTGGTGCGCGATCTCAAGGCGGTGATCGCCTCGCTGGGCCTGTCGGAGTACGATCTCGGCGGCTTTTCGCTGGGCGCGCGGACGGTGGTGCGCGGCGTGCTGGCGGGGCTGGCGCCGCAGCGGCTGGTGCTGGGAGGCATGGGGCTGACGGGCCTGTCGGGCTGGGCGAAGCGCAGCGCGCATTTCGTCGACGCCATCGACCGCTTCGGGACCATCGAGCGCGGCGACAAGGCGTTTGTGGCGCAGGCTTTCATGAAGTCGATGAAGATCGACCGCGTGGCCGCGCGCCTGCTGCTTGGCTCGGTGGACGACACCGCGCCCGACGCCATCGCGCAAGTGACGATGCCGACGCTGTGCGTGTGCGGCGCGGACGATCACGACAACGGCTCGGCGCAGGACCTCGCCGCGGCACTGCCGCAGGGCACTTATGCCGAAGTGCCGGGCAATCACATGTCGTCGGTGACGTTCAAGGATCTCGGCCGGGCGATCGCTGGGTTTCTGGGCTGACCGCGCCTATCGTCATTGCGAGCACAGCGTAGCAATCCAGAGCGGAATAATGCTGCCCTGGATTGCTTCGCTGCGATCGCAATGACGATGTGGTGGTGATTCAGGCGAAGGGCACGGCTTCTTTGGGCCAGCCGTCGAAGGTTTCGGCAAGGGCGGCCCATCCGTCAGCGAAGCGGATATTGATCGCGCGTAAAGTGGCCTCGTCGGGGCGGGCGGCCTCGTGGCCGTCGCCGGTGGTGTCGACGAAGACAAAGGCGTCGCCGGGGCCGCCGGTCACGCTGCGCAGGTCTCCATCGGTCACGGTGATGGTAAGGCGGCCTTCGAGGATCGTCTGCAGGCTGCCGAAGCCCTTCGCGGTGTGGAAGCTGTCGATGAAGGCGGGGCCTTCCCAGATCACCGTGCGCCAGCCCAGAGACGGGCGCGGCGGGTCGAGGTAGGACAGGCCGCCGGCCATGGTCACGGGCTTCATGCGGGAGCGGCCTTCCGGCGTGGCGTAGACGACATGGATCGGCATGTGGAGCGAGCGTCCCTTGCTTGATGGCAACGATCCGCAACATGGGTGCAAAAATCCCGGTTCAGTTGGGCCTGCGGCTCCTTTGATCGCATGGCGGCGAAGGACCGTCGTACTCACGGCCGAGGATATTCCTCCCCTGGCGGTTGATCCCGCGAGAGGGGCGGCTAGTCTCGCGCCCATTCAAAGGTTCAGAGAGGTTCCCCCCATGAAATTCGCCTCCACCGCACTGGCTGCGCTGGCCGCAAGCCTGTCGTTCGCCGTGATCCCCGCTCACGCCGAGGACTATCCGCAGACCGCCGAGGGCGCCGCGAAGTTCGTCGCCGATGCCGAGAAGGATCTGTTCGACTTCTCGCTCGGCAACAATCAGGCGAACTGGGTCAACTACACCTACATCACCGAGGACACCGATGCGCTGGCCGCGCAGTCCAATGGCCAGCTTACCGAGAAGCAGGTGAAGTACGCGGTCGAGGCGGCGAAGTTCGCCAAAGTCGCTGGCCTCGACGCCGATGTGTCGCGCAAGCTGGGTATTCTGCGCCAGGGCATCGTCCTGCCCGCGCCCAATACGCCGGGCGCCGCCGCGCGGCTGAGCGAGATCACCACTCGCCTGTCCTCCGCCTATGGCAAGGGCAAGGGCACGCTCGACGGCAAGCCGATCAACGGCTCGGACATCGAGGCGGAGATGGGCAATCTGCAGCACACTCCGGCCGAATTCGCCGAGATGTGGACCTCGTGGCACGACAACGTCGGCAAGCCGATGAAGGCGGACTACGCGCAGATGGTCGGCATCGCCAACCAGGGCGCGAAGGAACTGGGCTATGCCGATGTCGGCGCCATGTGGCGTTCGGGCTACGACATGACGCCCGAGCAGTTCGCTGCGGAAACCCAGCGCCTGTGGGAAGAGACCAAGCCGCTCTATCTGGCGCTGCATACTTACGTGCGCCGCAAGCTGAACGAGAAGTACGGCGATGCCGTGCAGCCGCGCACCGGGCCGATCCGCGCCGACCTGCTGGGCAACATGTGGGCGCAGGAGTGGGGCAACGTCTACCCGCTCGTCGCGCCGCAGGGCGCGGGCGATCTCGGCTATGACATCGGCGATCTGCTGAAGGCGCAGGGCAAGAAGCCGCTCGACATGGTGAAGGCGGGCGAGGGGTTCTATTCGTCGTTGGGCTTCGATCCGCTGCCGGGCACGTTCTGGACCTGCTCGATGATCACCAAGCCCGCCGACCGCGAGGTGATCTGCCACGCCTCGGCATGGGACGTCGACAACAAGGACGACATCCGCATCAAGATGTGCACGAAGGTCAATTCGGAGGACTTCGTCACCACCCACCACGAACTGGGCCACAACTACTACCAGCGGGCCTACAACAAGCAGCCGTATCTGTACCTCAACGGCGCCAACGACGGCTTCCATGAGGCGATCGGCGACTTCATCGCGCTGTCGATCACGCCGCAGTACCTCGTGCAGATCGGCCTGCTCGACAAGGCGAAGGTGCCGAGCGCCGACAAGGACATCGGCCTGCTGCTGCGTCAGGCGATGGACAAGGTGGCGTTTCTACCCTTCGGCCTGATGATCGACCGCTATCGCTGGGGCATCTTCGACGGCTCGATCCAGCCGGCCGACTACAACAAGGCGTGGACGAAGATGCGCCTCGACTATCAGGGCATAACGCCGCCTTCGGCCCGCGCCGACGACGGGTTCGATGCGGGCGCGAAGTTCCACATTCCGGGCAACACGCCCTACACCCGCTACTTCCTCGCGCGCATTCTCCAGTTCCAGTTCTATCAGGCGGCGTGCAAGCAGGCCGGCTGGAAGGGGCCGCTGCACCGCTGCAGCTTCTACGGCAACAAGAAGGTCGGCGAGAACCTCAATGCGATGCTGGCTATGGGGCAGTCCAAGCCCTGGCCCGAGGCGCTCAAGACCTTCACCGGCTCGCCGCAGATGAGCGCCAAGCCGATGCTGGACTACTTCGCGCCGCTCAAGAAGTGGCTCGACGCGCAGAACAAGGGCGAGACTTCAGGCTGGTGACCCTGACGGCACCGCGCCACAAGGCATAATCCCCGGCGTAGAAGTCCTCGATGAAGGCTTCCTGGCTGGGATTGAGCCGGATCGGTGCGGTGCCGGAGCGGCTGTTGCTGCTACCGTTCAGGCGGGGCAGGGCGTCGAGTTCGTCCAGCCCCATGATCTCGCCAAGGCTGTCGATCTCTTCGTAGGGGATCAGGTTGTCGACGCGGCAGTGGCCGTTCGCGTCGGTCAGATACCAGGACTGCGGGCGGAAGATGTGGTCGACGTCGAAGGGACTGCGCGCGGTGGCGAGGTGGTCGATCGCGTCGTCCACGGTTTCGAAGGCGCGGTAACGCTCGTTGAAGGGACGGGCGACCTTGCGGTCCTTGGTGCCGCCGTTGCTGGCATAGGCAAAGGCCGAGCGGAACCGGCAGACCGGATCGCGCAGGATGGCGAAGCTGGGCAGGTCCAGCACTTGCGGGGCGACGCTGGCGTAGTAGCGCACGGTCTCGTGCTTGATCTGGGTTCCGTAGAGCTGGTGGCAGACCGAGGTGCCCGCGTTCTTGGGGACGTGGATGAACAGCACGCCGCGCCGCTGGATCGTCGTGATGCGCTCGCGCCGCTTGGCGTTGGGCCGATATGGCAGCGGTGAACGCGCCAGCCTTTCGGGCACGTCGCTGACGAGGCGGACGCGAAAGGCGGAGGCGATCAGGCGGTTGATCCCGGCAGTGCCGGTGGCGCCTGAAATCGAAGTCTGGGAGGGCTTTGGCATGCCCCGGACGCTATGGGGCGAACTTGAACCTGCAATTTCATCAATATTTCATTCAGGCGAGCGGAAGCGCCCCTGCGGCGAGTGCCGCAAGGACGTATCCATTCCCGGTGGACAGGAGCGATTCGCATCGCCCCTGTGCATTCGATCAGAAGTCGACGGTGATGCCGGTGAAGAACGTCCGGCCGTAGACGTCATAGGTCGACGGGTAGGTGTTCGATTGCTCCTGGTTGTCACCAAGGACCGGCGGCTTCTTGTTGAACATGTTGTTCATGCCGATGTTCCAGGTGAAGCGCTTGGCCACGTCGACGCTCGCGCTGAGGTCGAAGTAGTCGTATGCCGGGATGTGGTCGACCGAGTAGCCGCCGGTGTCGTCGTCCACGGCCGAGAGGTGGCGCCATGCCAGCGACACGCTCAGGTCCTCAGTCGACCAGGTCGCGCGGCTGTTGAGGCGCCACTTGGCGTAGACGTTGCTGCAGCTCAGGCCGAACTTGCCCGCGCAATCGACGACGAGGTCGGGCAGCGAGGCCATGGGGCGGAACGTCCAGTTCATCAGGTAAGAGCCCGCGACGCGCAGGTTCAGCTTGCTGGAGTTGTTGCGACCGAACGCCAGCGGGATGGTGTACTGCGCGTCGAAGTCGATGCCGTCGGTCTTGACGCCGCCGGTGTTGCTCAGGTTGTCGATGGCGCCGACGATGGTGCCGGTGCTGTCGCGCGGCAGCAGCGAACAGGTGCTGCTGTCGTAGGACGTGTAGTTGTTGCCCGCGTCGCCGTAGCAGGCGGTGAGCAGGTTGGCGGTGCCGACCGAGGTGATGAAGTTGTCGATCTTGATGTGGTAGTAATCCGCCGTGATCGACAGGCCCGGGATCATCTGCGGCTGGAGCACGACACCGAAGGTGTAGGTGTTCGCGGTTTCCTCACGCAGCTTGGTGTTGCCGCCGTTGTAGCTTTCGATCTGGGTCGCTGCGGCGTTGTACTCGTCGTTACCCACGTCCGATGCGGCGACGCCCGACGCGACGCAGGCGGCGTAGAGGTTGGAGTAGCTGGTCGCGTCCGGGGTCGAGCACGGGTCGGTGGCGGTCTCGAAATTCTGCGAGCTGCCGCTGTAGAGGTCGTTCACCGTCGGCGCACGCACCGCGCGGGAGAACTGGCCACGGAAGCTGATGTCCTTGATCGGCGCGTAGACGAGCCCGGCCGAGAAGGTGCCCACCGACTTGGCCGCCGTCGAGTAGTATGAATAACGGGCCGCGCCGTTGAATTCGAGGCGCTCGATGAAGGGCTTGTCGGCGATCAGCGGCACGTCGATTTCGGCGAACAGCTCCTTGACGTTGTAGCCGCCCGAAGTCGCGTCGCTGGCATTGAAGCCGACGACGTCGCCCGAGGAGAGCAGTTCGTCCGGGTTGTAGCTGCCGTGCTCCGAGCGGTATTCCGCACCGAAGGCGAAGCCCGCCGGGCCTGCGCCGAGGTCGAACAGGTTGTTGTTGCTGATCGCGCCGCTCACGACCTTCTCGGTGATGGTCGAACGGTTGACGGTGTCGATCGACAGGAAGTCGACCGCCGCGTCGCTGATGTTGCCCTCGCCGAAGATGTTGACGGGCACGCAGCCGTTGCTGGTATCGGTGCAGACGAGGTTGCCGTCGGCGTCATAGGTCGTCAGCAGGCCCTGCTGCAGACGGCTGCGCGAGATGTTGCCGTACTGGTACTCGGTCCGCCGGGTGCGCGAGAAGCTGGCGTAGACGTCGTAGCTCCAGTCATGGCCGATGTCGCCGCGTGCGCCGATCAGGCCGCGCATGGCCTTGCTGTCGGTGACCTGCACGCGGTCGCCGATCTCGCTCAGGCGGCGGTAGATGTTGGCGGTGGTGTAGCCGTCGCCGTCAGTGTCGTAGCCCTGCAGCAACGCCTGGCTGTCGGCCGAGAGGAACGAGCTGTCGTTGTCGATCGAGAAGCTGCCGGTCACCGGGGTCGGCGCGAGCTGGTTCTTGACGCGGTTGTGGACGTACTGGCCCTCGGCGTAGAGGGTCAGCGCATCGCTGACGTCGAAGTGCGCCTGCGCGAAGACGAGTTCGCGCTTCTGCGGGACCTGCAGGTAATTCTCGGTCGCGTAGTTGTAGGCGTCGGTGCTGCTGTCGTAGGCCGAATAGCTGCCGTCCTGCCCGAACTTGTAGTTCGTGCCGCCCAGGTTCATGCGCGTGGCCGGGATCGACGAGGAGCCGCCCGCGACGAGGGTGCCGTCGTCGCCGTCGGTCATCGCCGTCTTGGTGTAGCTGCGCGCCGCCTGCGTGATCGCCTTGCGCTGGCTGTACTCGCCGTAGACGGTGATGTTGCCGCGACCGTCGGCGAAGTTCTTGCCCGCCAGAATGCCGCCCGTGTACTGCGCGCCGTCGCCCGCGTCGGTCAGGCGGTAGTTGCCGTTGGCCTGGATGCCCTCGTAGTCCTGCTTCGTCACGAAGTTGACGACGCCGGTGACCGCGTCCGAACCGTAGACGGCCGACTTGCCGCCGGTGACCACGTCGACGCGCTCCAGCAGAGCGGTCGGGATCGTGTTGAGGTCGACGATCTGGTTGGTGTCATACGAGACGTAGCGGCGGCCGTTGACCAGCACCAGCGTGCGCTGGGCGCCGAGGCCGCGCAGGTTGGCGGTGGCGACGCCGTCACCCGGATTGTTCGAGGCGCCGGTCTGGTCGGGGACCAGCTGCGGAATTTCCTTCAGGACGTTCTCGACGTTGACCTGGCCGGTCGCCTTCATCTCGGCAGCGGTCACGGCCATGATCGGCGCCGCCTGCTCGAGGTTGGCGCTCCGCAGGCGCGAGCCGGTGACGATGATCGCGTCGCCGGCATCGGCCGCGTCCGTGGCGGAGGGCGCTTCGTCCTGCGCGTGCGCTGCCGCAGGCAGGCCCATCAGCAGGGTCGAGGCCAGAAGCAGACGCTTCATGTGGGGGGTCATTGATGCTCCTTTCGCAGATTCCGGCAGTGCGAAATCCTCGACGCCGGAAGCAGGCGAGTGCGTCTGCTCCCGTAAGCATCAGACTGTCATCATATAATCATCGATGTGCGGATAATGAGTTATCGGCGTTGTATATCGATCACATCTATTTCAATATTGGAAATAAACGTGAAATTTATGTGAAATTCATTTTGCATATGTTTCATTGAAAATAAGTTCATCGAACTCAATTTCTATATTGAATGCAGGATTATTCGCGAAAGTAAATGTTCTGTGGCTGTTTGGAAGGCTTCGGATAACATTCGGAATAAGATTGCGTTTGGACCTTTGAGCGTTTCGGAATGCGGGCATAAAATTACCCGTCGCCAGAACATCCGCGTGACTGTGCGCAGTGAAGTTCTACAGGCGCTCTGCGTGTTCAGCGGCGCGCCACGAATATATCCCGCGAGGGTGAGTGGCCGCCCGCCGCTTTTCGGAAAGGCGCAACGAAAAAGCCGACCGGCGCTCAGGTCGCGACGGTCGGCTTTGCTGTTCTGGTCCTGCGGCCGGTGCTTAACGGAACGGTGGTTCGTTGAACGCGCGCAGCTTGCGCGAGTGCAAGCGGTCGCCCTGTTCGCGCAGCAGGTCGCAGGTGATGAGGCCGATCTTGAGGTGGCTGGCGATAGCCTCCTCGTAGAAGCGGTTGGCCTGCCCAGGCAGCTTGAGTTCACCGTGCAGCGGCTTGTCGGAAACGCACAGCAGTGTTCCATAAGGCACGCGGAAGCGGTAGCCCTGCGCGCTGATCGTGGCGCTTTCCATGTCGATGCCGATCGCGCGGCTCAGCGAGAAGCGCTTGGCGGATTCGGTGTAGCGCAGTTCCCAGTTGCGATCGTCGGTGGTGACGATGGTGCCGGTGCGCATCCGCTTCTTGAGGTTCGCGCCGCCTTCGCCGCTGACCACCTCGGCCGCCTGCGCCAGTGCGAGTTGCACTTCGGCGATCGCGGGCAGCGGGATTTCCGGCGGAAGCACTGGGTCGAGCACGTGGTCGTCGCGCAAGTAGGCATGGGCGAGCACGTAGTCGCCGATGCGCTGGCTTTCGCGCAGGCCGCCGCAGTGGCCGATCATCAGCCACGCTTCCGGGCGCAGCACCGCGAGGTGGTCGGTGATGGTCTTGGCGTTGGACGGGCCGACGCCGATGTTGACCAGCGTGATGCCCGAACCGTCCTTGCGGATGAGGTGGTAGGCGGGCATCTGGTGGCGGCGCCATGCGGTGTCGGACAGGCGCGCGCGGGCGTTCTCAACCGGCGCGTCGAGATAGAGGCCGCCGGCGCCCGAAAGCGCGACATAGCCGTCCGAGCCGACCTGCGTGCCTGCCCAGTCCACGAACTCGTCCACATAGCGGTGGTAGTTGGTGAACAGCACGAAGCGCTGGCAGTGGTCCGGGCTGGTGCCGGTGTAGTGTGCCAGACGCGCAAGGCTGAAGTCGGTGCGCAGCCCGTCGAACAGGGCTAGCGGGTGCGGCTCATCCTCGGCGGCGAGGAAGGTGCCGTCGGCGATCTCGTCGCCGATCATCGCCAGTTCGGTGCTGGGGAAGTGGCTCGCCAGTTCCTGCGGGGTGACGGTGCCGACCGAAACGCCTTCGAGCACGTAGGGGAAGGGGATCTCCTGCGTAGACGCGGCGACCTCGAATTCCACTTCGTATTCGGCCTCGATCAGCGCGAGCTGTTCTTCGAGGTAGGAAGCGAAGAGGTGCGGGCGGGTGACCGTGGTGGCGTAAGTGCCGGCCATTTCAAGCCGCCCGAACGCGCGGGAGGCGCGGGCGTTGAGTTCAGTGCCGCGATAGGTGATCCGCAGCTCAGGATAAGTCCAGAGGCGGTTCGCGCGGCGGTCTGCTGGGGGGAGGGTGCCGTTCTCTACAAAGGCGGCGATGTCGGCCTTGAGAGTGGAAACGGCGGCTTCGTAGACGCGGACCAATTCCGCGATGGTTTCTTTCATCTTCTGCATGGCCATCTATTACGCATTCCGTGCTGCGGCGCAATAGGGGCGGATAAGGGCAGGGTTATGACGGTCGGGTCTACAGTCCGAGTGCCAGATAGGTCACCGTCTTGCCGTTCTCCAGCAGAGCCTCGCCGACGGGTGTGAAGCCGAGGGCTGCGTGGAAGGCGTCGGACGCCGGGTTGGGCGGGTCGGAATTGACCTCGCACACAATGCGTTCGTGCCCTGCAGCGCGCGCGGCGTCGAAGAGATGGGCGTAGAGTTTGCGCGCAAGACCGCGACCACGCGCTTCCGGAGCGACGACGACGCGATCGACGTAGACGAAACTGGCGTAGCGTTCTGCGAACCAGCGGTAGTTGGCGCTGTCGTATGCGGCTGCGGGCGCGAAGGCAAGGAGCAGGGCGTCCACATTTCCGACCCGTGCGGCGAGGAAGGCCTGCTCCACCAGCATCGCCATACGCGCCTCGTCGGCGAAGGACAGTTCGACGGCGTGGGCGTTATTCAGCGCCAGCATGGCCGCGCGCAGGGCGGGGTCGGTGCGGTAGTCGGCGAGCGTGACGGGATGGATCATGGCGCGATCTCTAACCCGGTTCTTCGTCACCCTGAACTCGTTTCAGGGTCCATTTCGCCGAAAGGTCGGTGCTGAGATCGGGAAGCCGCCTGTGCGGTTTGCTATTTCAACGCCCGCACAAAGCGGCACGATGGACCCTGAAACAAGTTCAGGGTGACGAAGTGATTGGGGAGAGGGAGCGCCCGAAAAGGAAAAGCCCCCGTTCCGCTGGGGAACGAGGGCTTTGCTATTCCTCGGTAACCGAAGGAAAGGCTCAGGCCTGGGCCTCGCCCTCTTCCTCGGTTTCCTCGACCGCGATTTCGCCGGGTTCGGCGTTCGGGTCGTAGGCTTCGGTGAAGCCCGAAACGTCCTGTTCGAACATCGCGGCCATCACGTCCACGCCCTGCGACTGCAGTTCGGCTTCGTCGGGCGAACGGGCGACGTTCACCTTGACGTTGACCGCAACTTCGGGGTGCAGCGAAACCTTGACGTCGAAGATGCCGAGCGTCTTGATCGGGCGCTCGAGCACGATCATCTGCTTCGACACGTTCGCGCCTTCGGCGTTCAGGCCGTCGACGATGTCGCGGACCGAGACCGAACCGTAAAGCTGGCCCGAGTTCGACGAGGCGCGGATCAGGACGATCTGCTTGCCTTCGACGTTGCCCGAGTTGGCTTCGGCAGCCGAACGACGCTCTGCGTTGTCGGCTTCGATCTTGGCGCGGTTGGCTTCGAAGACCTTCTTGTTCGCCTCGTTGGCGCGGAGGGCCTTCTTGTTCGGAAGCAGGTAGTTACGGGCGTAACCGTCCTTGACCGAGACGACGTCGCCGATGGCGCCGAGCTTCTCGATGCGTTCCAGGAGGATGATCTGCATGGGTAGGTCCCTCCCTTACTTCACGATGAAGGGAAGCAGGCCGATGTGGCGGGCGCGCTTGATAGCCTGGCCCAGCTCACGCTGCTTCTTTGCGGAAACCGCGGTGATGCGGCTGGGGACGATCTTGCCACGCTCGGACATGAAGCCCTGGAGCAGACGAACGTCCTTGTAGTCGATCTTCGGCGCGTTCTTGCCCGAGAACGGGCAGGACTTGCGGCGGCGGAAGAATGCACGTGCCATGTGGATCAGGCTCCTTCACGTTCGCGACGGCGAGTACGCTCGCGGTCGGTCTTGCGCATCATGACCGAGGGGCCTTCCTCGTGCTCGTCAACGCGGATGGTGACGTAGCGGATGACGTCTTCGTTGATCTGCGTCTGGCGCTCGAGCTCGGCGACGACGTCGCCCGAAGCCTCGATGTTCAGCATCACGAAGTGAGCCTTGCGGTTGCGCTTGATCTTGTACGCGAGATTCTTGAGGCCCCAGGTCTCGGTCTTGACGACCTTGCCCTGGTTCGACTCGACGATCTCGGTGGCGGCGGCAGCAAGCGCATCGACCTGCGCCTGGCTGAGGTCCTGGCGTGCCAGGAACACGTGCTCATATAGAGCCACGGCAGCTTCCTTTATCTAGTCTAACCGATCGCTGGCGACTCGCGGGATTGCGAGGCCCCTCCGGCTTTCTTTGGGTCTCCCCGTGTCGCTCGGACTGCGGGGAAGGGGCGCCCTTAGCGGATTTCCGGGCAAAGGCAAGCGAAAGCTGGGATGCCCCGATGGTTCACGGCTTGATGCCGAGCCGCGTATACAGCACGTCCACCGCCGGGTTGAGCGTGCGCGCCACCGCCAGTTCGGCGGTGCTTTCCGGCTTGCGGCCCATGTGGGCGAGGACGACGCCGCGCATGTAGCGGCTCTCGCTCTGGCCGGGAGCATCGAGCAGGACCGCGTCGAGATCGCGCAGGGCGTCCTCGTAGCGGCCGAGACGGAACCATACCACCGCGCGGCTGTCGAGCGGGCCGGTGGGGCTGGCCGCCAGTTCGACCGCACTGGCGCACTGGCGCACTGCACCGTCGAGATCGATGCCGCGCATGCCCTTCACCCAGCAAGCGAGGTTGAGCAGGTCGGGGCTCTGGGGACGCTTGGTCATCAGCGTGTCGAGCATCGACAGCGCCTCGGTGGGGTCTCCGTAAAGGCCCAGCGTCTCGACTTCCTCCGACTCCCAGTAACGGCGCTCGTTGCCGCCAAGCGCGATCTTGTCCTGCAGGATCGTGCGGGCCTCGTCGATCTCGCCGGTTTCCGCCAGCAGCCCGGCGAGCATCGCCGTCGCCGCACCGCTGGAGGGATCGAGTTCCTGTGCCCTGCGGGTATCGGCGATGGCGGCGGGAATGTCGCGCAGCGCGCGGTTGACGTAGGCGCGCTGGAGATATGTGTTGGCATCGGCGGAAAGTTCGATCGCGCGGTCGAGGTCGGCGCGGGGGCCCTTGTAGTCGCCGATGCCCTTGCGCAGGCTGGCGCGGGCGTCCCACGGATCGGACTTGGGGTCCTTCTGGGCCATGACTTTGGCGAGTACGGCCTCGATGGCCGCCTGCTGCGTTGCGCCCTTCGCGGCATGGGCAAGGTTCCAGCGGCGGGTGGTGTCGGCGGATGCGACGACCTGCGGCACTTGCGCCTGCATCTTGGCGAGCGCGCCGCGATCTGTGGCGATGCGTTCCACGGGGACTTCGGCGCCGGTGGCGTCGCGCCGCTCGGCGAAGGTGAAGATGCCGTCGGCCAGCGTGGCGTGGCCGGTCAGGCGGCTGCCGCCGATGGTGGTGTCGATATCGGGCACGCCCTCCATCGTGAAGCCCTTGCCGCCGTCAGGCAGCTTGACACGGATGCGATAGGTCATGCCCATCGGCCGCGAGGTGGCGACCGGCAGGCCGCGCCATTCCGCCCGCGCGCGGTCCGGCGCGAAGGTGAAGCCGGAGAGCAGTCCGTTGTAGACGCGCAGCCGCTGGCGATCGCGCTGACGCCATGCGGTCGTGAGAATGCCGCGCCCGCGCAGGACGGCGGTGGCGTTTTCCGTAGAGGTTTCGAGCGCGAGGTCGGTGAACAGGCCGTCGCCGAACGCCTGCTTGAGCTGAGCACGGATCATCTCGTCGCGCTGGTCGGGGTCGAGCGACTGGGAGGCAAGCCCGATGCCCAGCGCAGGCGCGCCGCGCAGCGTCAGCGTGGCCGAGACGACCGAGGGTAGGTCGCCGCTGGCGGTTTCGTCGTAGAGCGCATCCATCTCGAAAGTGGGGCGGGCATTGGCGTGCGTCTCGATCGCCTCCGGCTCCGCGCCTGCGGTGCGCAGGGGCAGGACGTAGCCGATGTCGGGCGTGTCGTTGATGTCCTCGATCCGCGAACCGAGGCCGGTGCCGTCGAGCCACAGGGACTTGCCGCCTACTTTCGCGCGCACCAGCACATGATCGAAGGCACCCGCGCTCGGCAGGTGACGCGGGATGTCATGGCCATTGGCAAGGCTGGCCAGCACCGCTTCGGATTCGATGCCGAGGCGATCGAGCAGGGCAAGGAGCAGCAGGGTCTTGGCCTTGCAGTCGCCATAGCGCAGCTTCCAGGTCTCGTCCGGCGACTGCGGGGTATAGTTACCCGTATTCATCGCGACGAGGAAGTATCGCACCTGATCCTGCACCAGCTGGAGCGCGGCCTGGGTGCGGGCCAGCGGATCGTTGGAGGCGGCGGCGATCCTGTCGGCCTCGGCGGCGAGGGGGGAGCCATCGGCGATCAACCCTTGCGTGCGATAGAGCGGTTCGAACGTGCGCGAGACGTCGGCCCAGCCGGCGAACGTGCTGAACTCGAACAGGGGCTGCGAGGCAAAGCGCGCGGGCGCGTCGTCAGGCACTTCGGGCAGCTTGGCGAGCGGCAGCGGCAGTTCCAGTTCCATCGCCGCGCCATTGCGTCTCGGCGTCACGGCGGCGTCCTTGGTCAGGAACTGCCAACGGGCGTCCTTGTCGGCAGCGGGCCAGACCATGCGCAGCCGTCCCGAGCCGACCAGCAGCGGACGCGCGGGCAGGTAGACGGCGCTCTGCACCCGTTCGCCCAGCACCGTGTCGCGCATCGAGGTGGAATAGCGCAGGCGGAAGACATCGCCCACGCGCAGTCCCTCGATCGCGGCAGTGGCGCTGAGCAGGCCGGTGAGCTGACGCTGTTCAAGCAGTTCCTCGCGCCGCAGGACGTCGAATTTCATGCCGGTGGCGAGCAGGTCGATGGTTTCGCTGCCGGTCGTCGTCTTGCGCACGATCGTCATCTCGTGGATCACGATGTCGCCCTTGTCCGGCGACCACTGCAGCGCGATGGTGGACAACTGCGCGAGCTGTTCGGGCGAGGCGATGCGCGTGGCGGTATCCATGTACTGCCACAGCTGGCCGCCCTCGACCTTCTGCTGCACGTCGTAGACCAGAAGCGCCGGAGAGGAAGGGCCGGCATTCTCGGGCATCTTCGCCGGGGTCACCCAAGCGGGAGCGGGTTGGTAGAGGATCGCCTCTCCGGCCCATGCGTTATCCGTCATGGCATGACTGGAGACCACCGCCATGAGCAGCAACGGCAAACGAACTTTCATGTATTCAATTCCCCCGAATAGCGGGGCTCAAGCTAGCGGATCGCTGTCCATGAGCAAGAGACGAGCCGTGCATATTCGAAGGAGAGTGGATGACATTGCGTTCACTCCCGTGAAAGTTGCGCATCCGGGTAAATATCTTGCGCGGCGAAGCAGAGCCGTTAGCAAGGCGTCATCCCCCCATCTGGTGTGAGTCGTCCATGAAGAAACCGTATCGTCGCGCCGCGCTGGCGCTTCTCGCCGGCGTTGCCCTGCCGTTTTCCGCTTCCGCACAGGACGTTGCAACGGCTTCCACGACCAAGGGCGCCACGGTCGAGACGGTGACCACGCAGCTTCCGCGCAACGTTCGCCCCAATCACTACGACATCACCGTCACCCCCGATGCAAAGGCGATGACCTTCGCGGGCAAGGCCGCGATCACCGTCGACGTGGTCGAGGCGACCAGCACGATCACGCTGCAGGCCGCCGACCTCGCCATCGCCAAGGCGACGCTGACCAAGGGCGGCAAGAAGGCCGGCACGCCGACCGTCTCGATCGACGAAGCCGCGCAGACCGCGACCTTCAGGTTCGCCAAGCCCATCGCGCCGGGCAGCTATGTGCTGGCGATCGACTATGCGGGCAAGATCAACACGCAGGCCTACGGCCTCTTCGCGCTCGACTACAAGGCGGCGGACGGTTCCGCCAAGCGCGCGCTGTTCACCCAGTTCGAGAACTCGGACGCGCGCCGTTTCATGCCTTCGTGGGACGAGCCGTTCTACAAGGCGACCTTCAGCCTCAAGACGATCGTGCCGACCGAGGAAGTCGCCGTCGGCAACCTGCCGGTGGAAAGCCGCAAGGACCTGGGGGGCGGCAAGACCCTCGTGACCTTCGGCACCAGCCCCAAGATGTCGACCTACCTGCTGTTCTTCGGCCTCGGCGATTTCGAGCGCAAGACCAAGATGGCGGGCGATACCGAAGTGGGCGTGCTGACCAAGAAGGGCGATCTGGCGCAGGCGGACTATGCGCTGGGCGCCTCAGCCGACCTGCTGCCGTGGATGAACGAATACTTCGGTGAGAAGTACCCGCTACCCAAGCTCGACCACATCGCGGCGCCGGGTCGCAGCCAGTTCTTCTCCGCCATGGAGAACTGGGGCGGCATCTTCTACTTCGAGAACGCGATGCTGCTCGATCCCAAGATCGCGTCGAACGCGCTGCGTCAGCGCATCTTCACGGTCGTCGCGCATGAAATGGCGCACCAGTGGTTCGGCGATCTCGTCACGATGTCGTGGTGGGACGACCTGTGGCTGAACGAGGGCTTCGCCTCGTGGATGGAAAGCCGCGCGGCGGCGAAGTTCCACCCCGAATGGCACCCCGAACTCACCGCCACCGGCGAGCGTGAGCGCGCCATGGACCAGGACGCCTACGTCACCACGCACCCGATCATCCACCACATCGCGACCGTGGAAGAGGCCAGCCAGGCCTTCGACAACATCACTTATGCCAAGGGCGAGGCGGTGATCCGCATGCTCGAAGCCTATGCCGGTTCGGACGAGTGGCAGAAGGGCGTGCAGGCCTACATGGCGCGTTACAAGCACTCCAACACCGTCACCGACGATCTGTGGCGCGAGATCGACAAGGCTTCGGGCAAGCCGATCAGCCAGATCGCGCACGACTTCACGCTGCAGCCGGGCATTCCGCTGGTGAAGGTGACCTCCTCGTGCGGCGCCGGTTCGACCACGCTGGCGCTGGAGCAGGGCGAGTTCACCCGCGACCGCGCCGACAAGCAGCCGCTCGCCTGGCGCGTGCCGGTCAGCGCTGCGGGCACCGATGGTTCCAAGGCGGAGACGCTGCTGCAGGGCAAGGGCTCGCTCAAGGTCGCGGGCTGCGGTCCGGTCGTCGTCAATGCGGGCCAGTCGGGCTACTACCGCGTGCTCTATGATGCGAAGACCTTCGCCGGGCTCGCCAAGGGCATCGCTTCGGTGCAGCCGGTCGACCAGCTCGGCATCCTCAACGATGCGGTGGCGCTCGGCTATGCGGGCAACCAGCCGATGGCCGACATGCTCGACGTCGTGAAGAACCTGCCCGCCAATGCCTCGCCGCAGGTGATGGAGCGCGCGGCTAAGGTGATCGGCGGCCTCGCCGACTTCGCCAAGGACAACGCGAAGCGCAAGGCGGCGCTCTCGCGCTTCGCCTCCGCGCGCCTGCTGCCGGTGCTGAACACGCTGGGCTGGGAGCCGAAGGCGGACGAGCAGGCCACCGCCGGCGACCTGCGCGCCACGCTGATCGATACACTGGGCACGCTGGGCGAACCCTCGGTGGTCGCCGAGGCACGTCGCCGCTTCGCCGATCCGGCCTCGATCGATCCCTCGGTGAAGGTCGCGGTGCTCACCGTCGTCGCCAAGAACGCGGACGCGGCGACCTGGGACAAGCTGCACACGATGGCGCAGGAGGAGACTTCGGCGCAGGTCAAGACCACGCTCTACTCGCTGCTGGGCCGTGCCAACGATAAGGCGCTGACCGACAAGGCGCTGGCCCTGTCGCTCACCGACGAGCCGGGCGTGACCACCAGCCCGGTGATCGTCAGCGCCGTCGGCGGCGAGCACCCCGAGCAGGCGTTCGACTTCGTCCTCGCCAACTACGATGCGGTGATGAGCCGCGTCGATAGCTCGGGCGCGACGCGCTACGTCGGGCGTCTCGCCACCGGCAGTGCGGACCCGGCGATGCCGGCGAAGCTGGATGCCTATGCGAAGCAGCGCCTCGCGGCCGGTTCGCGCCGTCCGGTGGACGAGGCGATCGCCAAGATCCAGGACCGCATCAAGGTCGGCCAGACCCGCATGCCGGAAGTGGACGTTTGGCTGGCGAAGCAGGGGTATTGATAAGGGAAGGGGGCGGTCGAAAGATCGCCCCGTTACTCTACGCTCCGGCGAGGAGCGTAACCGCAACCGTCCAATTCAAACCCGACGTCACCCTGAACTTGTTTCAGGGTCCATCAAGCCGATGGCTCAGTTGATGACGGGGTAGGTCGATGGCTCGGTTCGCGCCCTTTGGCTCCGGTACAGACTGCACGATGGATCCTGAAACAAGTTCAGGATGACGTAGCTTATCTCCGGACATGTCGGCTTTATGCCCCAAGCCAGAATCTAATTTCTCAGTCCTCACGCCATCGCCAAAATCATGCTGCGCACTTGCGGATAGACCTCGCGCTCCCACTTCGAGCCTGAGAACACCCCGTAATGCCCCACCCCCGGCTGCAGGTGGTGGCGCCGCAAGTGCGGCCTCAGGCTGGTGCAAAGCAGGTGCGCCGCCGCCGTCTGGCCCACCGCGCAGATGTCGTCACGCTCGCCCTCGACGGTGAGCAGTGCGGTCTTGCGGATCGCGGCGCAGTCCACCTTGCGGCCCCGGTGCATCAGTTCTCCCTTCGCCAGTTGCGCCTGCTGGAACACCCGGTCGATCGTTTCGAGGTAGAACTCCGCCGTCATGTCCAGCACGGCGAGATATTCGTCGTAGAAGTCCTCGATCTTCGCCGCTTCCTCCATCTCGAGGTCGGCGAGGTGCTGGTACAGCCTGCGGAACTGCGCATTGTGCCGCCCCATGTTCATCGACATGAACGCGGTCAGCTGGATGAACCCCGGATAGACCCTGCGTCCGCCGCCCTTGTAACGCCACGGCACGGTGTGGATCAGGTTGTTCTCGAACCAGTCGTAGCTTTGCGCGTTGGCCAGCTCGTTCACCACCGTCGGCGATTCCCGCACGTCGACCGGCCCGCCCAGCAGCGACATGGTGCGCGGCTGGCACGGGTCGTCGTCCTGCGCCATGATGGCCACCGCCGCCAGAACCGGCACACAGGGCTGGCACACCGCCAGCACGTTGGCGCCGCGCCTTGCCGCCGGATCGCCGATCTCCTGCAGGAAGCGGATGACGTAGTCGATGTATTCGTCCAGCCCGAACTTGCCTGCGGAGAGCGGCACGTCGCGCGCGTTCTTCCAGTCGGTGATGTAGACGTCGTGGTCGCGCAGCAGCGTCTCCACGGTATTGCGCAGGAGCGTGGCGAAGTGGCCGGACAACGGCGCCACCACCAGCACCTTGGGCTGCGGCGTGGTCACCTCCGGCTTGGCGAAGTGGAGCAGGTCGCCGAAGGGCAGCGCCAGCGCCACATCCTCGACCACCGGGGTCATGGCATTGCCGCAGAGCACTTCATCGATGCCGTAAGGCGGGCGCTTGTGCGTGATGGTCGATTTGTCGAACGTCTCGGCCAGAGCGAACAGGCGGCGCGCCATCGGCATCGTCTTCGCCCCGCCCAGGAACTTGTCGCGAAAGCCCGTCGCTGCCCGCGCGGTCAGGCGCGCCGGGGTGAGGGCGTCGCAATAAGCCTGGTAGGCGTCATAGAGCATCCGCAATATCCCTCAGGCACCTCGCGATTCGGCGAGTGTGCACGCAAACGGTTGTACAATCATGCTGCGCTGCATCATAACCCGATGCAAGCTGAATGAAGGGGCAGGTCATGGTCGAGTCCGGTGCAACGCTGACGATCTCCAGCAAGACCTATTCGGCGTGGTCGCTGCGCGGCTGGCTGCTGTGCCGCCTCGCCGGGCTGGAGGTGACCGAGAAGATGGTCGCCAACGATGCCGCCAACCGCGCCGAACTGCTGCTGCTCTCACCTTCGGTGCTGGTGCCGCGCCTGACTTGGCAGGGGGCAAGCGTGTGGGACACGCTGGCGATCGCGGAATTCCTCAACGAGCGGTTTCCCGATGCGCAGATGCTCCCGGCCGATCCGATCGCGCGGGCGCATTGTCGCTCGATTTCGGGGGAGATTCACTCGGGCTTCACCAACTTGCGCTCGGCGCTGCCGATGAACCTGAAGGTGCGTCACGCGAAGTTCCCGGTGTTCTCCGGCGCGCGTCCGGACATAGAGCGGATCGAGGCGATCTGGCTGGAATGCCTAGATCGCTACGGCGGCCCGTTCCTGTTCGGCGCGCAGCCCACCGTGGCCGACGCGATGTATGCGCCGGTGACGACGCGCTTTGTAAGCTACGCGGTGGCGCTGCCGGAACCGTGCGAAGCGTACTGCCGCACCATCGCCGAATGGGTGCCGATGCGCGAATGGGTGGCGGCGGCGATGGCCGAACCCGAGCAGATGGAGGAACTCGACGTGGAGTTCTGATGAGGACGGCCGCCGCCCGGCATGCCCGTCAGTGCGCGGAGGCCGAGGAAAAGGTGTTCATGACGACGACACCGCTGATGATAAGGGCCATGCCGATCACGGCGGCGGTATCCAGTTTCTGGCCCTGGAAGACCCACGCCGCAGCTGAAATGAGAACGATCCCCGCCCCGGACCAGATGGCATAGGCAACGCCGGTCGGGATCGTGCGCAGCGTCAGCGACAGGCAATAGAATGCGACGGCATAGCCGAGGATGGTCGCTGCCGCCCAAGGCAGGCGGGTGAAGCCTTCGGACTGTTTCATCGCAGTCGTGGCGAACACTTCGGTGAGAATGGCAATGGCCAGCATGATATAGTTCATGCCTGCCCACGTAGCACATGGAGTATGGCGGGATTTGGGCAAACCGAACGCCCGCTTTCCTACACCCCGCCCGGTCCGATACCTTGCGCCAATGCCCGGTCGAACCGCTCCGCCCCCCATAAGGTTACACCACAAGGTGACACCTGCCGGTCGCAGGGTGACACATCTCGCGCAAAATGTGTCACCTTACCCCCGCAAGGTGACACTTTCCGGCCCAAGGTGACACCATTTGCCCCTGGACCGTGTCAACCGTGTAAACCTGTCACCTTGTGCCGACACGGAAACGCCCGACGGTCGGGGGAAACGACCGCCGGGCTTCCGGGCCTTCCGGGGGAGGAAGGCAGTGCAAGCGTTAAATCAGCGCAGCAGCGAGAGGACGTTCTGCTGGCTCTGGTTGGCCTGTGCGAGCATCGCGGTGGAGGCCTGCGAGAGGATCTGCGCCTTGGCCATCGCGGTGGTCTCGGCCGAGTAGTCGGCGTCCTCGATGCGGCTGCGGGCGTCGGACAGGTTGGTGGTGGTGTTGGTCAGGTTGTTGATCGCCGATTCGAGGCGGTTCTGGCCCGCACCCAGCGAAGCGCGGGTGGCGTTGACGTCAGCCAGTGCGGCATCGACGTTGGTGAGCGTGGTCGCCGCCTTGGTCGCATCGGTCACGTCGAGCGCGGTGGCCGAAACTTTGGTGCCGTCGATCGCCTTGGAGGTCAGCGTGACCTGCTGGCCGCCCTGCGAGCCGGTCTGGATGTTGAAGGTCAGGTCAGCGCCTGCGGTGGTCGAGATCAGCGTGTTGCCGTTGAACTTGGCCTGCGTGAAGCTGTCGTTGATCTGCGTGGTCAGCGCCGAGACTTCCTGCTGCATCGCCGCACGGTCCGAGGTCTGGTAAGTGCCCGAAGCCGACTGGATCGCCAGTTCGCGCACGCGCTGCAGCATGTTGCCGACTTCCGACAGCGTGCCTTCGGCGGTCTGCGCCAGCGAGATGCCGTCGTTGGCGTTGCGGATACCCTGGCTCATGCCGCGGATCTGCGAGGTCATCGAGGTCGAGATCGCGAGGCCCGCCGCGTCGTCCTTGGCCGAGTTGATGCGCTTGCCGGTCGACAGGC